>JADZFY010000303.1 GCA_020854215.1 Chitinophagaceae bacterium | reverse complement strand
GCATGCATCTCTACACCACTGCAAACATCCGGGAACTGTTGCCACAATTTTGGAAAAAGCCGAAACTATAATACTTTCTTGTTTATCTTTCTCAATGGGGTTGGTCGGTTGCTTACGCCCGGTTATCTTTGTACGTGTAAAAAGATTTGTTTGGCGGCGGTTCGATTTAAACCTCTGTTGAATGTAGCGATTGTTGTAGATATATGGGGTTTCAATGCTGCTGATGCGTGAAGGATGCAGTGAGAAGGGGTTGGTTTTTTCGTACGGCGGACCTTGTTTATACTCCGGTTATTTCATTCTCCAAATTTTTGGTGTTTACTTTTTTTCGTTGTCATTGTTTTTGTTTTCGATGCTGTTTTTTTCTTTTGTTTTTTCATGCACCATCATGCTGTGCAGATAAGCATTGATCTCTTCCGCGCTGATCCGGTGTGGCACACTTCCAAAGTGCAGGGCAATATAAGCCAGGCTGCGACTGTAATTAACGATAAGTCCTTTATTGCTTTGTTCCAGCGTTGTTTTCTCAATAAACTTGCCGTAGTTTAGGGCAAAACCCGGTACACCTTTTTTGCTTGTGATAAAACAGTGGTGTACTGTCTTTTTGTTGTCTTAGCTTCCAGAAAAAAGTTTTTAAAGTGAAATAATAGACTAAGATCAACATCTCCAACTAAGGAAAGGCCTGTGGAGACACCAGCCGATAGCTGCTCCTCCGCTAAAGCAATACCAGGTGGCAAAGACTAAAAAACAAAACCAGGTAACAACCACAAGAAAAACTGAAGACCGATACTTTCTCCCTAATGGTAAACATTACTGCGATGTCGGCCAACTTAAAAGTATACCACAAACCGCCGTAACTTTCTTTAAGGACGGGGCTTTATCAGGGGGCTTTGCGGATACTTTTCAATGTGTTGGCAGCAACCATAACACAATCTTTAGTTTAATCACATTTATTTTGTAAGTTTGCGAAGTAGGATTCGAACCTACATTTCCTCAAAGTACTCATCTCTGGCAAGACGGGAGGCGCTCTATCCATTGAACTATTCGCAATATTCTATAAATCTTGACCAAGTTCAATATTGAGCAGTGCCTTAATCTTTTTGACATCAGTTTCATTTAGGTCTTCGGGTAATTCTATTCTTATAACTACTCCTGGCCTTAACCGCCATGAAACAGTATTAAGCTTTACGCCGTTTGACACTTGTTGATTCTGAGAGAAATTATTCTCCGAAGATTCAGAGCCATTATTCATATCGTTACTAGCAGGCTTAACCTCTTTTGCTTCTTGACTTTTCAAAGCCTTTTTTCTAATAGTACGATTCCATCTGTAAATTGCAGTTGCATCAGTCCCATATGTATTAAAATCGTTACAAACTTTTTTTATCCGACTAATATATACGGGGACACTTTGAGGGCTAAGTTGTAAGTCACTTTGCCTAACAAACAATTCTTCGAGATGACTTAATAAATATTCAATTGTTTTCGGCTCTTCAGTTAAAAATGCTCTTTCGACAGTTTTAAGTGCTGCCAAATATCCAGAAGCTGTATTAGCAGGGTATTTGCCGAGTTTAACAGCCTTCTCTATAAAAGCTTTTAATGCATCAAATCCTAACCCGCTTTTCTTATTTTCCATTTTTTCTCATTTTTTAAATTATACTTAATATATCGTTTGACTTCAGCAATATAAGTTTTATAAGTCCTATTGCTTTTTTTTAAAATCCCATTTTGGTAATTGACATCAAGGCTTAAAGTATTTAAGATTGAGTCAAGGTTTTCAAAATTGACGTCAATTTCACAATCATTCGACTTCAAAAGTCGGTGTGCAGCACTTCTTAATCTATAGTAACTACTACTTGACCAACCACGAGGCTTTTCAGTTATCTCTAATGCTTCAATTAACTTCATCTTGTTATTCAAATTTGACAGTACAAAGCTAATTAAAACTAAACAAAAAAAACAAATTAAAATACGATATATCGTAAACATCTATAATAAACGGGTTAACAATGTGTTGTAGTTTTCCAATAACATTAGTGGAATGGGTTAACAATTTTATTTGTTTTAAACCTCATCTAAAAGAATATGCTATTCCGGCTGGACTCTTTACCAAGCAGCAAGATTGGCCGTCAAGACAGATAATGCTATGCAAATGGTATGCTTCCAACATAAAGGGTTTAAACGACACGCCGCCCAATTATCTTGGTACCTGTAAACAGATTTGTTTGGCGGCGGTTCGATTTAAACCTCCGGTTAATTCATTCTCCAAATTTTTGATGTTTACTCTTTTTCGTTGTCATTGTTTTTGTTTTCGATGCTGTTTTTTTCTTTTGTTTTTTCATGCACCATCATGCTGTGCAGATAAGCATTGATCTCTTCCGCGCTGATCTGGTGTGGCACACTTCCAAAGTGCAGGGCAATATAAGCCAGGCTGCGGCTGTAATTAACGATAAGTCCGTTGCTGCTTTGTTCCAGCGTTGTTTTCTCAATAAACTTGCCGTAGGGGGTGACGAGCAAATGCTGAACTTTCAGTATTTCTGTTTTATCTTTAGTGCAAAACTCATCTGACGGTTCGCTAATGCCGCACCATCGCAAAGCCGCCGGACGTTAACAGCCATTCGAAACCCTCGATGATGAAACAAAAGATTTTCCTAATATATCTCGTGGTTTTAGCATTCGGAATATTTCTTTTTTTGAGCGGGTATTCATTTAGCTTGGAGTTTTTAAATTATTTATTGGTCAGCATACTGATTGCCTATCCAATTGTTCAATTCTATAGACCAAGTTTGGGTGTGTTAGTCAAAATCATTGCGAGCTTTTTGACGCTAATCATAGTTGGAATCGTTGCATATTACCTGCTACACCTGTTAGCGTTTGCATCGGGCGATGTAACTGTAATAAAAAAATGGCGGACGGGTGGTTATATTATTACGTTAACAAAGCGTATAGATTGGGCTGGTCCGCCATATTGTCGATATGATTTGTCTCGAGCGAGGTTTTTTGGCCTGATTCATAAAAATATTGACTATGCATATCTAGGCTCAGAACTAGGCAGTATGTGCAAAGTCAGATTTCACGAGCGGCCTACATATAAGGAAGCGGTCATTGAGTTTGACAAATGTGCAAACACGATACGAAGACTAGATAGAACAACCCTACAGCTAACATACAGACAATGAAAATGACATACATTATAATCGGAATAATTTTAGCAGGTGGACTTATTTTCTATTTCACAAGTTTCCAATACAAAACGAAATCTGACAACACGCAGACGCAAACCGACAGCGACACCACAAGTCCGAAAGTGTATCACACAAAGACAAATACATTTGGCGATTTGAGGGCAATGGCATTTAGTGTGACACCTGAACAACTTGGGCTTTCCTTGCAGAGTGACAAGACCGTTGTCTACGGAGTAATAATGGACTGGGAAATGGGGGGTGCAACAGCAACAACAGTTTCATATCAGACAGGTGACGCAAGTTTATATTTAAGTTCTGGTGGTGGCGTTATCGGTGGTGGTCAACATCAAAACGTAAATAGTGCAGCAAAACAATTTGTAAATTTAGCACAGACTTATCTTGACAAAGCTACAAGAACTGAAACAACTGACCTAACGACAACAGACCAGGTAAAATTTTATCTCTTAACTAACAAAGGCAATTTTACAGGAAAAGACAATGTGAAAAACTTTAAAAACAACTCTTCTGAATGGCTAAAATTATTTGAAGAGGGGAACAAAGTGTTAACTGAATTACGAATAATAACAGAAAAGCAATGACGAACACGGCTGCTTGTAAAAGGTGAATTGGTAAAAGCAGGGGACGATGGACAAACCATCAGCTACAGTTCGCTATTCAGCTTCAGTTCCAGTCTGACATTAATAATTTAGCTTTTGTGGTTATCTTCACCATCGGTAATTCTATTTGGCTTCGGTTCGGACTGACGATTTTCAAATGCCCTGCCATCGCCAATGCTTTACCGTTGAACCAGCATCGCCATTCGTGGGTGCCGCATTCCGTTAGGTCAAGAAAGACGAATTATTTAGTTTTACAATTAAAAGCAGACAAAGCATGTTGATAGAAAGAACATCCAGAGAAGTTATTATTCGTCTGCCTGCCTCGGTGGACACGACGGGCTTACAAAGACTTGTTGATTACCTTGTCTACAAGGAAGCTACAGCTAATTCAAAGGCTACACAGGAGCAAGTTGACAAACTTGCAAGTGAAGTAAAAAAAGGCTGGTGGAAAAAGAACCGTAAACGCTTTATTAAATGAAGAAAATAATTGTTGACACTAACATTATTTTCTCTTGTCTACTCAATTCCCAAGGGACAATCGGCGACCTCCTTTTTAATTCTGAAAACATTCTTGATTTTTACAGCAACAATTATATGCGTTTTGAAATCCGGAAACATTGGAACAGGCTCATAAAAATTTCAGGGTTGACCGATGAAGAATTAGAAACTGCTTACGAAAAATTGTTAACAAAACTAACTTTCATAAACGAAGAACTTATACCACAAAGCGACTGGGAAAAGGCAGAATTCTTGTCTTCCGACATAGATATTGATGACTCAGACTTTGTTGCATTGACAAGATTTTTGAAAGGCTACTTATGGACTGGAGACAGACCACTTTATGACGGACTTAAAGCAAAACGTTTCCGCTCAGTTTACAACACGCAAGACATGATTAGACTTCGTGACAGGCTGATGCGATAATGGCTCTAACCTCACCACTACGCATATATTTACCGTTAGCTGCCACCAATTTGACACACACTAATATTTGCAAAGTGAAATTTAACGACCTGATAAAATCCCATCATTGGTTAAGCATAGAGCTGACATTGCTGGACTTATACCCTGACCAAAATGAAATCATTGACGAATACCGAAAAGTATTTGAGACACTGCATAACCTACAGCCAGTTGACAATGACATGCTAATTGTGTTGACCGAATATGAATCGGATTCAGATGAAAAAGTTAAATCTGCATATGCGGACGTTTCAGGAAGAAAACGAATACCAGAGCAAAATTCAATTACTGACAGCTACGCAATGGAGTTTGTTAAATGGGAAAACTGGCTTGGAATGGAATTGGCACCAGAAACTAAAAATAATTTTAGCGAACTGGAAATAATTGCTCATTGCTTATATGAAATGACATTTTGCGGTTACGAACAGGAAGAAATCCAAGAACAGCTTGACTCAATTCAAAAGACTGTTGACGAGTACAAGAACTTGACTGACGAAGAAAAAAATAAAAAAACAATTTCGCTTGACGACATGATGAAAAAGTTTGGCGAACAAGGCGGCAGCTAACATATAGGGCTTAAACGAAGCACCGCCCAGTTATATTAATATGGAAATAAAATATAAAACCACAATCGTTCAAACAGGGAACAACACAGGTATTCACGTTCCAGAAACTATTTTGGAGAAACTAGACGGTAGAAAAAAGCCTTTGGCAAAAGTTAGGCTTAACTGTTGTAAAAGAATAGAAAATGGAAAACTTTGATGAATATCTAAGACAAGGCGAACCAAACAAAGCAGAAAAAGCAAAAGTTTGGAAAACGGCTATCGGCTTGCAACAAGTGGACGGGTTAAAACCGTCTGACTACTTGATTGAAACCGCCAAACAAAACATTGAAGGCGATATTACCATTGATGAGGTAAAGAAACGCATTGACAGTTACTACCAACAACACCCAACCAAGACAAACGAAGACCGCACCGAAGAAGCTGATAAAGTTTCAGCACGTATTGCCGAAATGTTGAGTGAACAAACTTTCACTTTTTCACCAGCCGAATATTTGGCTATTCATCGCAGATTGTTCACAGGCATTTACAAGTTTGCGGGAAAAATTCGTGATTACAACATCACAAAAAGAGAATGGGTTTTGAATGGCGAAACGATTCTCTATGCAAGTGCCGACAGTTTGAAAACAACATTAGAATATGATTTTGAGCAAGAGAAAAAATTTAGTTACAAAGGATTAAGCGAACAAGAAATTATTGAACACATTGCACACTTCATTTCCTACTTGTGGCAAATCCACGTTTTTGGCGAAGGCAACACACGAACAACTGCCATTTTCTTAATCAAGTATTTGCGAAAATTGGGTTTTAAGGAAGTGAATAATGATTTGTTTGCCAAAAATTCTTGGTATTTCCGCAACGCACTTGTAAGAGCCAACTACGAAGATTTATCAAAAGGCATTTACAAAACGGAAAAGTTTCTTCTTCGTTTTCTTTCAAGCTTATTGTTCAAAGAAAATTATTCGCTGAAAAACCGAGAAATGCACATTCAGTTTGCTGAACCTGTAATTGTTCTCGTAAACAAGCAAAATGACCCTGTAAAAGCAGAAAATGACCTTGTAAATGACCCCCGAAATGTCGGGGCGGGCTCGGTAAAAGCAAACATCTTGAAACAGTTACGACAAAACCCAAAAGCGAATTACGCTAAACTTGCTGAAAAGACATGCTATTCCGCCGCAACAATAAAACGACATATTCAGGAACTTAAAAAATTGGGTATCATAGAACGCATCGGCAGCGACAAAACAGGACACTGGAAAATAATTGAAAAATAAACCAAGCCAACGCACGGCAAAAAGACGGCAGAAAACGGCAAGACAAAAATGGTAAGACGCTAAAAGGCGGCGACACATTGGAAGTAACCATAGCATTGGACACTGAACCAAGAACAGTAGAATTGCCTGCCGAACTGCAAACTGCGTTAACCAAAAACAAAACGGCAAAAGTAGCGTTTGACAAACTTCCGCCAAGCAGGAAAAAAGCAATAGCGTTGTTAGTAACGGAAGCCAAAACGGAAGAAACAAGAACGAAAAGAATTGAAAAGGCAATTAACGAATTAACCCAATAAAAATACTTATGGACACAAATACAATTTCAACACAGCAATTGCTGCAAACAAAACCATTGCTAAGTACCTGACAGGAACTATATTGCACCCTGAATAAAATCTTTACACTTTTTCTGTTATGAGAATTGCCTTTTTTTTTCTTCTGTGTTCGTTGACTGCCGGAGTCTGTCTGGCGCAAAGACCTGCCCAGCCTCCCATGTCGGATATACACTACACACCCAAAAAACTTGGCTATAAGTTGGTATGGAAGGATGAGTTTAAAGGAAATAAGCTGAATCCAAAAAAATGGGCGCCACGTGGCATTGGCCAACGGGCTATTGCTTATGTTTCGGAAGACGCCATTAAAGTGGAAGACGGGTATCTGAAATTATATGCGTTGAAAAAGGGAGACAGCCTGTTGGGAAGTGCAGTTGGTACCCAGGGATTGTTTATGAGTAAATACGGATACTATGAGTGCCGGGCACAACTGCAAAAATCACCGGGTGTATGGGCTGCATTCTGGATCCAGTCAACGGAGATTTCAAAAGGGGAGGACCCTGCGCAATACGGTGCAGAGATTGACATTTTTGAATTTTTTAAAAAATTAGGTACCGATATTGTTTCGCATAATGTGCATTGGGCTTATGGGCCCAATCAGCAAACCACCCGCGGCATGCAGAGCTATCTGAAGGGAGTGAGCGAAGGCTTTCACACTTTTGCGGTGGAATGGACGCCTGAAAAATATATCTTTTACATTGACGGGTATAAGTTTTATGAGGTTACACAGGGCATATCTCATATTGAGGAGTATATGATACTGAGCATGGAATATCCTTCCAGGATGGAAGAAATAAAACACACCGTTTTTCCGGATGTTTTTATTGTGGATTACGTAAAAGTGTACCAGAAAAAAGAAAACTAAATCACTTCCATTTCATCTATAACCGCAAAGCCCGCAAAGGATACGAAAAGAATACAAATGACTTTGCGCTCTTAGCGTACACTTAGTGTATTCTTTGCGGTTATTCGTTTTTCGTGCGATAGCATTTGTTCAAACAAAGCTGGATTTTTTGTCTGGGAAAAACCGGTAGCAGGCATTTTATTTTTTATGAAAAAAATGTATTTGCTCCGTTTGAATTACCCCGGTTCAACAGCAGGCATTATAAATATCCGATGGAATAACTTTGCGTCCATTTCATCTATAACCGTAAAGCCCGCAAAGGATACGAAAAGAATACAAATGACTTTGCGCTCTTAGCGTACACTTAGTGTATTCTTTGCGGTTATTCGTTTTTCGTACGATAGCATTTGTTCAAACAAAGCCGGATTTTTTGTCTGCGAAAAACCGGTAGTTCTGGTTCTGAAGTTCCGGTGAATCGTCTCCATCCACCTGAAAAAACTTCGGAGGCGACTGCCCTGGCAGATGTCATTCTATTGTTTTATCTTTGAAAACCCGTGTAGGTTCAGACGTTCTCGCTGATCAGTTCATACAGGCAGACATTTTATTTTTTATTAAAAAAATGTATATGCACCGTTTGAATTACCCCGGTTCAACAGGAGGCATCTTCCCAATTTGTGGAAGGGTATTAATTTGCCTTTTTCTGCTCACTCAAAGCTGCAGCACTACAAAAGTGATCAGTAAGTACGACTGCGATACCTTTGCCAATAATACCGTTTATCAGAAAACCACCTGGAGCTATGCATGGGGTTTGGTACAACCTAAAGACATCAATCCGGGCTGTGATCCCCGGTTTAATCATCTCAATAAAGTGGTGGTAAAGACTAATCTCGCATTCACGCTACTTTCTACGGTTACGCTCGGTATTGTTATTCCCCAACGGGTGGAGTGGTGTTGTGCACCCTATAGTCCGCCAACGGATTCCTTAGGCAGCAGGTAACCAACATAAAATCTTTTTGATATGCCCGACAATATCAAATTACCGGATGGAATAGAAAAACTGGACATCACTGACTGGGAAAATGGTCATCAAAACTTTACCCATCGCTTCAAGAAAGGGGCGTCCTTTAAATTGAGGATCCCGTTTCAGTTCACATCACCTGCAGATCAATACCGTCAAACCACAGCTAATTTTCAATGGTTAATTAGGTATGCTGTCGAAAATAATATTGCCTTGCGTGCTATGGGAAACGGGTGGTCATTTTCTGATGTGGCCGTTTGTGATGGTGGCGTTGTAGATACAAAAGCTTTACGGCTATCGTTTTGGATCCCTCAGCAATACGTGTCAGACGATTATGTAAACAGCGGTAAACAGTCTGCTGATCTTTTTCTGGTACAATGCGGCATGAGTATCCTTGATCTCAATGAAAAATTAGAAAAGGATGCCAATCCCAAACGATCCATAAAGGCTTCCGGTGCCAGTAACGGGCAATCCATTGTGGGCGCCACCGCAACAGGAACACACGGATCGGCATACAGGGTTGGCGCAGTGCATGATGCTATTGTGGGTATCCATCTCGTGGTTTCTCCTACGCGTCACATCTGGCTCGAAAAGGCTTCGAACCCGGTGGTTTCTGAAAAGTTCATGGTATGGATGGGTGCCGAACTGATTCGTGATGATGATATGTTTAATGCTACAGTGGTCAGCTTCGGCAGCTTTGGATTTATCCATAGCGTGATGATAGAAACAGAACCCGTATTTCTATTGGCGGAACAACGTGCCGATCAAATTAAATATGACGACGATCTGATTAAAGCAATAGATCAACTCGACTTTTCCGGAATAGAATTAAAACTTCCCTATCCGCCGGATGGGCCGGATAAACAGCTCTATCATTTTGAAGTAATCATTAATCCACACAAATTTGAAAAGGAAAACAAAGAGAAAGGGGTGTACTTAAAGACCATGTATAAAATGCCCTATACTCCCGACTATCCCAAACGGGAAAGAGATGACCATGGATTTCAATATGGCGATAATACCTTAGGTGTGGTGGAAACAATTATAGACGGGCTTCCGTCCAACTGGTCAGCCGTGCTGATCCCGGCGTTAGTAAATGTGATGTTTCCCCTTGCTTTTAAGTCGGCCACTGATGCATTCGGAACAATTGGAGAAACTTTTAGCAATACAAAATTCAGAGGTAAGGCCATTAGTGCCGCGATTGGCATTGCAGCGGAGAATGCCAGCAGGGTAGTGGATGAAGTAATAGCGATTAACCGGCAAACACCCTTTCCGGGAGGACTTGCATTAAGGTTTGTGAAAGGCACCGCCGCCTTACTGGGTTTCACAAAATTTGAAAAGACATGCATCCTGGAACTGGATGGCGTAGATTCAGATGCAGCCCGGAGTTTTTATCAAAAGTTGTGGGACAGGCTTGAAGAAAAGCAAATTCCCTATACTTTACATTGGGGGAAGATGAATTTCAATCTTACTCCGCAACGGATCAGAAGAATGTATGGTGATGAAGCCGTAGACAAATGGATCGGTTGCAGACATGCGCTGCTGGGCGAGGCGGAAAGAAAAGTTTTCACCAATGCATTTTTGAAGCGATGTGGACTGGCGTGAGTGCGTTCGCGCAGGAGAATTTTAATGAATGAGCTGAAACACCCCAGTTGGCAACAGGTAAATGCGAAAGCGTTAATTTTGCCTGCTTAAAGGAATTAGAAACAATGAGTTCAGATGAAGGAAGTAAAACGGCCATCAACATAGGACATTCTACACAGCAAACGGTTTTTCCCATTCTGTTTGCCATTAGTTTTTCCCACTTATTAAACGATACCATACAATCTGTAATACCGGCAATTTATCCGCAACTCAGAGATGCTTTTTCGCTGAATTTTGTACAAGTGGGTTTGATCACTCTAACTTTTCAAATGGCTGCCTCCATCCTTCAGCCACTGGTTGGAACCTATACTGATAAAAAGCCGCAGCCTTTTTCATTAGCCACCGGAATGACGTTTACACTTACCGGTTTGATGTTGTTGGCTAACGTGGGTAATTTCCCCGGCGTGCTGGTTTCGGTGGGGTTGATTGGAGTAGGCTCATCGGTGTTTCATCCCGAAGCCTCCAAAGTGGCCTATCTCGCCGCAGGGCCGAGACGCGGATTGGCGCAATCTATTTTTCAGGTGGGCGGAAACGCCGGTTCGGCAATTGGCCCGTTACTGGCGGCTTTCATCGTTTTGCCATTTGGACGACACAGTATTTCCTGGTTTTCTATAATTGCACTCCTCGCTATTTTTGTTTTGTGGAGAGTAGGGCTTTGGTATCATGTCAATTTCCAGCTTATCAACAAAAAGGTAAACCGCGCAGTCATCCCGCAACACTTGTCCAAATCTAAAATAACTACCTCTATCATTATTCTCCTCTTACTGATTTTCTCCAAGTATTTTTATATGGCCGGCATCAGTTCGTATTTTACTTTTTATGTGATGGACCGGTTTGGCGTAAGCATACAACAATCGCAACTCTATCTTTTTATATTCCTGGCTGCAGTAGCAGCAGGTACGCTCGCAGGCGGGCCTATCGGCGACAGAATTGGACGTAAATATGTAATCTGGGGATCTATATTGGGGGTAGCACCGTTTTCATTGATCCTGCCTTATGCAAATCTTTTCTGGACGGGCATACTGATATTTATTATTGGCGTGATACTCGCTTCCGCATTTTCAGCAATTCTCGTTTATGCGCAGGAACTACTGCCAGGCAAGGTAGGCATGGTTTCAGGATTGTTTTTTGGATTTGCATTCGGGATGGGCGGCATAGGATCGGCTTTACTGGGCAAGCTGGCTGATATCACCAGTATTGAATACGTATATAAAATTTGTTCATTCCTGCCATTAATTGGGTTAATTACCGGATTTCTTCCCAATTTGAAACAACAACGGGTATAGTTTCCTGGCGCTGTGTCCAACCCTTGCATTGACTAATGCGCAGGACGGTAACAAAAAGCACTTTACAGGTTATAACAGGCAGTATCCCTGAGTACAGGGTTCCATATTATTCATTTAATAAAATTGCTGGTTATGAATTCGATTCGCAGGTATCATCATAGGTTATTCCTGGTGCTTTGCCTTCCGTTGGCAATCGCCTGTAAGCAGAATCCGGAAACCTTTGCCATTCATTCGCCCATCTATCCTTCAGGTTCCGATGCTGTAAGTTTTACCCTTCGAAAAATAGACGGCAACGTATCTGAAGTGAAATTGTTTGAATTTGTAGCAACAGTTAACAGTGCCGGCGATCTCTCAGCTACCACTCCCGAAACGGAAATTCAAACCTGGAACTCGCCAACATTTCCACTAACTTTTACCAAAAGCGCCGGGTATGGTTCTAATAAACTGGTTACCTATCGCTTTCAGGTGAAGGGCAATTCCAAAACCTATAATCATACGATTACCTTTGCTACCCGGCCTTATCCCGTAACCAACATGCCTGCACCGGTGTACGTGGTAGGCAACCAGGATAATGTGCTGAACGTCGTCTTCATCCCGGATACCAGTATGAACAGCAGGATGAACCTGTTCTATACTTCCGTTGGCTCACAAATTGATTCCACCTTTCACCAGGAAGACTGGGTAAGGCGGTTTCGCGGATCGTATAATTTCTTTATCAATCCGGTTACTGCTATTGCCCGCGATTTTGACAGCGGATTGTCGCATGTACTACCTTCCAATTCTGCTAATCTTTCCTTTGCCCAGGGAAAAGTGATACTGCACTTCCATGATATACGCGATCAGGCGGGCAGCGGTTATTTTTCTGCAGAATATTATGTAAGAGGTACAATGCTACACGAAAGCGGACACTCGCTGTATCGGCTGGCAGATGAATATGATGCCAACAGCGCCAGCCACTGGGAGGAAGCCGATTTTCCGAATAACTGGGATAATAAATCGGATGCCGAAGCGGCTGCTCCAGGTTATAATAAAACAACGGCCGACGTTCAGAAAATGGGCAGTCAGGATTGGTACCGGATTTGTAATAATTCCTGCCCCATGCGCTCGTCCGGAACGCCACTCAACAATTACGACCAACCCTGTAAAACCAGGATATTGTACACCTTATTGCAAACAGCAACTGACTAATCATGACCAAATTATTTTTTATGAAAAAATATTTCATCCTATTAATAATACTCGCATTTGGTGGTTTAATAACATCCTGCGGGCAGGAAAAAGACAAATCCAAAAAAGAAGTGGAAGTGGCACTGGATAAAATTGACAGTCTGAAAGGAATATTTAACCCGTCTGCTACCATCAATCCTGCATCTTCTCATTGGGCGGTTCGGGCTACTTTCGATGGACAGCAATACCAGGTAGATACCAGCTTTACAGCCATTAGGGCGGGAAAAATTCCCTATCTCTCTGAAGAAAAAACAACGCTGCCTTTTGCCGTTAAATATTTTGATGCCAATGGAAAATTGCTGGGACAGTATTCCATAGAAAATCCTACATCGTTGAGATCCTGCGAACCCGGAAAGGAAGCAGTAAAGCCGGGGCTCATCAGTTCATTTGAGATTTTATTACCGGCAATAGATGCCATACAAAATGTGCATATCGTAACAAATGGAAAGGAAGCCAAACGGTTTGTTCTTCCGCTCAACAAGAAAGTGGATACTGATACCAATCGGGTTAACCCGGATAGTGTGAAGTTGAACTGAAGCCGTAACTTTAGCTTTTTT
>JADZFY010000302.1 GCA_020854215.1 Chitinophagaceae bacterium | reverse complement strand
GTATAAGGCAACAGACCTGTATAAACAACTACTTTACCTCCCGGCATACACCAGGCATTCACTGTATTGTCATCAATGGTATTATAATCCCATTTAAAATTTTTCAGTTCTTTGTCCAGGTTGTTTTGCTGCATATACCTTTCTACTGCCTGTTGAATTTTTGTTCCAACTCTTTTTACCATTTGTGCTCGTTCATCATTTTGAGAAAGGGTGGCGCTATGTGTTACTACCGAGTCGTACTCTGTAAATGCAAGAGCAGTGATGAGCGCATTGGGCACCAGATTGATTTGCTTGCGGCCGGTAACTGCTACAGTTTTGCAGCTTGCAAAAATTGTTGCTGTCAACAAGAAGCAGAAAAAAAATTGTCTTTGCATGATGAATTATTTAAAAATTATTCCATGCAGTTCCGGCGGTCGTATCCCAGCCCGATTTGCTGATGTTGCTTATTTTTCCACTGGTCGTTTCATAGCTGTAATAGGTCCAGCCAATACGTTTGGCTTTCAGTTTAATTTTGCTTTTGCCGGTGGCTACATCATCGGTGCAGCTTAACACTTGCACCTCCTGCAATAAAATTTTGCTCATTATTTTTCCTGGCAGGCCCGCTGTTTTATTTTCCACCACCGATACTTCTGTGCTGGCTAAGCTGAGGGGGCGTACCAGTGTTGCCATTTTATTGATTGATGATGTTGTCTCCTTGTTTTTATTCATAGTTGTAGCGGGTGATATTGAAGGCTTTTTTGCAGCCGGCACCTGCGTCTGAACTCCGGACTGGGCTGTGCTGCTATTCATCAGGATGCGAAGTTCGCCTACATAAGCACCTGTGGACACTTCCAGTTCGATAGTAGCGGTATTGTCTGTACCACCTGTATAATTTTGAATGATTATTTGACCTTCATACCCTCTTGCAGTACCAGCGCCTTTAATAATTGCACCATCACTTTTTTTAAGCAGCCCGTAAATGTTTCTTGTTTGGGCAAAAAGAGCTGTACCGATCATGCTGGTTACAATAAGAAGAGATATTTTCATTTTTTAATATTTTAAGGGTAAAACTAAAAGGGTTGTTTAGTTCCTTCTATCATCTAAAAAGAGGATTTTTAATGCTGCAGCTATAAAAAATCATTAAAAAAGATGAGGGGACAGCAATATTTAATCGTTTTTATTTGCAGTGTTTGGAAAAATGTATTTTAGAGAATGAGAAAAATTTTGGTAGTACTCTTTATTGTTTCAAGCTCTTATTGCAGCCATGCCCAGGATAATAGGGCCATTGATAGTATGTTGCAGGTATTAAAAAACGCAAAAGAAGATACCGGTAAAGTAATGTTACTTCTCCATATTGGGGAACAATATGAGCGATCTGCTCCGGAAACATCCAAGCAATACTATCATCAATCTTTGCAGCTCAGTCAAAAAATCAGGTATAAACCCGGTGAAATAAAATTCGCCTCTTATTATACGGCTGTACTTAATATGCAGGGCAGGTTTGATTCATCGCTGCTCCTGAATAAAAAAGCACTGGAGCTGGCAAAAGAAACGAAAGATGAACTATCCATTGCCAAGGCCACTTTCAATACAGCCAATTCATTTCACATGATTTCAAAAGAGGATTCAGCTCTTTACTATTATTTGCAGGTGTTGCCCATTTTAGATAAACTGGGAAACAAACGTATGCTGGGTATTGCGTACAGCACCATTCAGAATATTTATACGGATTTAACCCAGTATCAAAAAGCAATTGAATATGGCAAAAAGGGCCTTGACATTTTCAGCAAAGAGGTGGATGATCCTTTAAACCAATCTTATTGCTTAAGTAATCTTGGAATTGTTTATACCTCTATTAAAAAATTGGATTCTGCTGATATATATTTTACAAAAGCATTGCAAATAAGCCGGCGAATTAGTGACCGGTACACTGAATCTGCTGTGTTGCTTAACCTGGGTGATATTCACTATAAGTCTGGAAGACTGGAAGATGCCAAAACAAATTTTGAAAAGTCTTTTTTAATTGCCAAAGAAATGGATTTGGCAGAAACGCAGGCTATTGCTTTAAAAGGGATCGGCCTGTACTATTTAGAAAAGAAAAATTATTCCCGGGCAAGACTGTATGCAGATTCAGCACTTGCTATTGCTTTGAACAATGATATTCGTAAGCAAACACTGAAAATATATAACTTGTTGGCCGATATTTCTTATGCCAGCCAGGATTTTGCTACAGCACATCAATTTGAGGAAAAGGAAGATGCGCTGCGTGACAGTATTAACGCTGATAGTTTACTAAAGTTATCCACTGAGTTCGAGACAAAATATGAAACACAAAAAAAAGAAACTCAAATACAATTGCAACGGTCGCAACTGAAACAAAAATCTGCGCTCAATTATTTTTTAATTGTGGGTTCCATTGCCATTATTTTAATTTCTTTACTTACTTATCGCAATTATAAAAGCAAACAAAAATTGCAGCAGGCAAGAATTGATGAGCTTGAAACAGAAAAACAATTAACCGCCACCGAAGCTGTGCTCAAAGGCGAAGAACAAGAACGTACCCGCCTTGCCAAAGACCTGCACGATGGATTGGGCGGTATGTTAAGCGGAATCAAATACTCACTCAGCAATATGAAAGGAAACTTAATCATGACGCCTGATAATGCACAGGCATTTGAACGCAGCATGGATATGCTGGACAGTTCCATTAAAGAAATGCGCCGGGTGGCCCATAATATGATGCCGGAAATTTTGGTGAAATACGGATTGGATGCCGGTTTGAAAGAATTTTGTAATGATATTGAACGGAGCGGTGTATTGCAAATCAATTACCAGAGTATTGGTATGGAGCAGGCATCTATTGAACAAACAACTGCCGTGACCATTTACAGAATTGTGCAGGAACTGGTCAACAATTCCATAAAACATGCGGCTGCTAAGAATGTGTTGGTGCAATTGCATTTTTCTCCGTCCGAAAAACAACTGGCTATTACCGTTGAAGATGATGGAAAGGGTTTTGATACGGCTATGCTGAAGCAATCAACAGGTATGGGTTGGAACAGTATTCAAAACCGGGTTGAATTTTTGAAAGGAAAATTAGATGTAAATTCAGCCCTTGGAAATGGCACATCAGTGATGATTGAGATTGGGGTTTGAAATGATTAGGCCACAAAGACACGAACCCCTCCGCTGAGGTGGAGACACAAAGAAGAAAAAAATACTTCGTGCCTTTGTGACAAAATATTAAAAGGTACTATAATTGAAAGCAAGTGTATTTATTGTGGATGACCACTACATGGT
>JADZFY010000301.1 GCA_020854215.1 Chitinophagaceae bacterium | reverse complement strand
TTAGTTGGAAAGAAGTGTTCAGGGAAGAGGGTGAAGTAGGTATACAATACCTGTTTAGTGATGGAGACCGATGGATACAGTATTACACTGCCACAACGAAAGCTATCGGCAATGAAGAACTGAAGAAAAAATACGGAACAATAATAAGGGCACGTACAACAACAGATTTTATACATTGGTCGGAGCCTGTTGACCTAATCACACCCGACCTGCCAAAGGAGCGCGAAGGATCAGGAATAGAAGCTCGTAATCCATGTGTAATTCAATTGCCGGATGGCCGCTACCGAATGTATTACAGCGCCGGGATGGTTTTTTTGAAGGATGCTGGTTACGGAGAACCCAAATACATTTTTTGTGCAGAAGCGGATAATCCACTTGGCCCGTTTGTAAAAAAAGAGGAGCCTGTTTTAGCACCTGATACACACCTTCCATACAGAAACTATGGCTGTGGTGGATTCAAAGTATTTGGTTATAAAGATGGGTACATGGCTTTTTACAATCCTATCTATATTGATAAAGAGGAGAAGTCGCGTTCCGAAATCCGGATGCTTATCAGTAGAGATGGCTTACATTGGGAAGAAGCAAATTGCAACCCTATCGTTAAGCCAGATCCATCCATCCCCTGGCGCTCTGCAATTATTTACCAGTTGGATGTAGTACGTTGGGATAACGCTCTGCTGATGTACTTCAATGCACGCGAAGGCTGGCGTGGTGGAGCAGAACGGATTGGCGCTGTGCGACTGGATATAAACGGTGAAACTCCTATTATAAAATTGAGTAAACCGTTTAATAAGAAATGAGAAAGTTATTCGTCATTCTGTTTGCCATAACACTTCAGGCGTGCAATTGCCATTCTCAATATAAAGTAAACATCATTCCTGATAGTTTAATTAGGGTAGATGCCCAAGATACTGAAGAAGCGTGGTCGCACGCCACACGCATCACATCATTTACAAATCCATGGAACAAGGAAGTTTCGCCAGAAACTTCCTTGTCTATATTAAAAGATACTAAATATTTGTATTTTTATTTCAACATCAAAGACAATGAAATATTGGTTGAACCCAATTTCTCTACCGAACGGGATATTGAAAAAGAAGACCGGGCGGAATTGTTTTTCTCTAAGAAAAACGACATGAGCGAATACTATTGTTTTGAGATGGATGCAAAAGGCAGGGTACTGTCATACGCTGCACAATACTACCGGCAATTCAATTTTAATTGGGAACCGCCAGAAGGTTTTAGCATTGCCACGGATAGTAACAGCCACGGATATACTATAGAAGGGGCTATTCCTCTCAAATTCATCCTTAACCTATCAGGCAGTAATAGCATATACTTTGGTGCCTACCGCACGGAATTTAGCAGGCGTAATTCATTTACCATTGAAAACTGGCTTACCTGGATAGATCCCAAAACTGCAGTACCCGACTTCCATGTACCAAATTCATTGGGTATTCTGAAACTAAGTAAAGAAAAATAGAAAACAAATCGTCTCGTGATTATTAAAAAAAGTTCATAGAACACATAAAACGACGAGATTAGAAGGGATGCTTTTTTGAATGACTATTCACTTTATTAGTCCATTATTCTGAGCACCTAAGCAATCAATTTTACGAAATTAAACCTAAGTTGTATACAATATAAAACTTTGTTGCGTGAAGAAATTTATGCTTCAACAATCGCTATCTGTCCCGCCGGGGTCTTCACAACTGAGCAATTGTGCAGGGGTTGAGACCCCCGGCGGACCCTGCGGTACCAGGGTCTCTTAGCTTTCCGCCGTTGCCCGGCATGAAGACCCCGGTGCAACTTAATAGGCAAACATCATCATCCGAAACACACTTGCTGCAGATACCCTATCCTACGGACGTCGTCAGATTTTGGGCGTTGGTGAAGGAAGGAGAGAAGCTAAGACGGATGAATTAAGAAAATAAAAGCCTATCATAGTTCTGTCATTATTCACAAGAGCGCATAAAACTTTGCCACATTTTCGGGCAAAATGAATACCTTGCCGGAAGCAATGATTAATGTGTAGACGCTGTTTTAGTTAGTTTGTAAAGTTTCCAAAGGATATTAACCTGCTTATGCCCATTCAGTCTGACTTCAATATCAAACTGTTTTTTATTTCCCTCGCACAGGGTGACGGGAGTGGGTTTGAGGACTTTTTTGAAACCTACAAAGAACGGATATTCAGAACAGCGCTCAAAATGCTAAAATCTGAAACGGACGCTGAGGAAATTGTTCAGGATGTATTTCTTTCCATCTGGCAGTCCCGATCAAAATTGGATGAGATCAATGATCCGGAGGCTTATCTTTTTACCATAACCTACAACGCCATTTATACCCGATTAAAAAAGATAGCGCAGAACCGGCAGCTATTACATTCGGTTGTACAAACCATCGCCCTAAAACAAAACAACACAGAAGAAACCATTGCGGCACACGAAAACGAAAGACTGATTCAGGAAGCCCTACGAAGTCTGCCAGCCCAGCAACGAACGGTATATGAACTCAATAAGCTTGCCGGACTGAGTTACCATGAAATTGCCGAGCGGCTGCAACTTTCACAAAACACTGTCAGAAACCATTTGTCGGCGGCAACAAAAACAGTCCGTATGATTTTAAGAAGATGGACGATTCCCTTTTTGACCGGTGTAGTGGCGCTGTTCAGGAATGTTCTTCTTTCAACGCTTCTATAAAACTGGCAAACCGCAAAATTTTCTCGCTATTGGCTTTATTGAAAAGCAGGTGTTCAAAATCTTTTTGTTTCACTTTCAGGTCTATTTTTTTAATCCGTTCTTTTGCGGCTTCTTTGAACTCCTGCAGGTTATTAATACCGCAACGTTTAGCGAGAAATTCATAATCCGGTTTTGTCTGTGCCAGCAAAAACATCAGGTCGTAGAAGTCGCGCCCTTTCGAGCGGGATAACATCGCGGCTATCTTCATGCCGCTCAATACGCCGTCTGACGGTACAGGAAACGGAAAGAAGAAACCGCAGCCGCTTACATTAACAATAACAGGTTCATATACGGTTCCCTGGTCCTGACTTTCTACCTTTATAAGAAAACGCTCGTCTTTATGCCCGCTTAATCCCATATCAAAAAGTAATTCAGGAAAATGGAGATTTCGCCTGAAAGCAGTGACCTTGGGGCTTTCCTTCTCTCTTGTTACAACACGCCAGCCCGAACGTAGTAAAAACAGTATAACTGCATCTGTCATTTCCGTAAACTCCTGTGCGGAAAAATTTTTACAGTCAAAATCCAAATCTTCTGAAAAACGGTCTATGCCCTTTACCAGGCGAAGATTAGTGCCACCAATAAAAACGGTTTTCTGTACATAATGGGTGGATGACAAATAATCTAATATCAGCAACTGCAAGTATTCTTTAACCATATACTTGTAAAAAACAGCATTCTCTCTTACCTGTACGGGGAAATAGTTTTTTATCTGTTCTATACTTATCATTGTTAGTACACTTTAAAAAGTAGTTTTACCCTGCGGTCAAGCGCCTTGCTTTTAAACAGGGTGCTGTATTCCTGTAATAAATCCTTTCTTAAATCATTATGCATATACACTTCATCTAACCGCAATGCTTCTATTTCCTGTGTGTTGTTGTAAAACGGGTACAGGTACAGTAAATCAAGCAAGGCTTTTTCCGGTGTGGCAAATTGGATTGTACGTTTGTCTGCCATTGGCTTTAATTCATAGCCGAACAACAGGGCCTCTTTTAAATTACGGTAGGAATATTGCCCGAAATCATTGGTAAATGAAGTCGTTTTTAGTGATGTTACACTGGAAATCTGTACCACAGCTTCTGGTATCATACCATAAAATGCCAGTGCTGTGTGCAGGCTGATATAAGAGGGACGGTATATACGATTGGCAAAATAAAATGCATAATCATTTTTTCCTTTGTATGCAGAAAATGCAAAATACCCCTGCCTTAACCGGATGAGATAGCCTTTCTTTACCCATCGGGTAAGATTGTTCCTGTCGAAGTTTGGTTTCCAGGCATAAACCTGATGAATACTAAAGCATGCCAGGTCAAACATCTTATCCTTAAATTCCAGAAAATTCAATTTTGTTTCTGTTTTGCAGTAAAAATAGTGAATTATGGAAATAAAACGATACTTTTTGCCTTATTTTTCTTAACCCAGTATGTTTCGTATCGTTGGCTTTAACGCTCAGGTCTGAATCAGACTATCGCCAGGCCTTTCAGGTAGATTTTGCATTTGAATTCAAAAATTATCGTTCAATAGCCCTCCAAAAGAATTAATTCTAATTAGCCGCCCTAAACCGATGTCCGAAATAGACTTCCTGCTGCTGAAGTCACAGTCGAGTAAAAGCCATAGCAGGGAACAACCACGAAAACGGGCAGTAATCCCTGCCAGCCGGCAGGCTGGGTTTTCGTGTGCCTTTTTTTGTTTCTTTTTTGGGCAAGCAAAAAAGAAAAAACAAATACATCTTTTAAAATGAATAGTTCTTATCAGTTAGCATTTGCAACAGATACATCCATATTTCCGACTTATGTACCTGATTCAATAAAAAAAAATTTCTACCCCACTGGTACTTTTCTCTTCTTCTTTACTCCTTGCTTGTATAATATGAGCAACGACCGCTTAAAATATCTGCTGGAGCAATATGCTGCTGATGCTACCACCCCGGAAGAAACGAAAGAGTTATTTGGATGGATCAAAAACCTGAACGACGACTCCGTGTTAAAAGATAAGGTGAAACAACTTTGGCTAAATCCGGAAGGTGGGGAACTAGCATCGGAAACCGACTGGAATACGATTTACGCGAAGATTATGGAACCTCCTGTGATTGGGCAGAGGAGGCTACGGCCCCGGGTTGCAGCGGCCGCGGTAATTTTAGTGTTACTAACCGCAGGCAGTTATTGGTTATTTAATATGGATGCTGCCGAACCAATGGCTACCGTTGTGGAACAAGTACCCAGAGCCGAATTAGTGCCGGGTGGGGACAAGGCCGTACTTACTTTGTCGAATGGCGAACAAATTATTCTGGATGGTGCAGATAAAGGAACGCTCACACAAGAGGGAAACACGAGAATTATCAAATTAAATGATGGTCAGCTTTCATACAGTTCCACCAAAGGCGTAGCCAACAAAGTGATGTATAACACCATTTCAACCCCTCGGGGCGGGCAATACCAGATTGTATTGGCAGATGGCAGCAAAGTCTGGTTAAACGCTGCATCATCCTTGCGCTTTCCAACGTCGTTTTCCGGAGAAAAAAGGAAAGTGGAACTTACCGGTGAGGGATATTTTGAAGTGGCTGCAGATGCATCAAAACCATTTATGGTTACTGCCAATGAGTTAGAAGTTCAGGTATTGGGAACACATTTTAACGTAAATGCGTACGGAGACGAGGATGCAGTAAAGACTACATTATTAGAAGGCTCGGTGAGAATCAGCAAGGGGGACGCCAGCAATATCATCAAACCCGGCGAACAGGCACAAATAAAAAATGACGATAAACGAAAGACGCCGAAAATCCTCGTTCAAAGCGTAGATGCGGACGCGGTAACAGCCTGGAAAAACGGCAGGTTTGTTTTTAAGGGGGATAATATCCAGTCCGTAATGCGTCAGTTGGCGAGATGGTACGATGCCGAGGTAAGCTATTCAGGAAATATAACAGATGAGGAATTTGTAGGCGTTATCAATCGTTCGCGTTATAGCAAAATATCTGATATCCTTGACATGATGGAAAAAACAGAAGCTGTAAGTTTTTCGGTAACCGGAAATCAAATTAAAGTAATGCCGTTTAAGAAATAAACCCCATGAAAATACTAAAGTAAAAAAAGTTAGAAAGATAGTCTGAAAAATGCCATCCCGACGGCAATCGGGACGGCTGAAATTTTTTGGGCTATCCGATAGATAAAACCGTAATGTTCATTTATTCGAAAACTTGTCTGCCCAAAGGCAGGCCCAAAAAACAAAACTATGATTTTTTTAGTTCGTGAAAAAGTCCCGCTTACGAGGCGACTTTCACCCCAATTCCTGAAAGTCATGAAACTAACTGCCATTCTTCTGACCGTTGCGTTATTGCAGGTACACGCCAAAAGCTTTCCCCAGGTTACACTCTCACT
>JADZFY010000300.1 GCA_020854215.1 Chitinophagaceae bacterium | reverse complement strand
CCCAAACGCACGTATTGTACAGGCAGACTATGGCTTTTTACAATTTGCTCTACTGAGCTAATGCAACGCGGACAAACCATATTCTTAATAATGAGTTTCACGTGACGTGACTATTTTTCGTGACTTGTTAATGCTTTTTCAATACGCCGGTCGGGAATGAACCAGATAATGGCAACAGACAGATAAAGTAATAAGCTTACCGCAGTAGATACAAATGCCATTCCAATGGCCGCAAAATACATCACTACAGAAACCTTACCCTTTCTGTCGTTTCCAACGGCTCTCGAAAGTTTACTGTCTTTTCCCTCCCGCTTAATGAGTATAGTTGCAAGGATGATATAAGCAACCGCGCTCATGATCAGTACAACACCATATAACGCCACAGGCCATTTTGTAAAATGATTCTCCCCCATCCATGCGGTAGTAAACGGAATAAGGGAAAGCCAAAACAGGAAATGCAGATTGGCCCACAATACCGAGCCATTGATTTTTTCTACCACATGCAGCATGTGATGGTGGTTGTTCCAGTAAATACCCACATATGCAAAGCTCAGCATATAACTCATTAGTACGGGCCAAAGTGGAGCCAGCCCCTCCAGACTATCTGTATGCGGAATTTTCAGTTCCAAAACCATGATCGTGATGATAATAGCAATAACGCCATCACTGAACGCTTCCAAACGACCTTTATGCATATACGTAAATGTTGCACAAGGTAATTTTTTTGCCTCGTATTTGTACATTAGACTTTCTCCGGAAAAGCATCCTCTGGCCTTCGATAGTAATGATGACTGATGATCTCCGAAAACGCAACCAAAAATGCTTTTACGGTGCCTGCCGGTGTGTTTGCAACAGTACGGTGAATTGACCGGACACTTCAATATCGTAGTGCGCTATTGCTTATTTTGGGAATTGTCTATTGCCCGTCTTACTACCGGCGCTACCCTGGCACCGAACAGTTCAATAGACTTCATTGTTTTGGCATGCGGAACAGGTCCAATACTGGCCTGGGCCAAAAATCGGGTGTTGCCGAACAACTCATGTTCGTACAATATTTTGTCTATTACTTCCTGCACACTACCTACCATTAAAGCTCCTTTAGGAGAGCGCATATAATCGTACTGCTCACGGGTTAACGGTGCCCATCCTCTTTCCCGGCCGATTCGCGTCATTACCGATGCATAATACGGATAAAATTCATCGGCGGCTTTCTGTGAATCTTCCCCCACATACATGTGGTTGTTAACCCCAAGTTGCCATTGCGTTGTATCTCTGCCCGCTTTTTTTGAAGTTTCGCGGTACAAGTTCATAAAAGGCACAAACTGTTCTGGTCGGCCACCAATAATAGCCAACATCAATGGAAGTCCGAGCGTCGCGGCTCTAACAGCAGATGCAGGGGTACCGCCGGCAGCAAGCCAAATAGGGATGGATGGTTGGTGTGGTCGCGGGTATACTCCCAAATTTTCAAATGAAGGCCGATGCTTTCCCGTCCATGAGATTTTTTCGGATTGATTCACCTTCAGCAGCAATTCTAACTTTTCGGAAAAAAGCGCATCATAGTCTTCTAAGTCGTACCCGAATAAAGGAAAAGATTCGATGAATGAACCTCGGCCTGCCATAATCTCCGCCCGCCCGCCAGATAACAAATCTACCGTTGCAAAATCCTGAAATACCCGAACCGGATCATCAGAACTCAATACGGTTACCGCACTGGTGAGTTTAATATTTTTTGTAACAGATGCGGCAGCCGCCAATATTAAAGCAGGTGAAGAGACTGCATAATCCGGTCGGTGATGCTCACCCACGCCAAAAACATCCAAGCCCAACTGATCAGCAAGTTGAAGCTCCTCCATCAAATCTTTAATACGCTGTTGCGCATTGATGCCCGACTGCAGGCCTGTAGCCGGCTGCATATCAGCGAAAGTTATGAGACCTAATTCCATATTTACTTTGTTTATCTCTTAGTAATACTGCTGCGGGGGCAGGGTTGGCTAATGGAAAACAATGCACATTTTCACTGTTCGCCCTACTTGCTATTCTTTATCCTCTTTAATTGCCTTTAACCCTTTTGCCCAGCGCGCCAACTGCTTTAGCATATTGTCTGCCGATTTATGCGCCACCTCATTCGCTTCAAATTCATTTTGATCATTTATATGAGTTTGAAAAAACGGAAAGTGCACCGACTCCGCCAGGGGTACTACTCTAAATGTTGACAAGTCAGCCTTTAAAGCATTGGTTGCTCTCGTACCACCGGAAATTCCACCGTAGCTTACAATTGCGGCAGGCTTATAACCCCATTCGTGAAAGAGATATTCCAATGCGTTTCTCAGCGGTGCCGGATAATTATAATCGTACTCAGCTGTTACGAAAATAAAAGCGTCCGCTTCTTCAATCTTAGCACTCCACCATTGCGTATGTTCATGCTGATATTTTTTTAACACCGGATGGTTGGGTTCATTCATCATAGGCAGGTTGATCTCACCCAAATCCAAAAATTCAACATTAAATTTTCCGTATTGTTTTGCCAGCTCTGTTATCCATGCCGCAACAACCGGTCCCTTTCTTCCGGGGCGAACGGTTGAAGAAATTATTTTCAGTTTATACATATTGTGCATTTTGCGCTTTAGTTATTTTTTGTGTAATGTCTTTTATCCAATCTTAACGGACGTCATGGTCAGGGATCCCGCTACCGCCTTATCATTAAAAAATGAAATCTCTTCCTTATCTGTTTTTAGTCCCAGAGCATACAATAGCGGCAAATAGTGTTCCGGCGTGGGAATGGCCAGTCTCCCCTCCGCTCCAAACTTTTCATAATGGATTAGTGGCTGGTGATCACCATGGAGAATCAACTTTTTAAAGGTTTCATTCATTTGGATTGCCCAGTCATAGCCAAAACCAGGTTCATTAATTTTATCCCATGCCACCATACCGAGGTTATGTACCATATTGCCACTCCCGATTATCAGCACTCCTTTCTTTCGTAAAGCATACAGTTCTTTAGCAAGGTCGTAATGGTATTGTGGACCCTTTGTATAGTCAATACTCAACTGCAACACCGGAATATTAGCCTCCGGATACATGTGCCTCACCACCGTCCACGCACCATGATCCAATCCCCAATCATGTGACAATACTACCGCTGAGGAATGAATGAGTGTTGCCGTTTCCCTGGCCAGCAACGCATTGCCCGGAGCAGGATATTGCACTTCGAAGAGCGCCTGGGGAAATCCTCCAAAATCATGAATAGTTTCGGGGAAATCCATCGCAGTTATCGCAGTTCCCCGACTTAACCAATGCGCGGAAATTACCAGCACGGCCGTTGGTATAGGAATATCCTTTGCCATCTTAACCCAGTTCCGGCTAAACTCATTGTCCTCTATTCCATTCATAGGTGAACCGTGACCAATGAACAGAACCGGCATAACCGAACCCTGTTCTTTTAGATCATTAGTGAACTTATTTAATGAAGCTAAACTTGTCATATGCACACCTCCGGATAAATCGGTAATAAATCATTGTGTGGCAAACCGAAGCTATTGCTTCACAAATTCGCCATCGGCTTTTATTTGCACCTCATCACTAATCATTGGCGCAGGAAACTTTGGCCCGATATTAAAATCAGAACGCTTTAATACGCCCATTAACTGGAAGCCCGAAGTAAATGCTTTAGACTGCGGATTTTCGATAGTTCCCCTGTACCAAAGATTCATTGTTACCGGTTTCGTAATTCCATGGAGCGTAAGATTTCCTGTAAGCAGATATTTATT
>JADZFY010000299.1 GCA_020854215.1 Chitinophagaceae bacterium | reverse complement strand
GGTTCCTGCACCTTTGTTCAGCAGCAGGAGTTATAGTGGATGGTTATGAAGATCGGGCAATTGGGACGATGATAGAAGAAACGGATGGCGGTGGGCGATTTACCGAAGTGATGCTTCATCCGAAAGTTTGGGTGAAAGATTATAATGGAGACGTTGAAAAAATCAACGGCTTACATAAGGCAGCTCATCAAAAGTGTTTTATTGCCAACTCCTGTAACTTCCCGGTAAGGCATGAAGCCGAGTGTTATGGGTAGGCTAAAAAGACGGCACAATGACCAATAAAATTTACATTTTTACAATAACAATATTTGTTTTAGCCGGTTGTGGGACAAAACAGAATGACGATAGAACTGAATTCTTTCCGAAGACTGAACAGAAACCCAATGTAATTCCTAACAAAGAAAATGTATGGGTTTTTATTCTTGCAGGACAATCCAATATGGCAGGACGTGGAAAAGTTGAGCCTATTGATACTATTCCAGATTACAGAATATTGACCATCAACAAAGAAAGAGAATTAATACTTGCAAAAGAACCACTTCACTTTTATGAACCTACAATGACAGGCCTAGACTGTGGACTATCATTCGGGAAAGAATTATTAAAACACATACCTGACAGCATTTCGGTATTAATTATACCAACAGCAGTTGGCGGTAGTTCAATTAGTCAATGGATAAATGATTCGACATTTAGAAACGTTACATTGCTGACTAACTTCAATGAGAAAATTGAAATCGGGAAAAAATACGGAACAATAAAAGGAATACTTTGGCACCAAGGAGAAAATGATGCAACCGATCAGGGAACAATCGAAATATATAATAAGCAACTTAAAAAATTATTTACCCTTTTTAGAAACTCAATTGACAATAGCGGGTTGCCTTTAATAATTGGAGAATTAGGCTCTTTTTCAAAAACAGATGATAATTGGCAAGTAATAAACTCTAAAATTGAAGAATATGTCAAAACTGACCCAAATTCATATTTGATAAATACAAATGATTTGAAAGATAGAGGAGACAGAGTTCACTTCGATTCAGAAGGACAAAGGGAAATGGGGAGAAGATTTGCCGAGCGATTTATTAAAAGACATGAATAGCCAGCCCATAACACGGTTGCCAAAATGGCTGCAGAAGTGCTACTATGAAACATTTGTGTAAGGATCAACTGTTGTGTTACTATTCAACTTTAGTGCTAATAATCCGCCACTTCTGCAATACCCAAAACATTATAGGGTTGAATCGGAAGAATTTAAATAGAAGATCCCTGATGCAGATATTACGCACTTACGCACAGAAAAGCTTCCAGCCCGGTTTGAAGTTTTCTCACGTATGCAGGTAGCCAGGTTTTCATAATTCGGCGTTTCCTCCGTTTCCGCCATTTCCCTTATCTTGCAGCCTTAATTGAGATATATGTCTGATAAAAACGCAACTGGTCTGCAGTTTACAAAAGAGAATTATCTGTGGATGGCCATTGGTGCCGGAGTAATCGTTGTATCACTGCTGCTGATGGCAGGAGGAAAGAGTGCCGACCCCAAAGTGTTCAACTATGATGAAGTGTATAGCACCCGTAGAATTACCATAGCTCCAATACTATTAATGGTGGGGTTGATCATCGAGATGTATGCAATTATGCGTAAGCCCAAAAAAGCCGCCAAATAGCGGTTTGAGCAACCAGTAAGGCATGATGCGATGGACAGCCATCGCTTTTTTGTAAATAGGAACCCGTATCGTACACTTATTGAAGAACCTATCCGTTAGTACTGCAATATCTTTTCAAATCAGTTTTGTTTCATGAGCGTTTTACAAGCTATTATTATTGCCATTATTGAGGGAATAACCGAATTTCTTCCCGTTTCATCAACGGGACACATGATCGTTGCCAGCTCATTGATGGGAATTTCAGGAAACGATTTTACCAAGATATTTGAAATTGCAATTCAGTTGGGTGCCATTCTTTCTGTGGTGGTGCTTTATTGGAAAAAATTCTTCGATTTCGCTAAATGGCAGTTTTATGTAAAACTTTTCATTGCAGTTATTCCCGCACTGGTGTTAGGTAAGCTATTCTCCGACAAGATTGACGCCTTGCTTGAAAGTCCTACCACTGTTGCGATTGCGCTCTTGGCGGGAGGTGTTATTTTGTTGTACATTGATCGGTTATTTAAAACGCATATAATAAGAGAGGAAAAAGAGATTTCCTACGGCCGGGCGTTTATTATTGGATTATGGCAATGTTTGGCAATGATACCCGGTGTTAGCCGCAGTGCATCAAGTATCATTGGCGGCATGCAGCAGAAACTCACCCGCACGTTAGCTGCCGAGTTTTCTTTTTACCTGGCGGTACCCACGATGCTTGCCGCAACCGTGTATAAACTTTTTTTGAAAGACTACCCAACTACGCAGGGTGATATAAAAGGTTATGAAATTGTGTTTGGCACGGCGGAGAACACAACGGCGTTTATCGTTGGCAATGCGGTGGCTTTTATAGTGGCCATCCTTGCAATAAAATTCTTTATCGGTTATCTGCAAAAGCATGGGTTTAAATTGTTCGGCATTTACCGTATTATTGTAGGTGTAATCCTGCTGGTATTGATATATGCCGGCTATCTGAAATAATGCATCCAAAAATTTTTCCCGTTTCATGCAAACCGCGCCCAAAAAGGTAATTAACGGATGGGCTATGTACGACTGGGCAAACAGTGTGTACAGTCTGGTAATTACCACCACCATATTTCCCGCTTACTATGTAGGTATTACCAGCGTCGGAAACAGTAATGGGAAGCATTACGTTAATTTTTTTGGAAAGCAGTTCATCAATACTACCTTACTGGACTATGCATTAGCGATTGTTTTTTTGATTGTGGCTTTGTCGTCGCCAATACTTTCTTCCATAGCCGATTACCGGCGCAATAAAAAATTGTATCTGCGCTGGTTTTGTTTTTTGGGATCTGCAGCCTGCTGCGCACTTTTCTTTTTCACACCGCAGCGTATCGAGCTGGGTGTTATTTTGTTTTCTCTTGCTGCCCTCGGTTACTGGGGTAGCCTGGTGTTTTATAATTCCTACCTGCCTGATATTGCCGCGCCGGAAGATCAGGACAGGATTAGTGCCAAAGGCTTTGCGCTGGGCTATACCGGTAGCGTGTTGCTGCAGATTATTTGTTTTATGATTATCGTAAAGCCGGAATGGTTTGGATTAAATGCTGCAGATAAAACACTGGGTGTACGGTTCTCCTTTTTGTTAACGGGACTGTGGTGGTTTGGCTTTGCACAATTTACCTTAAGGGTGTTGCCGTTGCCTTCGGTAAAGGAACGTCATGCAAAAAAGAATGTGTTCACCAATGGCTTTCACGAATTATCCCTTGTGTTCGGACAGTTGAAGGGATTACCCGTATTACGGCGTTTTTTGTTAGCATTTTTCCTTTACAGTATGGGGGTTCAAACTGTAATGCTGGTAGCAGCGGGTTTCAGCAAAAAAGAAATTTTCCCCAAGCCGGAGGACGAACCTAAGCTGTTGTTCACCCTTATTCTTATTCAATTGGTTGCAATCATTGGCGCCATCGTGATGAGTAGAGTTTCCCGGTGGATTGGAAATTTGCAGGTGCTTATTGTTTCCGTATGCTTTTGGATTGTGATTTGCATCTGTGCTTATTTTGTTCAAACACAAATCCAGTTTTATATACTGGCAGCCTGTGTGGGACTGGTAATGGGAGGCATTCAATCTATGAGCCGCAGTACTTACTCGAAATTTTTACCGGAAACAAAAGACACCACATCCTTTTTTAGTTTTTATGATGTTACGGAAAAGATTGGATTGGTGATAGGATTGTTTTCTTTTGGTTTTCTGGAAGAGATAACCGGAAGCATTCGCAATTCCATAATTGCTTTAATTGTTTTTTTTGTTTTAGGATTGCTGGCACTGTGGTACACCAAGAATGCGGTGAACAATGGGAACAGGATGGATCCGCAACGGTCTGCTTAAAACGATTCGCCGTGTGTTTGCCGGATCAACCGGTCAGCCAGAAAGGGCAATGGCTTCAGGAGCCGGATAAATGCTTCCGTCGCCCATATCCTTCCGAACCACTGTTGTATCCATTTCCCACTGTTGATTCTTTTTCCAAATGTTTTTTCCCATTCATTCTGATAGGCTGCCTCCATTTCGCTACGGCTTATTTTGCCTTGCAGAAAGAGATGAATATGCTGAAACATGATTTTGCTTCCACGCATTGCCATGCTCATGCCATTGCCTGACAGGGGTGGAATAGTGCCGGCGGCATCGCCTGTCATTACAATGTGTTGTTCCATTTGGGTTTTGGAACCAAAACTGATCTGTGATATGGTAAGCGGAGAGGGGTATAGAAATGCTGAAGACTGGAATATTTGACGCAAGTGTGGATTGCGGCTCAGTATTTTTTGCTCTAACAGGGGAATATTATTATCACATTGCTGCAAATTTTGTGCGGTGGTCAGATAGCAAAGACAATATCGCCCTTCTTCCACCTGTGATATTCCACAATACCCATTCTTAAAATTGTGCAGGGCAATATGGTCGGAAGGAAAATTAGTACGAACATGATACTTTACGGCAATATAATGGGTAGATTTTCCGGGTTTTTGAAAGGTGAAATCTCTTTTGAGTTTTACGTCCAGATTGCTGCGTTTTCCAAATGTGCCGCAGGCTTGTCTTGCTGTACACCTGTTATTTCCATATTGAATTTCAAAAATGCCTACGCTGAACTGGACATGATCCACCTTGGTCTCTTCCTGTAAATTTACACCCGACTGGCGGGCAAGGTTGGCCAAATAGGCATCTAGTTTATAGCGGCTGATTCCAAAGCCTCCGGGATGGAGCGGACGGTGAAGTGTTTTTCCGGAAGGAGAGGAAACAATCAGGTTTGTTATTCGGGGTTGCTGCCATTCATTCAACGGTACGCCCAACTCTTCCAGGAAGTTCCAACTCTCCATACTCAAATACTCACCGCATACTTTGTGAAAAGGGTAACGCTCTTTCTCGAATAGGATTACTGAATGCCCTGCCTTCGCCAGTTGAATGGACAGACAAAGCCCGGCTATGCCACCTCCAATAATTGCTGCATCGTATGTTGTGGCAGTATTCATGAATATACGGTTATCAGCCATCGAAAAGCCCATTTCCACGTTATGTTGTAATGAGTAATACCGGCACGCTGCAAAATGCTTTTCCATTCTTTTCGTTTAAATCCGCGCATCACCGACAGTGGGGCATCGTGCTTTACCAGGTAGCTCTTTGAGAATAATTGCGTAAGTATTTTTATTGAATAGTATGCCGCACGATGTCGGTGCAGGTCGTTGATGAAAAAGCCTAACCTGCTGTTTTGTAGCATCCATTGCATCATTGCAACCAGTTCGTCATCGTTGAAATGATGGCAAAAAAGAGAACAAAAAATGATATCAGGTTTCTCTGTCGGAAAACTTACTAAGCGGTAATCACTCTGTATCCATTCAAAAGATGTATTGGTATTATTTTCTCTCGCATATTCAATACAATCCTTTTTAATATCAATTCCTGTTAATCGCATGCGCATTCCGTTTCTGTTACCCCATTGTTGAATCGCCAGTAAATTATCGCCGCCTCCGCAGCCTGTTTCACAAATGCTGAGCACTTTAACCGGAGTTGCAGATTGCTGCATGATTTTTTTCAGTCCGGTTATGGTAATGGCATGTCCCCCCAGCCAGGTGTTGATAGCATTCAGCTCCTTCATATTCTGGCGGATATCCTCAAAAGGAATATTATCAGCGTCTAATAATTCTTTTTGCATATTCCGGGGCATACCAAATGTTGTTCATTTTAAGCAAGTGCTCCTACAAAAGTTTCCATCGTGAGTCCGGGGCCGAAGGCCGCTCCCAATATTTTTTGATGCGTTCCTTTTCTTTTTTGCATCATTTGCTGCAGTACAAACAGGATAGTGGGTGATGACATGTTGCCGAAATCATTCAATACCTGCATACTGTCGTTCAATGCGTGCTCATTCAGATGCAGGCTTTTTTTCACCGCTTCAAGAATTCTTTTGCCGCCCGGGTGAATACACCAGCCGGTAATCTCTTCTTTTGTAATACCCGCAGAAAGAAGAGACCTGCAAATCAGAGGCTCAAAATCTTCCGCAATAAGGTCGGGGATATATCCGCTCAGCGTCATCAAAAAACCAGATGATGATAACTCCCAGGCCATATCTTTTTTTCCGCGTGGAATAATCTCAGAATAAAAATGGTTTAGCTCCAGTCCGGGCACGGGAAACTGGTCATGGGTAATGAGTGCTGCCGCCGATCCGTCGGCAAACAACATACTGGAAGTAATATTGTCGGGTGTAGCTTCCTTTTGAAAATGCAGGGTGCACAATTCAGTACATACAATAATCACTCTTGCCGAAGAGTCATTTTTGCAAATTGCATCTGCAAACTTCAAAGCATGAATGGCTGCATAACAGCCCATGAAATTGATAGAGCTGCGATAAAGCGTATTGGGCAGGTCCATCAAATCTGCAATCTGCAGGTCGAGACCGGGAGCACTCATACCCGTACAACTTACGGTTATTAAATGGGTAATTTCTTTTGCCGGTAAAATGCGTTCTGTACAATTTCGTATGGCATCAACCGACAACGGCGCTGCGTGGGTATGATAAAAAGCCATGCGTTGTTCGAGTGATGGGAATGGTTCCAGATTTTCACTCCTGGGATAAAACTTCCAGTCGTTAACGGGTTTGCTATAATCACCAATAACTGAATATCTGTTCCCTATGCCACTCTGGTGATAGAGAAACTTCAACTTACGCTGCCCGGTTGTATCAGTGGCATAAACCCGCTGCATAAAATGCAGGATGTCCTCCTGCCTGTGGCGGTAATGGGGTAATGCCGTTCCTATGTTAACGATTTTGCTCAAAATGATTCAGGATAAATATAAGGATAAAAGCAATGTTGGTACACAAAGCGGCTATTGTGTTCATGCGCATGGCATGTGAATAGTCGGCCATCGCGGCATCATGCCATACTTTTTTTGCCCAAATAATAAAATACAATGCGGCCGGCAGCATACAAATCACAAACAGGTAAAATGCAGACTGTTGAAAAGTGGAGAAAAAATATATGCCCAGTGTTCCCAAAGCAATACCATAGATAAGGGCACAAAAAATAAAAGTTCCCCTGTAACCCAACAGAAAGCTGATGGTTTTAACGCCGTCCTTTAAATCCGCCCGGTGCTGATAGATTTGCGTTAGCGGATAGAATCCGCCTATTAGCAAAGCTGCAGCCAGCATAGCCACACCGGGTGCCCATACCGTTTCACCGGCGCTACAACCCATATAAACCAAACCAAAGGTGAATGCACCCTGAAAGAAAGTTACAGTCAGGTATCCGATGACGGGATATTTCTTCAGGCGTATGCCCCGGTAACTGTATGCTTTTGATACCAGAATATAACATAGCACGCCCAGGGCAAATAGATAGCTTACTGCAAAACCCAACAACACAGCGCAGTAATCCATCAGCACGGTTACCCGAAAGAGCTGGCGGGTAGGTTGCAATGGTTGTTGAATGCCGCCGATACTCGTGCTGTCTTTGTCCATATAACTGTTGTAACCGTTGCTTGCGGGATAAACGAGTGCATGCAGGATAATAAAAACCAGGACGGCGGAGGAAGGGTTGGTTAATGGTACCTGACTTAACGCAAACCAATAAACGGGCATGAGCAACAAAGAGAAATGAAAACGCAGCAACTGAATGGTGGATGCTGATATTGCCGGCAATGTCATTTCTTTGCGTTTGAAGAGGATTGAATTTTATGCCCGTTCAGATTTCAGCCACTTCACCGTTACCAGTAATTGTCCGGTATGGCGTTGCGTATGCTCTGCGGCATGAACCAGTAATCCCAATACCGTTGAAGGCAGTTGAGCGCGGCCAACGCCACGAAAGGCAGTCAGGATATTTTCATCAGTATTACTTAATTGCGCAATCGCTTTATCCACCTGTTGGTTCAATGGGGTTAACAAATCCGAAACTGTACAGAAAGTTGATGGTGGCTGTCCTTCTTTTTTCAAATCACTCAATTGTTCTGCATTAAGCATTTCTCCACCGGCATAAGTCAGCAATCTTTCTATTACACCCCTGATATGCTGCAGGTGAAACCCCGGCGAAGCCACTCCTCCGGGTTTTTCCCAGAGTAGGGCAGCAGGAAAATCTTCCATCAGTAAATTAATTTCTTCTCTTGCCTGTAAAAGGGCGTGAGCTACAGGCTGTAACAATGCCGGGATATTATCTACTGGTCCGCGCAACCAAACTTCTGGTTTCTTTTCTGTCATGTTTGATAAATATTATACAAGGATGAATTATTTATTTAGTCGCTATTGTTGAGCTTTTAGATTTTTTGTTTTCGGAAAAATACAGCCACAAATATCCGGCAATCATAGCCACTACGGAGGCGATAAGCACTCCCGATTTTGCCATGTCCTGTGTTGCTACATCGGAAAAAGCCAGCATCGTAATAAAAATTGACATGGTGAAGCCAATACCT
>JADZFY010000298.1 GCA_020854215.1 Chitinophagaceae bacterium | reverse complement strand
TTTGTTTCACCCATGATATGCCAAACCGTCCAGCCTTTTGCTTTAAGATAGTCAGATACCATACTGCGGTGACAGCGCCACCACAGTGCTTCTGAACACATATATGCTGTGCGTTGCCGAAGCGTTTCATGTTCCAAAATGGCAATACCGGATTTAAAGGAGTCTGTTTCCATATAATCTGCGTAGCCCCTGAAAGCCGGATGCCGCCATACGGTGTTTGTCGAATCCTTCCTGGGTTTTCGTCGTCCGCCCAACTCTGGTAAATGCATATATTGAATGTGTTCGCGAACCAGATTTTCCTGTAGTGTGTCTTTATTGAACTGTGGAAATTTTCTCGATCCGGGAAAACGCCTGATGTCTGCTACTCGCTTAATGTCCCACGCATGCAGGATAGTCACAAACTCGTTGAAGGAGTGAGTGGAGTGACCAATGGTCCAAACCGTTTTCGTTTGTGATATCATATTATCTTCCCGAAACAACCTGTATCATTCGTCAAATCGTCTGACTTGTGGAAAGGTTATTCGTGATTGAATTTTGGGTCTCACGGTGATAGATATACGTAGGTAAATCAGTTTTTAGTATGCTGGCGCCCTGGCATGTAGCTCTTTCCATAAAATCAGCGTCGTGCCCCAGGGCAATATCCTCGAATCCGTGTAGGACATTTACCAGGTGGCGTTTAATGAAGAAGGTTCCACCAATCACGCAATCCTGAAGGTGAATCATTTTTTGTAAATTGAACCTGTCGGGTACGAAAGGGCTACCTACAATCGTAATGCCACCATGTAAAAGTTCCACCTGTGGGTTTTGCAAAAGAATTTTTTTTCTTGAAGCAAGATGTTCCGGATCATATTCATCGTCGGAGTCGAGGAAGGTAATATACCTCCCGGTTGACAAGAACATGCCCGCATTCTTCGATGCTGCACAACCCTGGCTTGCCTGTTTGAAATACATGAGTGGATTGGGGATATCCAGATAAGGCAGGAGTTGGTTGTAGCTATCATCCGTACTGCCGTCGTCAATTATTACCGCTTCCCAATCTGTTTCGGTTTGTTGGGTTAATGATCGAAATGCACGTTTTAAAAGTTTTGCCCTGTTGTAGGAGGTAAGCACAACAGAAAAAAACGGCAATGCGGATGAGCGATTAGTAGGAGTAACCATATCCATGTCTTCATAAAATAGTTGATATACGCTATTACAGTGCAAAGGTACTGGCAAACACTGCGGTTACCTGCCAAAAAAGGATTATTTACCAATATCGCAAATACTGGAACGCGGATATTTGAGAATCCTCAAGAACTTCTATTGTGGAGGCATGAGCTGTACGATCTCCGGTGCCTTGCCCCACGTGGGAGGCACATCGTCCGTTGTTAGCAACGGAAGGGATGAACTAATGCCTCCCAGGAAATCTACCTTGTACTGATACACGATTTTTGTTATCCGGTGAAACCGGATAGCATAGGAACACATGACGCAGGGTTCGTGGGTAGTGTACATCGTACAGCCCGATAAGTTTTTGTTGTTCAATTTTTTTACTGCTAAACGAATGGCATCAATTTCAGCATGACAGGTAATGTCATGAGTTGTTTTAACAGCTTCCATTGCCTCACTGATCAGTTGTCCGTCCTTCACTATAAGTGCACCCACGGGTGCTTCGCCGCGCTGGGCGGCTTTTTTCGCGAGTGTTTCACAGCGGTTCATATACCAGGCATCTCCGTTCATTTTTTTTCTGCTGCCTCCATTTCATCCATCGCAAGGGCAGAATGTGCGTAAGCCGCCCCGGCCTTCATTTCGGCAGCAACCCAAACCGCTTCCATAATTTCTTCTTTCGATGCGCCTTTACGCAATGCAGTTTCCGTATGCGAATGAATACAGTACGGGCATTGGGTTACATGCGCTACCGCCACTGCAATCAGTTGTTTTGTTTTTTCGGGTAGGGCGCCTGCTTTAAATACCGTTCTGCTAAAGTTGCGCCATGATTCGATTATTTCGGGAGCAAGCGCTGCCCGTTTTTCTGCATTTTCCCTCGTAGCGGCTGCATACAATTGTTCGCTTTTCATGTTCGTTAAAGTATAATGGGTTTAAAATTCTTCGATTACGATTTTACTTTTATTTGCTCCCAATGTTTCAAGCACATGAGCTAATTCTGTTACCATTGCATCGGGCCCGCAGATATAAAAATACTGTGAGAAATCTTTTATTTTTTCGCGCAGATAACTGCTGTCAATTTTTCGGTTATCATATACCGTAGTTTTTTCTTGTGTAAGAGTGTTGATAAAGCGATTCCCAAGTATTTTTTCAAATTCTTCTTTTAGAATAATATCATTTGCCGTTCTGTTTGAAAACAAAAGCTGGTTTTCCCCGGTCTTTCCGTCTTTATACAGCTGCCGCAGAATAGCAATAAAAGGAGTAACCCCCGCACCCCCTGCTATAAAAGTGCCTTCACCTTTGTAATGAATAGCGCCCCAGATATCGTGGAGGATCAGTTCATCACCTGCCTGTAAGGTTCCTAACTGATGCGTAACCCCCTGGTGATCGTCGTATATTTTGATGGTGAATTCGAGATGATTCCAATCGTTCAATCCGGTAAAGGTAAATGGTCTGCGTTCTTTCTTCCAGTCGGGATGGTTGATGACGATGTCCGTAGCCTGTCCGGGTTGAAATATGTAGTGTTCCGGTTTGCTGAGTGTGAAACGTTTTACATTGTGGGTAACAAATTCAGTCTTCAAAATTTTAACTATATGCTCTTCGTCTGGATAATCTGCCATGATTTTTTGTTTATGGATGAAATAGATTTAATGTTGTTCCAATGTTTTTGTTGGGATAATAAATAAAGGAATTGTGCTGTGCCGCAGAACTTTTTCCGCAACACTGCCTATCATTATTTTATTGAGTCCGCGTCTGCTATGGGTGCCCATAACAATAATATCGGCATGGATAGCCGCGGCGGTTTCCAAAATACATTCGCCGGTGTCGCCTTCTTCCACCATTGTTTGAATGCTCTCATCGCCTAAATGTTGTTTCAACTGACCGAGATAGTCTTGTGCTGCTTTTTTGATTTCTTCTACCGGAGTTGATTCTAAAATATCGAGGTCGCTAAAGGTGTCAAATCCCATTACCGGCGAATAGCTGCGCGATGCGTAATATATGGCATCGGTGGTTACATGCAGGAGGGTGGCATCTGCATTCATGGCTTTAGCCATGGCAAAACCGGCTTCGGCTATTTTGGGTGCGGTAGGACCATAGTCGAGTGCAATTAATATCTTTTTCATGATGTTGAGTTTTTAATATCAGGTTTAATATACGAAATCCGGGAGTAAAACTCCTTGCCTTCAGGAAAAAAGACTTGAGAAAGTAATAGAAGTACAAATTTACAGAAAAGGATTTTAAACCCGTGAGGTGTATTTTCAAAAGCAGATAAAAACCATAAGGTCCGGTCCATTGGGCAGGTACGCCTTATAATACTTCACTATTGGCACAGGTGGAATACGAAAATGGGGTTATGCGCAAATGGCGTGTGGAATGCATTTAGCGGGTTGGTAACTTTTTGCCTTTACAACAATTTGCGGGCGGTATTGTTCGTAAGGTGCCCCTCCATCAATGCGGAGAGTTTTTGCAACTGAGCGGTGAAACTTTCCATCATCCAGTCGTCGTGTTTTATTAATGCGGCAGCATCGGCGGACTGCTTGTATTCCATCAGCTCTCCCAGTCCAAAATGCGCTTCGGCTTTATTTACGGCAATCCAGAATTTCTGTTCGTTGATAATGCCTTCCTGCTCGCCGCTGATAGCAGTCATTGTTTCCCCGGCATGGCTTTCCATGGTGGTGATCTTTTTCAGGTCTTCTTCGCATAATTCGAGTACTTCCCTTCGTATTCGGTTTGCCCAAACCCGGTCGGCAACGCGATCTTCCTCTTTTGGATCGAGCATTGTAGTGGTTCGGAGATGCAGCAGGTAGGCGAGGTTAATGCCATTGTGCCTGTTGTGTAAAAGGTAGTATCCCCTTTGATAAAATAGAATCGCATTGTTGAGATGTTCATCTCCCTGCCCTTCCTCAAACAGATGCTTTTCGATGGAGCCGGCCAGCGCTACGGTTTCCGGATCGTTGGTTCTGCCAAGATCTATTTTCTCTAATAGTTTAATGGCATCATTTAGCGCAGTAACATAATCGGGTACCCTTGCCTGGTAGGTAGTAAGTGCGAGTCGTTGTATAAGGTAGGTGTTATTGGAGGCGGCATGCGATTCTTTTCCGTTATGTACGATGTGCAATGCGGTTTCAAATAATGTTTTAGCGGCATCAAACTGTTTCTTCTCTAAAGCATCCTCTCCCTGTTTAATGATAAAGGAAAGAGAAGGATCGTCAGGGGATTTTCCATTTTCGGAATAACCGCTTTCATCTGTTGATGCACTTCTGCTTTGCCCCGCTTCCTTTTGTGCGTTTATTTTTTCACGGGGAGGAACCAGGTTATCAAGGAACGTATATACGGGACTATCTGGCGCCTGGATATTAATAACGGTATCAATCGTATCGCCCAATAATTTTTGAAAACGCAGAACTTCAAAATAGTCAATGTTGTCACCGAGATGCGTGTACTTGTTGATAGCAATATGATTTACGTCAAAAGGATAGCCCAATAATTCTTCCGATATGATAATGGTGTTGCGCGGCTTTAATGCATGCCGGATGCCCAGTTCATAGAAAGCGTTTACATTGGCGGTAGAAAGATCGGCGATTACAATGTCTGCTGAAAGCAGCTGCTGGTACATCTGCAGATCAATCGAGCCGGAATGCCGTATCTCATCTGCACGTACACATGTTATATTTTTGCTTTCCACTACCGGTTTAATCAGGGCCTGGTACGACTTGTCGAGATTGAGCTTGCGCCCCGTAGCTAAATCCGTTTTTATACCGAAACCCATTACTACAAAACATTTTTTTTCATTCGCCATACTTGAATGTATTTGTTGAGAAGATACTTGTTAAACCCGGCAACACCGATGATGTTACCATTGTGGACACGGATATGTTTTCAAATAATGCCGCTCATGAATTATTCGTGAATGGACAGACAGTAAAACAAAAAATCTCACCCTTCATCATTATTTCCGAACCGATGGGTGTTGTCCACCGCCTTTTCATCCCTTTAAAAATCAAATAAAAATCCACCGAATATTCGTCCGTTTAATATACCTGATTTTCCTTTTCGTTTTTCGTTAACCAAAAGACTGTTGTCGTCAATATAACTTATTCTGAAATGCTTGATCCGGAAGGCAGCCGAAAAGCTGAGTTGCTTTACCGCCAGTCCTGCGGACAATAATGCATTATTAAAGGGTACGTAGTTTACTCCAAGGGCGGCATCATAAAAGCCATCTTTTGTAAACAGGAGGTCTGTTCCGAAATTAAATCGCTGCCATTTATAACAGGCGCCAATGCCCAGTGAACGCTGGCCTTGGAGAAGATTGCCGGGGTTTTCACCGGCGGCAAATGCATCGGTAAATAATTTACTGCCCGCCAGGTTCATGAGGTTAATTCCCAACTGCAGGGAATTGTTCACTTTGTAGGAAAAGGAAAGATCAATATCCCATTTGCGCCTGTTGACAACACTATCCGTGTATATGTTGGTGGTTGCCCCGTTATCATCAAATCCTATTTCTAACAGATTGGGGATAGTCACGCGTTGCCATATATGTTTGATCGCCAATCCGGCGCTGATTTTTTCGTTGAACTTAACAGCCGGGCTTAGGAATGCGGCGTATTCGCGAAGTTTGGTGAGAAAGGAATCTATCACCACCTTATTGCCGGGGTTTGAAATTTTGGCAAATAGCGTGTTCCGGTATTCATCCTGCTGTGTAAAGATAAAACCTCCGCCCAGCGATAACCTGTCATTAAGTCTTGCGAAACCGGATAGCTTTCCATAATTCTTAATATTGGTGAGCAAACTGATATTGTACGGCTTTCGGCTGTGTGCGATTGCAGATGGATTCCAGAAAACGGCTTCGGAAATGTCTCGGACAGGTGAAAAATTAAAGCCGGTATTGGCGGTATGCGTTAAGGCGGATGAAAAGAGAAAGCGTCCGTATTCGATCTTTCCGGGTCCGAGTTCCTGTACGCTGAAAATTCCAAAATTAGATACGGTGCCAATAATAGGAGCCAGGTTGGTAAGGAGGTTTAACAAAGCAGGTGTTCCCACAAGGGCTGTTGCATTAGTGATCTGACCAAGTCCTTGTGCGGGTTGTTGTACAACTACACTAAGTACACTGTCTGCACGAAACGGCGGCAATTCAATATCGTTGCAGTTGGCGTTGAATTTCCATTCCCTTACGGTAACAAAGGTTTTGGTGTCGTCCCTGTTTGCTTTGTCCCTGTCTTCGGAGATGAAAACCCGCTTTGTGGTTTCGCCACACCGGCTGCAGCCCGAAACAATATACAGACTTACCTCTTTATCCTGGAGGTTTTCGAACGGAACACCTGTATTGCATTCAAAGTAACCGGGCGGCGTGGAGGCAGTGATGGTCGATTTGGACGGAATGAACGCCGGTACAACAACAATATGCTCCGCACCGCGTGTAGAGTTAGGACGCTCATTAAGGCATCTGATTCTGCCTTTAATAACCAGCACCTGGCCGTAAACCGTATGGCAGAGCATTAAGAGTATAACGACTGCTGTAATACATCTTTTCATCCGTTGTGGATTTTAATGAAGAAGACATTTGATTCAACGGAACGAATCAGAATTCCTGACTGTTCCGGTAGTGTTGTACGGCGAACACACGCATAACGTTTTGTTCCTAACCGTTACTGTTATCCTTCATAGATGAGTGTGTCATTCACGCAGGTTGCGGGTTAATGATCGCCGTTGCGGGAACGGCTTACCGGGTTCAAAACAAAATCTACTTTCATATCCCGGCTGCTAATCTTAACGGCAATGGTTTTGTCCTCAAAGTCTTTGGTGGAGGTGGTGAGCGTTACTTCATCTCCAATACTATAGTTTTCGAGGATAAGCCGATAAGTGCCGTTCGTGATAGTGGTGGCGTAGAATCGTGTACCGTCGGCATTCACCTCTACGTCTTTAATGGGTATTTCAGCGGCTGTTTTAACCTGTCCTTCAATGCGAACTAATCTCGGACCGGACTTTCTCGGTAAAAAGAGAAGGCCCGAAACAACAAGTACCAACGCCAAACCCGGCGGAATAAGTTGAATACGTGTATTTGAAATTTTGTTTGTTGTTATTAACCGGTAACGTATAGCTGCGAACGCCGCCATGCCTGTTGAAATTCCAAAAAGTATGACGGTGGTGAAGAAGATCAGGAGATGGTTTTGCCTGATGGTATTGACGTATAGCCATCTGAAATAAAAGTATAACAACAAAGCAGCAATCAAAAGACATACACCGGTGAGTAAAAGGTATTTTCTTTTCTTCTTTTCGATGTACTGCGTTGTGGTTTCGTGCAGGTGTTCGTTGTTTGTTGTTGCCTGGTCCGCCGGCTTACCATTAATAATGGAATCAACTGCATTAAAAAGAATGGTGAGTTCGGGATGATCGGGTTCACCGCTCCACCCGGTTAAACGTGCAGCTTCAATACGACGGAAGGCAAGAGGTATTTTTACATCTTCGAGTAGCAGGGGCACCAGTATATTTCGTTGGGCGGCATCGCTGGCTTCATTTTTTACCCATTCTGAGTTTACCGAACGTTGCGTCCAGATGACAACAACGCATTTGGATTCACCCAGTTCCTGCTCTATCACCGTGTCAAATCTCTGCCCCACCGGTATCTGCCGGTCCCACCAAACACTCCAGCCCTTTCGCTCCAATGCTTCTGCCACGATTTTCACCCTGGTTTTATCTTCGCTCGAATAACTGATAAATATATCGGCCATATTGATTTAGAAATGAAGTAACACTAAATTTCAGTAGAGCCGGGAGCGTGCAGTATTGCAAAGGATTGAATTTTAATTTCAGGGGTTCGTGGGTTGGAAATAATAATAGCGGGTTGTTTCGTTTCGGTTACCTCAGTGCGTAAGTTGAAGATGTGGTTAAAGTTACAAAAATAAATTTGTAATTGCTGTCTTTCCTAATCCGCAAGTAATCCGCAAGTAATTCAAAATCTCTTTGTACTTCATTTTTGTTTGTTATGGATGCCGAACGCTACTAACAAAACTGGTCAACCGCGTTTTTTAGTTTTTGAATATCAGCTTCCGTGCAATCAATATAACTGTAAATGGCGAATATGGGAGGCATATCTTTATCCATCATAAAATAGATGGTTTTTATGACACTCGTTTTGTTTCTTAACTCCATTACTTTAGCACATTGAAACTCGTCCCAGCACACATCAGACTGGCTGTATGCGGGGGTTAATATACAGAGTACCGCTTTTGAATGCTGGATGGCATCGGAGATTTTCCTGATCCACATTCCACCAGGCGGAATACTGTTTCTGTCGTAAAAGATATTGAGCCTGTCATTTCTTGCCTTCAGTTCTCTTACGAATTCGTTTACCGCTTCGGTTTGCTTATGCGCATAGCTGATGAATAAATCATACGCGGATGTTGAGGTTTGTCCTGGTGTTGTTGGTGGTTCGGGCGGAATGATGGTTGTACCGATTTGCCCGACGGTGATTTCCGGAATGTCCGTCGTGCTGCCGGTGTTTAAAGTGTGATGTTGCAAATCGGGAGCAGCCTCCGGAAGTTCCGGGATAAATAATTTTTCTTCGTGGGTAGTTTTTTCGGTTTGTTGTTTTATTTTTTCAAAGATGGGTTTTGCCAGCCGCACCTGTTCAGGTCCATGCAGCACCAGCTTAATACATTTGAGTGGGAGCCCATTTTGCAGCCAGAAAATGGCGTTCTCCAGCAGGGCGGGCATCATCTGCTCAATGGGAACTTTCTGATTTCCGGATGCCAGTACCGGCATCGCGATCTCATCATTATCCTCGTTGAACGCGAAGGTGTTGATGCATCTGAAAATATTTCCTACAATGGTTTGCGGTTCTTTACTGTGACGCCCGGGTTCAAAACATAGTATCTGCTTAAAATTGAACTGTTGGCGCTGTGTCGGTGTAAGCGGTGCAGACAGCCAGCATCCCAGTGGCGCTAATAGGTCGCTGGCTTTGTTTTTTGCCAGCGTCTCAACCGACAATCCCCTTTCATGCAGGGCTAGGAATAAGGTTCCTTTTAATGGTATATAGCTATTAGGGAATGCAGAGACAACGAGGATATCCACAGCGTGTTCTCTGGGAATAGCAGAAAGGTCGCCCTCTAATAATTGAATGGCGGAGTAATCACGACCCTTGTATATCGTTATTTGAGCAAGTAGTTCCATACTGTTCTATTTGCGGCAATACTTCAGCGTGTTGTCCACCCGGTTTTTTTCTTTCCATTGCCTCATGTTTTCTGCAAGAGAAGTAACCTCATCGGTGAGTTTATTTTCATCGTAAGGAAAATAATGGGCACCCTGAATGTCGGCGGGTAAATGGTGCCGGGTACTTTTTTCATACAACAGGAGCACATCTTTTCCTATGGTATCCGCAATACCGATTTCATAAAATACGTTGGCGTTGGGTGCAGAAATTTCCGCAATAACCAGTCCTGCCCGCTGAATTTCTTTTACGATATTTTCTGATAATTTGCCCACGCGCGGAATCATATCTCCCCGCACACATTCCATTTCCGCTTTTTTGACCGCAGGAGCTATGAAATCGAGGAATATCGTGTTGGACCATTTTTCTGAAAAAGGCATCACCACAAAGCATGACGGAACGTCAACATAAATTTCCTTCATGTCGCCTGTTCCCATAGCGATCATAAATTTATTGAGCAGGCGGTGAACAATGGGGTGAAGGCTATAGGTGCCCGAACTATCCCTTTCTACAATTCCATCTTGATGAAGGAGTTGAATGGTGTCGGGAAAACAATCTATTCCCATTTCAACCAGTTCGGATTCTTTCAGCATTCCGTGTTTACTTGTATTGAGCACGTGAAGCATTTTCCATTGATCACGATACGCCATAAATATTCAGTTTAACTAAGTTTTGCAATGCAGGTATTCAGCCATTTTAGTTGTTCCTTATCCTTCAGCAGCAATGCCCGGCTGTATATCTTTTTCAGATTATCTGCGGTTGTTGTTTTTTCCCATTGGGCCGGATTGCAGGTTAAGGCCGCCGCTAAATAATTTATTGCATTCGTTTCATTGAGCTCCAGTGCGGAAAGTTCGAGCGCAGTTGCCTGAACCCAATAATTGTTTTTGTTTACCTCCAGTTGCCTTTGTACGGAGTAATACACCAGGGGGAAATATTTTTTGAAACGCTCGTCGCCGGGATTATCGAAGTAGAGTAAGCTCAGTGCATTTACGCCAGGGTAATAGTCCCGCGGATCGGCATCAAAGCCGGAAAGATAGGCTTCAACAGATTTATGACGATATGCGGGAGCCAACAGTTCATCATTGACATTGTCATCCATCAGTCCTTTATATACTGACCCCAGTAATCCGTTCGTTTCCGGGTCGGCACCGTATTGCTGTATGATATTGGTGAGCACCTTTTCCGCTTCATTCCTTTCCTTTGTTTTATTCAGCGCCAGGGCGAGCTGTTGGTGAAGGTAAATATCTCCTTTTCTTTCCTGGGCAACCATCGGGCGGATCATACGTACTACTTCCGCAAACACATTCATGGTTTTATAGGCGCTCATAAGTGCGTATACCAAATCGTAATTGTATTTTAATCCTTTTCCTGCTTCCTTTTCAATGGTGGTTACCTGTTGGGTGAGTTTTTGCATTTCCTGTTCGGCCAATGCTTTTTCATCGGGCGATGATTGGTTTTCCTCCTTCTTTTTATCCCATTGTTTCCATTGCTTTACCAGGTTTTGAATTTTCTGCTTGGTGTCCTGGGTTTCCCTGATTACTTCTTTGAATGACTCGGCGTTGGCTTGCAGCGCATTCAAAACGGGGAAATCATAATTGGGAATCATCTCACCAATCGGACTGTCGTTTTGCGCCTGTTGGGCGTTAAGGTTGATTTGGATTAAATCGGACAGCGTTTTAATATTTTGCTCACAATGGGTAACCTCGCCCGATTCAAAGCTGTAAGGCATTGCCCTCAATGGCGCCACATCAAAAGGAAGCTTGGTATTACTCTCAAAAATACTAATGGTGGTGAATGGCTTGGCAGCGTGGCGTATGCCCAACTCGTAAAACACATTTGCGTTGGCAAAACTCAGGTCGGCAATGGCAAATTCGCAATACAGCAATCGCTCATACATGGGCTTATGAATAAACCCGCCGCCTTTTTCTTCATCGGCCCTTATTGGAGTAAGCCCGGCCTGTTCGATCGCTTTTTTAATAAAGGACCCGTACACTTTATTGAAATCAATTTCCTTTTTATTTCCGTCTGTTTTTGTGCCAAAGGGCATCAGTACAAAACAAAGCTCAGGCATGAGTTAAATTTTGAAAGTTTCGGAAAAGTGATTTTCCTGTACCGCGGAAGATGCAGCCTTCACACCAATATCATACAACTCAAAACGGCTGCCGGCATTACTCATTTCCGTAAGACCGTCAATTTCTTTTTGTGTGTAGCTTTTTTTCATCAGCGGGTTCAGTGTTTCCGCATCAAGCCAAAGATTATACCGCAGGTATGTCATCCATCCACCATCTTTTTTGTTACCCACAATGCAATCATTTTCCAATTTGCCTATTTCTCCGTCAATAGGCCAGGCAGTGGGAGAGTTGCTCAGCCATTGCAACATAATTTGGTTATGCCAACTGGCGTCCTGCATAAACATATCAGGGAGTTGCTTTGCCCAGTTTAAAAGATTATTCTTTTTGACATCCGCAGGTATTTGCTTCCACTTGCTCATGCCCGTGCCTACGGAAACAACCAGCAAATTACCGGCGCCTGCTTTCCACCGAAACGGAAAACCCTGCAAAGTGGCTACCATCAATAATTGGAGCGCCGGGTTATTGGCCATGCTCACGCCGCCATCCACAAATGCCGCTTCATGTAAGCCTCCGCCCACTTCGATGATCTGTGGTAAAAAATAAGTAGGCGCCGCTGCACTGGCCCGAACGGCTTTCCATAACAAAATGTCTTTGTTCGTTCCGTCTGCGCTGTCGTAATATTTGCCCTGGGGATGGTTGATCAGTGGCCATACGCTGTTGGTATCTGCCCGTTTGGCGATTACACACAACCCGGTTTTTATTTTGTCGCTTCCCAGGGTGATGTCGCCAAAAAGTTTTTGAAGTTCATCTTCGAGGGGCTTTGCTTTGTAGGTGGCTTTCAGCAGGTCGTCAATCTCAAAAATCTTCCACCATTTGTTTTTCTTCCCGAATATCTTGTCGCCTAAATCCATATACATATCCTTAATTTCCTGCACTTTTAAGCCAATGGCTAAACAGGAGGCAATTATGGATCCGGTGCTGGTGCCGCCAATGAGGTCAAAATAGTCGCACAACCTGAACTGCTTATCATTGCCATGCTGCTTACGCAAAACGTTTTCAACCTGTTGAAGGTAACCGAGTGATAAAGCGCCGCGGATTCCACCGCCGTCGAGTGCAAGTATTCGTTTGGGAGACCTGTTGTTAGACAAATGTTCGGAAAGTGTCATGCTGCTGAGGTTTGTGATTTTAAGAACGATTGTATTGAACCGGGTCTTAAAATAATCATTAATGCGTTCACGTGCAATCCCCCAAACAGGTTATTCCTTTTCAACCGGCACGATGTAAAAAGTTACCGGTGCAGGGTATTATATATGTGAAGTTGTTCCCGCCATATTGTTTCATTTGAAAAATGCTCGTTCACGAATCGTCGTCCATTGCTGCCGTATTGCCGCCGGAGCGGTTCGTTAAGCAGGAGTTTCTTCAACACATCCGTTAACGCGGAAATGTTTCCTTTCTCAAACAGTTCCCCATTTATGCCTGGCTGTACAGCGTCTCTGCAGCCGGGTATATCTGAGGCTACCACTGGTACTTCCATGGCGGCGGCTTCAATAAGCACATTTCCGAAGCCCTCACGCAATGATGGAACTATCAAAATATCTACAATTTCGTAAACGGGGGCAACATCAGGTAGCTTTCCAAGGTAGAATATGCCCTCATCGTGGTACAACTGCCTAAACAGGTGTTTTGAAAAAAGATTTTCTTCCACTATAGGTCCTGCAAGCACCATCCGTAAAAACGGATACTCTTTTCGGAGTGCATTAAATGCGGCAAAGAGGATGTCTATCCCTTTATCCTTCGATAGCCGTCCTACGAAGCCGAGTATCATTTCTGAGCCCGTGATTCCCATTTGTTTCCTGAGTGCTGCTGCTTTAGCGGTAATCACCTCGCTCCTGGTGAAAGAAGCCAGGTCAATACCATTGGCGCTTCCTCTGCCTGCTACAACACCTTTTCCTATTGGCAGAATCTTTCTTTTTTCCGCATGTTCGAGTAGCGAAGGGCTTACCACGATTACTTTATCTGCAATACGACAGGATAGTTTTTCCGTTGCGCTGATTAACCAGCGAAGCAATCCGTATTTTGTATCCGACAAAAGACCGTGCAGCGTAAAAACCTTTTTCGGCTGTGTGGTAAACCAACAAGCCAGCATGATTAAGAAACCGGACTTCGGGTTACCCGCATTCACAATTTCAGGCCGCTCACGCCGGATAAGCCGGATGAGATAAAGCAATTGAAAAAAGTCCCTGACCGGAGTGATTTTCTTGGTGAAATTTACCGTAAACAGCCTGGCGTTTTCTTTTTTAGCCAGCATGCTAATTTCTTCCCCTGGCCCGCTAACAATAATAACTTCAAACCCATGACCTGCCAGAAATGCTACCTGCCCCTTCAGGAAGTTTGCACAAAACGAACTGGAAACACCTATTAAAATTTTTGGCATAGTCAAATAAAAAGCGTTTAAAAATAAGTGTTCGCAGCTATTCTGTAAAAATTTATTCAATCAGGGGGCAATACACTATTTTAGCGCATCCTCTTTATTAATAATTATTCTGACTATTGTTCGCTGCTTTTTATATCGTTATTGGTCTTATTTACAGTGCCGGCTTTGTGCTGTTGTTTCTGCGGCTGAATGAAAAGTTAGGGAGTCCTCTTGATAAAAAATGGCTTTCAGGGGCATTTGCTGCAAAGCTGTTGGCAGGTATTGTTTACGGTTATTTATATGCACATGTTTTCGAAACTAGTGATAGCTGGCTCTATTTCAGAGAATCATTGGCGGAATATCAGAAGCTGTTGAAACAACCCCTGGCTTTTTTTACGTCGGGGTTACATTTTAATAATGCGGGCGATTTTTTTTCATCCTCGGATGATGCGGCCTGGAGCAATGCCGGCGAAAACTTATTGATCAAGCTGCTTGCGATTTTCAATGTATTCAGCGGCGGTAACTATTATGTAAATGTTGTTCTGTTTAATGCATTTTCGTTTTATGGGCTGTATCGTCTGTTTCTTGTAACAGCTGCCTATTCGCCTAAAAACAAGCTGCTTCTGTTCGGTATTCTTTTTTTTCTGCCTTCCTGCCTGTATTGGAACAGCGGTATAGATAAGGACGGGCTGATACTTTTTTTTACCGGGCAGTTGATTTTTACTGCGAACGCCGGTATCAGGGGAAAAGTTACAGTTAAAGGGTGGGCAATTGCACTCATCAGTTTCCTGTTTATTTACCTGTTCCGTAATGTAAATGCGGTTTTGCTATTACCTGCTTTAGCTGCCTGGTGGTTATCTGCAAAAATTGTTAGAAAGCCATGGTTGGTATTTACCGGGCTGTATGGGGTTTGTATTCTATTCTTTTTTCTATCTGCTCATTTTCGTCCGGTGTTTAACCTGCCGCTACGGCTTGCAGAAAAGCAGCATCAATTTTTAGCCCTTAAGGCCAATACTGTATTGCCGCTAACACCATTGGAGCCTACAACTGCCAGCTATGTGCGGGTGTTTCCCGAGGCGGTAAACCACGTTTTGCTGCGCCCCTATATCAGTGAGATTAAAAGCCCATTTCATTTCATGGCATTTATGGAGCTGCTCCTGATATTGTTCGTGATTATTGTTGCCATAAAACGTTCCGGAAAGCACTTGTTGCAGCAAATAGGTCAGCCTTATTATCTTTTTCTGCTCTTTGTGGCAATAAGCGGGCTATTGCTTATTGGCTATACGGTTCCTTTTCCCGGTGCAATCGTGCGGTATAAAGCGCTATATATTATTTTTCTGTTACTTCCATTATGTTGTTACGTAAAACCAGGAGCTGATAACAAATAAGATAAAAATATATGTATCAATTCCTTGATTAAATTTCAAAAATGATGGTGTAATCAAAAAAAATATCATCAAAAATTGAATTTTACTGAGTAAAATAAATATTTTCGCTCCCGATTTATAAATGAGTAATATTTTAATATTTTAAATTAAAATTAAATGGAATCTTTAAGATTTAATGCTATCAATCACCTTTCTGGTTTGGGTAAGGAGATTCTCGTAGAAGGGAATCAGAAAATAACCGGCATTTTTGGCGAGAATGTTTTTACCTTAAAGACGGCACGCGAATATTTGAGTGATGAGGCCTATAAGAGCCTTGTGGCTTCCATTAAAACGGGCAAAAAAATTGACCGCACGATGGGAAATCACATTGGCGCAGGCTTACGGCATTGGGCAGAGGCAAAGGGCGTTACACATTTTACCCATTGGTTTCAGCCCCTCACCGGAACAACGGCAGAGAAACATGATTCATTTTTTACGCTTAAAGGTGATGGAACACCCATTGAAGAGTTTGACGGTGCTGCATTGATTCAACAGGAGCCGGATGCTTCTTCTTTTCCTTCCGGTGGCTTAAGAGCAACTTTTGAAGCGAGAGGTTATACCGCCTGGGATCCCACTTCACCCATATTTATTATGAACATTGGTGATGCCAACACGCTTTGTATTCCCACTATATTCGTTTCCTATACCGGCGAATCTTTAGATACCAAAACACCGTTGCTTCGCTCCCTCGAAGCGCTCAATAAAGCTGCGGTAGACGTATGTAATTACTTTGATAAAAATATTACCAAAGTGATTGCCACGTTAGGATGGGAGCAGGAGTATTTTGTGGTAGATGCCGGTTTAGCCAATGCCCGTCCCGACCTGGTAATGACCGGTCGCACCGTTTTCGGACATTCACCGGCTAAAGGCCAACAGTTGGAGGACCACTACTTTGGTTCTATCCCCGAAAGGATATATGCTTTTATGAAAGATTTTGAAGAAGAAGCATATCGTTTGGGAATTCCGTTAAGAACCCGTCATAACGAAGTGGCACCGGCCCAGTTTGAATGTGCACCAATATACGAAGAAGCGAACCTCGCAGTTGATCATAATATCCTTTTGATGGATTTGATGACCAGAATAGCGAGGCGGCATAACCTGATGGCATTGTTACATGAAAAGCCATTTGCAGGTATTAATGGAAGTGGCAAACACAACAACTGGAGTATGTCTACCGATACCGGCGTTAACCTGCTGGCTCCGGGGAAAACACCAAAGACCAACCTCATGTTCCTCACTTTCTTTGTGAACGTAATTAAAGCGGTTGATGATTATGCAGATTTGTTGCGTGCTTCAATTGCTTCCGAAAGCAACGATCACAGGTTGGGTGCCAATGAGGCACCACCCGCAATCCTTTCGGTGTTTATTGGTAAATACCTCAACGACGTGCTTACCGAAATAAAGACCAGGGTAGGAGATAACTTTTCTGAGCAGGATGAACTGTTGCTAAAATTGGATATTCATAAAAATATTCCGGAATTGTTGCTCGACAATACCGACCGTAACCGCACTTCTCCATTTGCCTTTACCGGAAACAAATTCGAGTTCCGCGCCGTGGGATCAACAGCCAATTGCGGTATCCCAATGACGGTGCTCAACGGAATTGTGGCCAAAACACTGGTTAATTTCAAAAAAGAGGTGGATGGATTGATAGAGAAAGGTGATAAAAAGGAAATTGCCATCATGCAGGTTATCCGCGAATATATTGCCGGTTCTGAAAAGGTATTGTTCGAAGGAGACGGCTACAGTGAAGAATGGCACCACGAAGCAGAACGCCGCGGGTTACCCAACGTAAAAACAACGCCACTTGCATTGGATGCTATGATTACCGACAGCGCCAAGCAGTTGTTTGACGATTTGGGTATTTATCGTCACGCCGAACTGGAAGCCAGGCACGAAATTGAACTGGAAAAATATATTAAAAAGGTTCAGATTGAGAGCCGCATTATGGGCGAGCTGTGTACCAGTCATATTTTACCCAATGCGGTAAAATACCAGAATATTCTGATCGAAAACATCAAAGGACTAAAAGACCTTGGTTTGCCCGAATCAGCGTATGCAAATCAACTCCAGATTTTAAAGAAGATATCAGAACACATTGCGGCAGTAGCAGACGGAGTGGAAAAAATGATTGAAGCCCGAAAAGTAGTAAACAAAATAGAAGATTCCCGCACCAAAGCCATCGCTTATCAAAGCCAGGTGAAGGATGCATTTTTTACAAAGATCCGTTACCATGTAGATAAGCTGGAATTGCTGGTAGATGATCAATACTGGTTGTTGCCGAAATACCGCGAGCTGCTGTTTTTAAGATAGTATGCTGCTCTTTTGTGCACAACTAAGGCTTCCCGGATCATTTTCGGGAAGCTTTTTGTTTTGATTAACTTGTGGTACAAATGTTCTCCTATGTCAAAAGAACTGAGAAGACAACAGGCGCTGGAATATCATGCCAAAGGCAGGCCCGGAAAAATTGAAGTAGTACCCACTAAAGAAGCCAAAACGCAACGGGATTTGTCGCTGGCTTATTCACCCGGTGTGGCGGAGCCTTGCAAAGAAATTCAACGGGATAAGGAGATGGTATATAAGTACACTGCAAAAGGCAACCTGGTAGCGGTAATCAGCAACGGCACTTCGGTTTTGGGTTTGGGTGATATTGGACCCGAGGCAGGCAAGCCGGTAATGGAAGGTAAAGGCGTACTCTTTAAGATGTTTGCGGATATTGACGTGTTTGATATCGAAATCAATGAAAAAGATCCTGAAAGATTTGTGCAGATTGTGCAGGCACTCGAGCCCACTTTTGGAGGTATTAACCTCGAAGACATTAAAGCGCCGGAATGTTTCTATATAGAAAAGGCGTTGAAGGATAGCATGCATATTCCCGTGATGCATGATGACCAGCATGGCACAGCCATTATCAGCTCTGCGGCACTGTTAAATGCGCTCGAATTGCAGCACAAAAAAATTGGGAAAGTGAAATTTGTGGTGAACGGAGCAGGTGCTGCTGCAATGGCTTGCGTACAGTTATATGAAGCACTGGGCGCGAAAAGTGATCATTTTATATTGTTTGATAAAGAAGGTGTATTGCATAAGGGCAGGCATGGACTGGATGCAGTTAAGCAGCGTTTTGCTACAACTACAAAATCAGATATCACCTTAAACGACGCCATGCGGGGCGCCGATGTGTTCATCGGTTTGAGTGCAGCCAATACTGTTACACCCGATATGGTAAAGAGCATGGCGAAAAATCCTATTGTTTTCGCGCTGGCCAATCCTGATCCGGAGATAAGCTATGAAGCGGCATCCGCTTGCCGAAAGGACATCATCATTGCTACCGGCCGCAGCGACTATCCCAACCAGGTAAATAATGTACTGGGCTTTCCCTATATTTTTCGCGGGGCACTCGATGTGAGGGCTACCCAGATTAATGAGGCTATGAAAATGGCCGCAGTGAAAGCGCTGGCGGATTTAGCCCGAACACCGGTTCCCGATATGGTAACACTTGCATACCGCGAACGGAATATCGTATTTGGTCCGCAGTATATCATACCCAAACCGCTTGATCCCAGGCTGCTTGCTGCGGTTTCACCGGCTGTAGCCAATGCTGCTATAGAAAGCGGTGTAGCCCGGCATCCCATTTCGGATTGGGAAAAATATAAAATTGAGTTGGACAACCGGCTGGGAAATGATAATCAGTTGTTCAGGGTGATAAGCAGTAAGGCCAGGATGGACCCGCGGCGCGTGGTTTTTGCAGAGGCGGATAATGTGAGAATACTTAAAGCAGCACAGATTGTGCTGGATGAAAATATCGCATTTCCGATCCTGTTAGGGGAGGAGAAACGAATTGAAAAGATTGCAAGACAAAACGGAATAGACCTCGACGGAATTCCGGTGATTGATCCACGCAGCGACGCGTGGAGCCAAAAGCGGCATGAATATGCCGACCTGTATTTCAAAAAAAGACAGCGACGGGGCGTAAACCACTACGAGGCGTCAAAGATTATGAAAGACAGGATACGATATGCCTGCATGATGTTGAACTTGGGCGATGCCGATGCGGTGATTGGCGGACTTACCCGTAATTATGCCGAAACGGTAAAGCCGGCCCTGGAAATTGTTGGTACAGAAAATGGGGTAAAGAAAATAGCAGGTATGTACATTATTGTTACCAAAAAAGGTCCGTTGTTTCTTGCCGACACCACCGTAAACTTTAACCCCACAGCAGAAGAATTGGCGGATATTACCCTGATGGTGGCAAAAGAGATAAGGAATTTTGGTATTACACCCCGAATAGCGATGCTGAGTTACTCTAATTTCGGCAGCAGTAATACGGATGAGGCCGTTTTGGTTCGTAAAGCCCGTGAGCTGGTAAAACAAAGAAGTCCTGATTGTATTGCTGACGGCGAAATGCAGGGTATTTTGGCGTTTAATAAAGACATCCTCCGGGAAAACTATCCGTTCAGTGAACTGGTGGATAAGGATGTGAATGTTTTAATATTCCCTAATTTAAGCGCGGGGAATATCGCGTACAACCTCTTGCAGGAACTGGGCGGTTTTGACACGATCGGCCCGGTGTTGCTGGGCTTAGCTAAACCGGTTCACGTGTTGCAGTTGGGAAGTACTGTGCGAAGTATTGTTAATATGGTGCTGATTGCCGTGGCAGATGCCCAGCAGAAATGTCCCAATCCGCGATGAAGTTTAATGTGAACAAAATTTAGATTTACAGGTGTTATTCCTGGTCCAGACCTTCCTTCACTTTTTTCTTTGCCTGCCTTAAACGGTAGTTAAACGTGAGGTTCGTTTGCCTTAATCGGCCCTGCGACATACTTTCCGTATAAAAGTTAGCACCTTCAATAACAGACCGGTATTTGCGTGAGTTAAATAAGTCTAATATGTTCAGTGTTAGTGTGGCTTTATCTTTTAAAATATCCTTATTAAATGCAAGGTCTATGGATGTCATGGATTTTCTCCGCCCCTGTGGCGTTTGTTGCGGAGATTCATAGTTACCCCGAATTTGTATTTCCATATTTTTCCAAACAGTGGCTTTGGATAACAACCGAAACAACCAGCCATAGGTATCACTTTTCATGTTCTGGCTGAGGTTGCTGCCGTTAGTAATGGCGCGGAAGAAGTTGAAGCTGGCATCGGTCTTCCACCAGTTAAAAGGCGAATAGGATCCGGTAAATTCTGCTCCGAATGAATTTTCAGTGGCGAGGTTTTGTGGCATTGTAATGGAGTTGCCCTGTTCATTCACTGTTCGAACGTGTAAGATTTTGTCTCTCGTATACCTGTAGTATAGCGATGAGCTGATGGATGCATTATCCAGGTATTTGAGATGCCCCATTTCAAACGAATGGGTGAACTCAGGGTCCAGATCGGGATTTCCGCTATAGTAGTTGCGGTTATCACTATAGGTCATAAACGGACTAAGATCGTTGTACAACGGGCGACGTACTCGTCTGCTATAACTCAACTGCACTGCATGTCCTTTTGGAAAGTCGTAGGTTAAGTGTGCGCTTGGGAAGAGATTGAGGTAGTGCCTGGGGTTCACCTCGTTGGTTTGTTTGAGTGTAGTGGTTACATTGGTCCACTCACCACGGAGTCCCACCTGGTAGGAAACTTTTTTTACTTTATTTCCTGCAATCGCATAAATCGCATTAATATTTTCTTCGTACAAAAAATTATTAGTAAGGCCCGGAAGTTCGAACCAGTTGTTATCAATATCTTTTTCGGTAACCGAATAATTGTTGGTCATATTTCGAAAGCTGCTACGCAATCCGGTCTCGAATTTTCCTTTTTCACCAAAAGGATGAACATAGTCAATCTGAGTAAGATATTGTTTTTCCGTTTCATCATTTAACGAGCGTTGTAAGATATAGGGGATGTCTGTAGGGCTACCGTTGGGTTTATAGCTTTGCTGTCCAAAATATTGGTCTGAGTTTTCCCAATTGTCGAGATAGCGTACATCTGCGGTAAATTCCTGTCCTTTACGGGAGAAGGTTCTTTTGTAACTGAGCGCATATTCCGAATTGGGTTCGGTTTCGGTTTCGTCCTGTGTGCGGTGGGTTGTTCCGGTAAGGTTTTGCAGGGTGGATTGATAATCGTGATAAAAAATATCGGAATAACGTTTCCCTTTACTGATTCGGTAGGTATATGCAGCGGTTAAAATATTCTTATCATCGAAGTAGTAATCCAGTCCGGCTCTCGCATTGTTATACATCCCCTTTAACCGGTGCTCCATATTTTTTGTGGAAATAAAAGTACTGTCGTTTCTGTATAACTCCTGGTACAGACTGTTTTTTCCCGGTGCATTTCGATAGGATGCGGAATAGTTTACGAAGAAATTAAAACTTTTATGCCGGTAGTTCACATTCGCAGCTAATCCAAAATTTTCAGGATAGCCGGCTACCACATCAAAGGAGCCGTTTAAACCCTGTTTGCGTTCCTTCTTTAAAACAATATTAATAATACCTGCCATGCCTTCTGCTTCGTAGCGGGCAGAAGGATTAGTAATGATTTCAACCCGTTCTACCATGCTTCCCTGTAACTGCTGTAATCCACTACCTCCTTTAAGGCTCACCAATCCTGATGGTTTGCCATCAATCAGGATTCGCACACCACTGCTTCCCCTCAGACTCACATTACCTTCTACATCTACTGAAACGGAAGGAATATTGCTTAAGATGTCTGCGGCAGTTCCTCCTGCATTGGCCAAGTCTTTGCCTACATTGAAAATCTTTTTATCCAAAGCCATTTCCATGGTGCTTTTCTCTGCCTGTATAAAAACCTCTTCCAGTGTTCTGGAAGCCGGGGTCAGTCGTATCACACC
>JADZFY010000297.1 GCA_020854215.1 Chitinophagaceae bacterium | reverse complement strand
TGCTGCGGTTTATTTGTGTTATTGGTGATATAGGAAGATGCATCTTCTCCATATTGTGCAAAAGAAGTTGAAATTCCTGTTTCATAATTTGTCTGGGCGTCACCGGCGCCTGCCCAACCTTTCAATGATGCTTCCGCTTTCAAAAACCAGGCTTCGGCAGCGGTCATTAGTTGCATCTTATTGGGGAAATCTGTAATCTCTGAATAGCCCCTGTACCTACCCTTGGCATCAATATCAATACCTTGCCGGATTCCGATATATTGGCCGGCAACAGCCGGATCGGTTGCTTTATACATATAATGTGATATCCTTGCATCGTTATAGCCATTAAGGTAGCAGGCTAAGGGAGCGCCGATTCTAATATCATTCCAGCTTTTAATTCCCATTACAGGATAGATATTATTCCCTAAATCAACGATCGTATTATCATCATTAGTTGTTAATAACCCTCCCGGATTAGCCAGGGCAGCTTCACCCTCCGCTTTTGCTTTGACAGGATCAGCCTTTGAAATCCGCATCGCTAACCGTAAACGAAGCGTATTGGCAAATTTCAACCATTTTGCAAAGCTTCCACCATACACCAGATCGAATTTGCTAAAGGTCGCGGGAGCATCATTTTGCACTAAATCTGTAAATACATTGATAGCTGAGTCCAGATCTGTAAAGAATGCATAATAAGCATCTTTTTGAGAATCAAATGAAACGCTTCCGTCACTGTTGGATTGTCCATACTTTGTGTAAATAATCGGGCCATACATATCACTAACGCGGTGCATTCCTTCTACTCTCAGCACCTTAGCCCAGGCACGATATGAGGCATATTCCGGAGCAGTTGTCGCTTCCAAAACATTTTGGATAGGTTTCATAATATTCGAATACCCCTCATCCCACATATAATAATTCCATCCATCCACCATGAAATAATTGGTGTTATTAACATTGTTTCTGAATGGGGTCGGACTCATCATATAACCTGAATAGACATCGCCATTCAGGTTTTGTACCAATTGGTAAATCCAGTCTGTCATGTTAATAGCGTTGTATTGCGCCAGCTTCAGGGGCTCACCAAGGTTCTGATAATCAGCGCTCATCTGTTTGTCACTGAGCGCATCTTTGTTTGTATTGTATTCTTTAAAATTCTTAGTACAACTCCCAAGCGCCAGTAAAAAGAACGCAAAACAAAAATTTAAAACTGATTTATTTATCCTTATCATAGCTATTTTTTTTGAAGTTTAAATTAGAAACCAAGTTTTACACTAAGACCTGTACTCCTGGTAGTAGGGCTACCAAATACGTCAATTCCCTGCAAACCATTATTTGTTGCCATTGTTGTTTCAGGATCATAAGGCGCTTTGCGCGTTACGAAAAAGAGATTCCTGCCAATCAGGGAAACGGTAAGGTTCTTTATCCATTTAGCTGTAACCGGAATGCTATATCCAACAGAAAATTCCCGCAGCCGGATATTGGTAGCGTCGTACATGTAGTATTCACTTATTCCATCCCTGCCTCCTACCGAAGTAAAGAATGTTTTAGGATCCAGGCTTGCAACCTTTGTTCCGTCCTCATGCACTGCATCAATCTTAACTCCACCGGCATCACGGGCATCAGCAGTAGCTTTTGTAACTCCGAGCTGATCTAATACCGCTGAAGAAAAAGCCATCACTTCCCCTCCAAAACGACCGTCAAACAGGAAATTGATTCTAAAATTCTTAAAGTTGAAACTGTTATTCCAACCCAGCGTAAAGTCCGGATTGGGATTACCCAGCTTTTTAACCGATGGGTTGCCTAAGACTGTACTAGGTTCTTCTCCCTTTATGGGAACGTTGTCATCATCAACTACAATGGCGCCATTGGCATCTTTCTTGAAAAAGTATCCATAAATATCACCCCAGGAGCCTCCTTCAGTAATGTAAGAACCATACATGTTGTTACTCAATCCTGTAAGTACAACATATTTTTGGCTTACCCCCAAAGCCGCATCAGATATATTTACCACCTCGTTTTTATTGGAAGCAAAATTAAAGGTGGTTGTCCAGCTCAGAGACCGGGTACGTACCGGTGTAGCATACACGGAGAGCTCAACTCCATTATTCTTAATGTTTCCGGAATTCAAATACCAGGTACTCAAATTGCCGGTACTGCTTCCCGAAACAGGAATTGCAATATACTGGCGGAAATTATTGTTGATATAATAGGTAAAATCAAACCCCAGCCGGTTGTTTGCAAAACTCCATTCTGTTCCAACTTCAAAAGAGCGATTATCTTCCGGCTTCAAATATGTACCAGGTTTAGGTCCCGAAGTATTAGGATAAGACCCCGTCTGATTATTTATGTAATAAGCAGGAGGATTGGTTCTATACGATGGTACTGAATTTCCCACCTTGGCATACGACACTCTCACTTTACTGTAAGAGATCGCAGCAGGCATGCGTAGCATTTCACTTAATACGGCGGTAAGCCCGGCAGAATAATAGAAATACCCTTTTTTCTCCACAGGAGTAAATGCAAAAGCGGAAGACCAGTCATTTCGTCCGGTGAGGTCTAAATATAAATAATCTTTGAAATTGAATTGCGTTGTTGCAAAAACTGCCTGGCTTTGGCTGTGACTGCTACCATCACTAACATTAAAGTTGGAAGGTAAAATATTGGCGAGCGTAAATACATTGGCAAAACGCAATCCATCGCCGTTTTCATCTGTGGAGAACTGGCTGTAAATTCCTCTGTCGTCGTTAATGCCGGCACCTACAGTCGCCGACAAGCTCAAATCAGTCGTCAGCTCACGGCTGGCATTCAGAATCAGATCACCATACAATTGTGTGTTGATGAATCTTCCAAAATCATACCCGCCGTTAGCGCCCGATTGCTTCAAAGATGTAGTTGCATAACTGTTATAATTCAGGTCATTGAGAGATTTATCAATATTTCCTCTTGCCTGCA
>JADZFY010000296.1 GCA_020854215.1 Chitinophagaceae bacterium | reverse complement strand
TGCCCACATCCTAATGCGAAACAGCAGCTGCAGCAGCATTTCGGGGATTGGCTTTTTTCTGCCACAGGAAGAATATGATGAACAGAACGATCAGTATAGCGGGGAAAGCCACCATTTTGGATAAGGTGTCCTGCCCGGCAGCAAGTTCAAGCTCATTACCTGTAAGTCCTGTTGCTTCCATGGCAACTCTCGATTTATCAATCCATGCGCCAATAATGGGCTGGAAGATGGCCGTAGAAAACATCCCCACACCTCCAATAATTGACATGCCCAATGCACCACTGAGCGGAACGCGTTGAGCAACGGCACCAACCATTGTGGGCCAGAAAAAACATACGCCTATGGCAAAGAATATGGCAGCTACATAGGCCATCGAACCGGTAACGGTACTAAACAGATAGATTCCGATAGCCGCAAAAATGGCTCCCATCAGCAACACACCGGTTTGTCCCAGGGCATGGGTAACCTGTCCGCCAAAAAAGCGTCCCACAGCCATCAAGCCGGTAACTAATGCCAGGATAAGCATGGGGCTTGCGCCACTCTTACTCATAATTAGTCCTACCCACTGCTGCGGGCCAAACTCACTGATGGCGGTGAGGGCCATACAGCAGAATAAGAAAATATAAGTAGGCGTAAGCATTGCCTTGAAGTTTTTGCCCAGGTGGGTAGATCCTTCGAATTTGGGTTTGGGAAATGTTTTTCCAAAAAACAAAATGGCATAAAGTACAGTGGGTATCATGGTAACCCACATCTGTGCCTGCCAGCTCATACCGGCATCTGTCATAAACTTAGAAATCAAACTACCAATAACAATACCTCCCGGAAACCACATGTGAAAGCGGTTCAGCATTTTGTTCACTTTTTCCCGCGGATACATATCCGCAATCATGGGGTTACAGGCCGCTTCGGTACATCCGTTCCCAAAGCCATTAAACAAAGTTGAAATCAGCAGCAATGCGTAACCTCCGGAGTAAATGGTGAAAATGATCCCCAGGGTATGGGCCACAAATGCAATCCACATGATGTTTTTTGGGCCTACCGTGTAATAAAACAATCCACCCAGAATCATGGAGATGGGAAACCCGAGGAAGAACATCAGATTAATAAACCCCAGTTCCTCGGCTGTGAGTTTGAATGATTCACCTAACTGGGGTAATATACCCGCCCGGATGCTGAAGGTGAAAGCAGTGGTAATCAGCGCAAAGCAGCTCCCGTAAAACAGGGCATTTTTGTTAACATTCTCGTTCATTGACATTTGGTTTAGTGTGTAATGCAATATTTTCAATAAGAACTATACAAACATTCAGGCAATATAGTAAAAATATGCGCCCTTTAAAATTTATCTGAAGCGAAAATATTTGCAATTGAATTTTTCAAAATCATCTGTTCTGGAGGGTGGATAGCATAAGGCTGTAGTGGAAAAAGGAAGCGGGATGGAGCAGGATGGCATGAGCGGAACGCTCCCCCGCATGTATGCCTTAATACCGGCATCTGTTCTGATAGCTTTGTTGCGAATTTGGATGTTGGGGCGTTGCATATCCAGGCTAAAAAAGTGCGGCAATCAGATCGTCCGCCACCATGCCTTTAAAATAGGCATCAATATTATAGTTGCTTAATACAGCCCTGAGTGCCGCCTCGTTATGGCGTTGGTTTTCCAGAGCCTGCTCTATTTCGGAGATATCTTTTTCATTAAAAAAATCTCCAAATACCTTCACCTTTCGAATAATGCCTTTTTCTACATCAAGGTTCATCTCCAGCATCCCACCGGCAGTTTTGATTTCTTTTCGGAAACTGTAGGCCGGCGACAGTCCATAATTCCATTCGTCGGTAGCATATTTCTCCTCTCTGATTTTAGTGATTGCGCTAATGTCTGCTTCTGTAAAAGCATAGGGAACACAATCTGCATTAGTGGAAATAACGTGCTCCATGATTTTTTGTGTGAATGCTTCTATCGTTAACGGCACCGGGAGATGATCGGCAATATTGGTTACTCTTTTGGGAATGGATTTTACCGCTTTATCTCTGTATTTAAGCGGATTAATTCGGAGCGCTTCACTCACGTTTTTCATTTCTGAAGAAAACAGGAGGGTACCATGGTGCAGAATTTTATTTTTAAAAATATGCTCTGCATTGCCGGAAATCTTCCTGCCGTCAATCATGATGTCATTTCGTCCTTCAAATCGCGCATCCACACCCAGGCTTTGCAGTACTTCAACAATAGGCCTTGTGTATTTTTCAAAGTCCATCAGGGTGGAGTCTGTACCGGTTTTTGTGAAAGAAAAATTCAGATTGCCAAGGTCGTGGTAAACAGCACCGCCCCCTGAGAGTCGTCGAACTACATGAATATGATGCTGCTTAACATACTCGAAATTAATTTCTGCCAGGGTGTTCTGATGTTTGCCCACAATAATGGCATTATCATTTCGCCACAGCATAAAGCAGTCTTCTTTGATGTGTTTAAAAATATACTCATCTGTGGCAATATTAAAATACGGGTCGGTGGAGTGGTGGTAAATGCAAAGCATGATGTTGTTTGTGCAAAAGTAGGAGATAACATCTCAAATACCGCCACCGGCGCAGGCCGTAGCAATACTGTTGTGCGATTGCAGATATATTGCTTTAATAGAGGTCATCGAGAAACGTTTTTATTGTTGGCGGAGTCAACGCATAAGTGTCCCTGTGTAACGCCAGCTACGATGAAGAGGGGATGGTGTCACAAAATGTGATACCATCGGGCCCTAACCTATAAAGACATCCTGGTACAGATTGCCAGACTGGAAAAAGAAGTTTGTTTTCGGAACGGAGTTCCGGAAGAACATATTGGGTACGGAGTCTGGAGACTCCGTACAGCAAAATTCTCCAGACTCCGTACAGCAAATCTCCGTACAGCAAATTCCTTTTTAATTTATAGTTTTACTAAAACCCTGAGTATGAAATACACTATTAGCTTTGCAATATCCCTTTTTATATTGATTTCAGCGTATGCACAAAAAAAGCAAGCCGTATTTGCCGGCGCCGGCGTTGGACTCGATCATGGCGGACTGGGGCTGAAAGTGGAGTATCAACCTTTTAAATACCTTGG
>JADZFY010000295.1 GCA_020854215.1 Chitinophagaceae bacterium | reverse complement strand
AATTCAACCCTTCTGTTGAGTTGTCTGCCATCATCTGTGTCATTGGTGGCAACGGGTTTGGTTTCGCCGTAGCCTTGTGAAATGATCCTGGTTTCGGCTATTCCTTTTGAAAGAATATAATCTTTTACTGATCTGGCCCGGTTGTCACTTAACGTAAAATTATATCCATCGGAGCCTTTGCTGTCGGTATGTGCGCTCATTTCTATTTCAATCGCAGGATTCTCCTTCAATAGTTTTACCACACGGTCTAATTCAACATACGATTCAGGACGCAGGTCCCATTTGTCAAAATCAAAGAATACATTGTTCAGCCGTACCACCTGTCCAATTTCAATAGGAAAGAGATACAGGTCTTTATGGATTTCTTTATATCCCGCTTTGGTTAAAGAGTCTAAGTTCAGATTTTCCGATTGAGCAAAAAACTTGTCAGCGGTTGCCCTGATCAGGTAATTTTTATTGTAGGGAAGTACAATTTTAAAAGCGCCATCCGTAGGACTGGAGACACCGTTTCCTGCTTCTGTTCCATCGGGCAATGTTTCATACACAAGGGAGGCGCTCAGCGGTTCTTTAGTTTTTGCGTTGTACACGTTACCACTCACCAGCACCACCGGGTTGGGCTTCTCCTTCTCCAGTAATTTAACCCGCACGATGTCGCTTTGTCCGTAGGTATCCAAATTGGTGGTTAAATAGGCATATTCCCCGCCTGCATCCAGTGTAAAAAAGGCATCCCAATCCTCTGTATTGATAGGGCTTCCGAGGTTTACCGGTTCACTCCATTTTTGCCATGATTTATCCAGTCGTTTGGTGATCCAAATATCATTATCACCCAATCCTCCCGGGCGGTTACTGCTAAAATACAGGGTTTCGCCGTCGGCTGCCAGATAGGGAGTCATTTCATCATAATCCGGCAGATTTATGGTTTTACCCAAAGATTTAGGTTCCGACCATGAACCATCGGCCGTTAAAAAACATACGTACAAATCATTGTCCGGGCTGCCACTTTCAGGCGTCATGTACAGGAAGAGTGTTTTTCCGTCATGGGCCATGGTGGCGCCTGACTGCCGGCCTTTATCGTATTTTTCATATTTTTTTATGTAAAGCATATCGGGCGCACTCCAGGTACTATCTTGCTGCAAATAACTCATACTTACTCCCTTGCCCAGAAATGCGCCTTCATTAAATGCACCGCGGATTAATATCCTGTTGTTGTCGGGAGATATCCAATATACCGCATTATAATGCGTGCTGTTCAAAGGATAACGCATGTGCCGGGCTTCACTCCAGTTTCCCAGGCTGTCCCTTTTAGCGTACCAAATATCCTGTGAATTCGGTACAGAATGATATTTTGTATTGGCAGGATGATTTTGGCAGATAAAAAACAAAAGATTTCCGTCAGCGGAAATCGTCGGTCTCAACTCAGGAAGATCAGAATTGATATTAATACCGAGGTTTTCAATTTTGATGATAGTAGATGCGGTGATAATGTTTGTAGCCTGAGGTACTAATGCAATGCTGCTGTCGAAACTCGTTTGTGCCTGAGCAGCAAGCACGTAAACGTATACGAAAAGGGAAAAAAGAGTCTTTTTCACGAACCGGATTTTCTATAAAACGCAAATTTTGATTAAATAATATATGTGTTATTGGGGCAGGGTTGCCTTAAAACCAGGCGGGGCGTGAAAATTCGTTCCTGTTTGGTTAATGCAATATCCCAAAGGCAATGAAAACAAATAGCGGCATACACCTCCTTGGGATAATTACAAGCAATGACCAGGTGCATTTGTAATGCTGAATCAGCGCCTTTTTTCCTAATAACACCGCATTAACCAATCGTTGTAGTTTTGGCTCTATGCGACTTTCCGCGTTTTTATAACGGCATATCCCGTCGGCAGTTTGTCACAAAGGCTCCATCGCGACTTCGCTGCCAGTACCTTTGTATTGATATTTTTTGTTGCTGGCGTGGGAACAGACGATGTATAATTGATTTTTCACCTTAAATAATTTTGTTATGAAGTACGAAAATTTTCAAACCCCTTTTACCAAATCATTTTTAACCGGACTATTCGTAGGTATCGTTATTACGCTGGTTTGTTTAACCTTTAACCTGGTTTATCGTACCGAAACCGGATTTATGCCAACGGCTATTATTAATGTGGCGTCCATTATTTTCGGCGTTATTACACTTTTCATAGTCATAGGTATAATTTACTATGCCCTTACCAAAGCATTCAAAAGGGGCGAGTTGTTATTTATCATTTTGTTTTCGCTGCTTACTATTTTTCTTGCCTGGCAGGCAGAAGGAGTAACACGTTCGGTAAATCAGGCAATGACAATGCAATTCAGAGGGTTGTTATTAGGTGTAATTCTCATTTCCGGTATCGGTGCCGCTTTCCTGGTGCCTTACTTATTTCACAGTAAGGGGTTTGAAAGGAATGTTTTATAAGCGCCGGCCTTTATAAAGTCGTTTGATTTTTATTCGACTAATACGGGTTGTTGTCAACCTCGTTTTT
>JADZFY010000294.1 GCA_020854215.1 Chitinophagaceae bacterium | reverse complement strand
TTCAGCGGACTTGCTTCAAACCGAAGTAAGTGGTGAATTGAAAAAATCATATTCGCCCTACACATTAAGCGTTGGTAAAACAAAAGTGAATGTGCCGCTGAACAAAGACACTACGATATCTTTGGTGGTGAAGTAAAGTTACCGCCAGGTATTCAGCTGCGGGTCAAATAGATAAATTGGAGTGTTATGTACAAAGCCTTCTTTTTTTTCTTCCTTGTTTGCATGATTCAATTTCAGGTTGTCGCGCAAAAAGATACTTCTCATTTCAGCAGGATTTTTAACACGTTCAAGCCATACCGAATCTATTTGCCCGCCGACTACGGAAAATCTGACGTAAAATATCCGGTCATCTATTTTTTTCATGGAAATAAGGGCTCGCACAAGCTCGCTTTGGAAAATGTTCAGCAACTCGTTAATAAATACCGGTTGATACTGGTTGCATGGAACGGCAGGTCGGCGCCAGACGATGAACGTCCTTACAATACAGGATATCATTCCAATATAAAATACCGGGAGCAGTTTAAAGACTATTTCCCGGAATTGGTACACCATATTGACAGCGCCTATCATACGATTCCCGACAGGTCGCATCGTGGGGTAATGGGGCACAGCATGGGTGGGTTTATGTCTTTTTTCCTAGCAGGAAAATATCCGCATTTAGTTGGTGCGGCAGTTAATATGAAAGGTTCGTCAGAGTTTTTCCTGGGCTATCCCGAAAACCATACGTTGTATCTGGTTAAATATATGTTCATGAATTTTAGCGGTGTGAAACTGCGATTTCATAACAGTACAGTTGACGAGTTGGTTTATCTGAATACGGAAGTGTATCATGGTGCTTTGCGGGAGAAAGGATTAGATATGGATTACAGGGTATATCCCGGAGGACATGGTTATACATACGCTGAATTTAAAGACGCTTTCTTGTTCATTGATTCTGTATTCCACCATCCGAATCCTCCACCACTGCGATGGCATCACGCCGATTTGTATCCCAACTTCGAAATTTGGGGTTACCAGGTAAATAGTACGCTCCATGAGCCCGGATTTATTGAATTACATGGAGTAACAAAAGGCGGGATGAGCATCGGCACCAAAAAATGGCAGCCTGATGGCCTCCCGGTAAATGGAATAAATATTTCAATAAAAACACCGGCAATATATAATCCCAATTCAACCTATCGGATTTTTGATTTTAACCCACTTTCAAATAGTGAGAGAATTACGGTTGCGAAAAGTGATGAAAAGGGCTCTATTCGCTTTTCGGTTAGCAATGCATCTTCCCAAATTGGAATATGGGATAACAGAACACCGGCAGAACCCGTGTTTTTAAGGTATCGGGTGAACGGCAATTCTGCTTTTCTGGATCATAAAAAGGAATGTAATCTCTCTGTTCAGTTGTTGAATCGGGGTGGTACTGCATCCGGAAAGCTCAGGGTTCAGTTAAGTTCCTCTACCAATGACGTGATGATTGCCAATCCGGTTCTGGACTATCAAAGCGTTCCATCCGCGGGATTTTCCCAGACACCAGCCGCATTCAGGGTTACCTTTAACGGATCGCCGCCGGCTGATGGATCACCGCCAGGAGTAAAGTTTAATCTGTCTGTTACCGATGATAAAGGAAATCGGTGGGAGGACGAGTTTGATACCCCTGTTTTGTATGATGTACCTGTTTTCGACAACATCGGAATAGATGACGGCGACAGTGAGATCTTTGGTAGTGGTAACGGTAACAACGTTGCTGAACCGGGCGAAACGATTATGATTTATCAGGGCAGTCATCGTACCCGTTTGTTTTTTGATGATCCGTATATAGATAATGAAAGATTATACGATGAATTGCAACCCGATAAATGGGGCGATGGCTATGCGCTCTCTTCGCTGATTCATATATCAAAAGATTGTCCGCCCGGTCATCGAATAAAATTCCTGGCTTGCTATGAAGTGAAAGAGTGGAGATCCATAAAGAGAAACGTAACCTGGGGCGTATTTACCATCACCGTCGGGGAGACTAAGCCATGAGGAGTATCCGTGACTTAGCGGTAACCCTGCAACGAAACTGTCAATTAAACTATTCGACAAGAATCATTGATGAAAATAAATAGCACAGACGACAAACCAAACATATTTTACATTAGTAGTGTAACGACGCTGACCTTCATTTTGCCAACTGTTGGTTTTTTAGTGGAATACTTCACAACCGGTACAACGCTGACCTTTGACTTATTTGGCAAATGGTTTATCTTTTCTGCGGTCGGACTTCGCTTGTTTTTGGCAGGGATCAAACAGGTAATAAATCCTGAATTTACTGCAAAGCAAATTTTCCATCTTGATAGTGCAGAAAGCTTCCCGATTCTTCGTGAGTTAGGATTTGCCAATTTTTGTTTCGGACTTACAGCAATTGTTTCATTGTTTAAACCCGAGTGGAGAATAGTATGTGCGTTTGCAAGCGGACTTTATTTTGGAATTGCCGGTATGCAACACGGATTTAAAAAAACTGCGGGTATAAATGAAAAGTTCGCCTTATGGACTGACCTAATAATTTTCATTGTGCTTCTGACCCTCTTCATAAAATCCGCATGAGAGAATCACAACAAAGCGATTACTACAAATTATTCGGAAATTTTTATGGATTGAGAATTTATTGGAACAGAGGTGCAGCCGATAAATAGTATTTTGCCGGTGTCATACGTACGGCTGATAATTCGTTTATACAGTGCAGTATATAGGTGGCATACCAACAGCCGGAGTTAATAGTTGATAAACGTGCAGTGAATAGTAAAGATCAATGATGTTACAAGTGAAGCCAGCGCACAAGTTGATTAGCTCAGCGCCAACGGCAGAAAATGGAATAAAAAGTATCCGGCGGTTATTAAATTATGACATCGGAATTGGGAAAAGCCAGGCGGCTATCTTAAATACCCTGCTGAAGTAAGAAAGCTCATTTATACCACGAACGCCGTCGAAGGCTATCACCGTCAGACCAGAAAAGGTACCAAAATCAAAGGAACTTTCACCAGCGGCATGGCTTTGCTGGCGCTCATTTCTCTGGCTACTCAAAACAGCCATAAAAGATGGATTCAGCCATTGCAAAACAGGAGTATAGCCATCTCCCAACGGATTATCATTTTTGGTGAGCTGTTGAAATAAAACATCTCAGATAAAAATGACGGCAATGTCTAACTTTATACAATTCACGAACTTCACGTAGGATCCCAATATCCGATCTTCAAAAATTATTTGACACGGTTTATTTTACAATCCCGAATGAAAGAAATAATTGTCCTCAGTTAAGACATCAGATGATATGATCAAAGCCTTGCTAATTTTCATCAGCGTTCTCCTGCTTATTTCTCCAGCCAGTACCCAATGGCAACCCGGACGGATACATATTCCCGATTCCCTCATAATGGAGGGTTACAATGTGGCAGCGAAAAATAATGTGCTTGCCTCAATCAATCCAAAGGTTTTTTTCGGTTATTTTTCTGTTTGTGCAGATGGTCTCGGATACGGGTATGGCAATACTTATCCTTCTCTTGATGGTCACCAGATGAGTGACGCCCTGCTATGGCTTGGACAAACCGACATTGTAAAGGCAAACTGGAGCTATGTAAAATCATTTCAGAAGCCGACGGGCGAACTGCCTATTGCCATTCTTCCTGCTGAGGCAGGAAAGGAGGTGGGGCTTGTAGGTTATCTATCAAGGGTGTACAGCAATGGTGGACTTTACAGACATTGGGTGCCGGGTGATCCATTGAGGGTGCTTGGCCCCACCACTTATATCCAAAACGCAGATATCATATTTCGTTTTACACAGGATATGGAATGGCTGAATGAGCAGATTTTTTCCATAAATCTTTGTGCAGATTATCTGTCGTCCCTGGTCTCAGCCGAAGGCCTGGTTGGCGGAGCCGGATATTATGTGGAGCGACCCACGAGAATTGAATACGATGGTGTGTCGCAATGCTTTGCAACAGATGCTTTTTTTCGGGTAGCCGCTCTGAATAGAAGGATTGGAGAAAAGAAAGAAGCCCGGAAATATGAGAAGCTCGCGGAAAAGATCAGGCGCAATTTTCAAAATGGATTCTGGATATCCGATCATTTTGCGGAATATATTCATCCGGATAGCGGGATTATTTCACGTCATGGGTATACGGACAGCGACTGGACTGCGTTGGCAACCGGAATGGCTAATAGAAAGCAAAAGTTTCTGCTCTGGCAACAACTGGAGAAAGAAAAACGATTCTATTATGGTGGAATGCCTACCGGAATCGCCACCAATCCTGAAAAATATGAAAATTGGGAGTTTTCTTATCCCGACAGGCAGGAACTTGCTGCAATGGGCAGGGTATGGTACACTGAAGCCTGGGCGAGAGCCAGTATGGATGATGCCACAGGATTGATCGAAACCTTGCATCTGGTTTGTAAAAAGGGAAAAGAAAATGGCTGGTATTGGCGCGAGCGATACAATAGCGAGGGTGGATATGGGGCAGACAAGTATAATGAATATCCGGCCAATCTTATCAGGATTGTACAACGGTTTTTGTTGGGATTGGACATAAGGGTGGATGGAACCGTTACCATTTTTCCAAAGGTTCCGGAAGCATATTGGGAAAAGGGCTTCGGGCAAACACTGGCGTGGAATGACAATGCGCTCAGTTACGAAATGAAAAAAGATTATATTATTGGCACATATACGGGATCCTCAACTCAGCATCTCTGTGTGCAGTTGTGTACGCCCGACTCTTGGACAAAAAGGAAAAGGGCAAGGATTACCATCAACGGTATACCATCCCGCGGAACAGTAAGAAAGGGAAAGTTACATCTAATTCTGCCGGCGGCTTCAGAAGACAAACCGTGTTATTTTCAGGCAGAGAAAATAAACAACGAAAATAAGCCGTGACTTCTTCGAGCTGGGAAATTTATGCAGCATAGTTGTAGTCGGTACCTCTTAAAACATAGGCATAAAACATCGGAAAGCAATTGTAGCCTCGACAGGAATCGAACCTGTATCTGGAGCTTCGGAAACTCGTATACTATCCATTGTACTACGAGGCCAGACGATCTGGAAAAAACGCGGAAAGATTTAATGTCCTTCGCAACTGTTTCCAGCTTCGCATTACTTTATCAATCCATGTGCATTTCCGGTAAATATTTTTACCGCAATAGCGAGCAAAACTACGCCAAAAAACTTTCGCACCGCAATTAATCCGGCATTTCCTAAAATCCGCGCGATTAAATTTAAAGACCGTAGTACCACGTATATAATAATGAGATTGATGATAATCCCCAGGAAGATGACGAGATCCGACATATTGGCCTTTAGAGACATAATAGTGGTCAGCGTTCCCGAGCCCGCTATAAGTGGAAAGGCGATGGGTACCAGCGTTGCAGCTTTCACGTCTTTCTCACTCTTAAAAAACTCCAGCCCCAGCACCATTTCCAGCCCAAGTATAAAAATAACCACCGAGCCGGCTACGGCAAAAGTCTTGATATCTAAACCCAGGATTCGCAGGAATTTGTCTCCGGCAAACAAAAACAAAACCATTAGTGCCCCCGAAATTAACGTAGCGCGCAACTCATTAATACCACCAATTTTCTGTTTCAATGAAATCAATATAGGTACCGACCCAACAATGTCAATAACAGCAAATAGTGT
>JADZFY010000293.1 GCA_020854215.1 Chitinophagaceae bacterium | reverse complement strand
GTAAGCAACCGACCAACCCCATTGAGAAAGATAAACAAGAAAGTATTATAGTTTCGGCTTTTTCCAAAATTGTGGCAACAGTTCCCGGATGTTTGCAGTGGTGTAGAGATGCATGCGCTCCAACACATCTTTCAACCATTCGTAGGGGTTTATGTTGTTCATACGGCAGGTAGCAAACAATGAATAAATCATGGCTGAACGCTGGGCGGACTCATGGCTTCCGGCAAACAAATAATTTTTGCGACCAATGGCTACCGGGCGAATCGCATTTTCCACCGGATTATTATCTATCAGCAAGGCAGCGTCAGTGGTATAAAGAGATAATTTCTTCCAACGGGGCAAGCAATACTTGATTGCCTGGGCGATTGCACTGCTTGGTACTACTTTCGGATACTCTTCTATCATCCACTTCTCTAATTCTTTAAGAACAGGTACCGCCTCTTTCTGTCTCAGTTGAAGCAATGCTTCACCGGATAGTTCATCGTCTTTGATGGTTCGCTCTGTTTGATAGACTTTCTGAAAGAGAACTAATGCATGCTGTGCTCTTGCCATATCATTTTTCTGCGCGTCCACAAACTTGCGCCTGGCGTGGGCCATACAATTAAGCACTTGTATGCCTGTCCGGTTTTCAAAATCTTCATACACTACATATCCATCGGTTTGCAAATATCCCTGATAATCTTTTAAGATGTCATCAGGGCCTTCCCGCCCGCGCCCCGGCTGGTAATCGAACAGTACCATCTTGTCTTTGCTATTATGATATACCCAGTAAAATCCATTGTGGGTGGAACCTTTTTTCTTTTCATCCAATACCTTTATTCCGGTTTCATCTACATGAAGGTATCGGCTTGCCAGAACCAGCCTCTTATGCGCTTCATACAAAGAAAATAAACTATTTAACGTTCTTGTCATTACGCTGTTCATGGTAGACTGCGCAATTTCAACACCTGCTCTTTTGAAGCGTTGCATCTGCCGGTAAAGCGGCAGATGATCACAATACTTATCTACGACAATTTGCGCCAGTAACCCTTCCCCAAACATACATTTTTCCATCAGCCTTGCAGGAAGCGAAGCGGTAATGATGGTATCTTTTACTTCACTTAGTGGTGCTACATATTTAGGCCGGATGTATTGTTTTACATACAGCTCACCGGGAATAAAATCCAGTATTTCTGTTACATCATCGCCTATCTTTTTAAGCCCTGTTACATCTGTATCGGGTTGCAGTATAGTAGTTTCGCGGCGAAGATGTTCAGGCAATGCTGTACGACCCGGATGAGGCTTGCCGGGAGTTACTTCAGTTTTTGTACGAATGTATTTTACCGCTGTGGCTTCGGTAATTTTACAAATGGCGATAGTGTCCACATCTAACCCAAGAGATAACTGAACACTGCTTTTACCCAAAAGGTGGTCAGGATCAGCCGCTTCAAATCGTTCGTGTTTGCTGCCAAAAATCATCTTTTGAAATTGAGCAAGCTGATGTTTAAGTACCTCTATTTGACAGGCGAGTTCAGCCGTTATTTTTAATTGCTGTTCGTACAATATTTTATAGTCAGCTGTTGCCTGCATTATTAAATCAAAGATAGGCCGGATAAGGCGCTAAAAGAACAACTATGGAAAAGTTGGGGGTAAGTCGCCTGTAAAAAATGTTTTCAAAAATCACTGAAAAAAAATGTGGACAACTCACCTGATTTTAAAATTATGCCACTGTTTTATACCGTTTTCTGAATTGTATTTTCTGCAGCGATACGCCCTGCAAAATAAATTGTAATTGTTGAGCAGTAATGGCAATGGAAGATGATCCTTTATCTGTATCAGGAATTTCAAAAGTTCCTTTTTCTAATCTTTTATAATAAACAGCAAACCCATCACCTTCCCACAAAAGCAGTTTTAGCTGGTTGCGTCTTTTATTGATAAAAATAAATACGGAACCGTTCAAAACATCCATTTTTAATTCAGTGGTAACGATGCCGCACAAACTGTCAAATCCTCTTCGCATATCGGTAGCAGACCGATGCAGATAGTAGCTGCATGAGGAAGATAAATGAAGCATAATTAACTGATGAGTGCTTTTAAATAATCAAAACTAACGGGTTCATGAAAAAACAATCGTATACCATGCGGAAAATGGATTTCTATAGAAGCTGGTATGGCGGGCTCTTCTATCTTTAATTTTACAAATCCGGATTTATTCTCTGAGGCTTGTACTGCTAACCGGCAACGTTTATACCAATAATAAAAAACATAAGGTTTGATGGATTCTTTTTCACAGAAAGATTTTTGTGAAAGCCCACTTTGCTTCCATCGCTCAATCATCTCAAACATTTGCTGTCGTATTGCAGGGTTATTGCGCATGATATTTTATTTTTCATGCAAAACTATACGCTCATCATTTGCTGGGCAAGCTGGGTTGGTCGGTTGCTTACTTTTGAACTACCTATTGGCGTTGCAAACACGGCGATAACCGATGTTAAATTTGTTACTAAAAAACACCGGCTTTATTGTTTGCTATGAAGCCTTCTTTTGTGTACAAGAAACGGGGAATTGATTAAAGTTGCAACTTCATTTTTCTTATTTGAAAAATAAGTTTTTGAGGATATGGCTATGATAACAGTCAAGATAGATTTAATTTTCAAACAATTATTTATTCTATATTTGGCATAGCATACTGTGCCGCATTTGTCTGAATGCAACGTTTTCAAAAAGTTAATTCTCACCTCTATTGAAGACAATCCATAGCAAGGAGCTCCTATAGTAATGTCAGTTTGCGAAAAGAAGTTAGGATTTGGGTTGAATAGCATTAAGTCAAAAACAAAAAGATTTTAGATTCTATTCGTAGCTAATTTTTTATTTATCCCTTTACACACCCATCCCCGGAAAGGAGCAAAATGCAACTGACATGAAAACACAAAAACATCAATTACCAAGTGAACATAGCCCGCCCGGAGGCAATAAATGAGCATAGCTTAAATTTTTTTCTATCAACAGGTACATTTAGTAACAAGGAAATATTAGATGCTATTTATACCAAAAGTAAATCGTTATAAACATGTTCTGTAGCAAACTAAATTATGTTGTTCTGCTTGCTTTTGTATCAATACAATTATCTGGTTGCAAAAAACATGATGACAATGCACAGGTTTCATGTAGCGATATACCAGAACCTAAGGATACTTATATTTACCCAATAAAACCAGGAACACCGGAATGGGAGACATTAGTATCTGGTGATGAGAGACTTAATGCGTGTCAAATTCCTTATAGTACTTTACAAAGTATCTCTACTGAAGGGCTAATACAAAGTTGGCTTAGCTTTCCATTAGTTAATGAAATTTTATTAGGCAATTCAGTGCAGAGAGGAACTCAATTTTTTATAGACAACTTTTCCGGATTACAAGAATTGTGTAAACGGAATGATGCTGGGGAGAAATTATACGAATGGTATAAACAAATGAACCCTCTGTGCATTAATCGGCTAACAAATGATATTGATAGAGGAGCATATACTTTCTCTTTTACTTATATAGAAATGCTACTCGGTCAGGATACAATACTCAATAAGCTGGCAACTTCCCAGAAAAAATTATTAGTTTCAGAAGCAGTAAGCAAATACAACAACAAAAACAAATATACAGTCTATTTTGGTTCTTTTGGAACAGTGACCAGTATGTTTGTCTGTGGAAAATCCATGCAAAACGCTCTCTACCAACCGTTTTTAGCAAAAGTTCAGAACTCATTTTTTATTGAACAATTCCTTAATACTTGTTTGCTTCCGGCAGACAAGGAGCAAGCATCTGAATTAGTGACAAGTATTTTAAACCACTCTTTAAAATTTATTAAATAAGATGAAAAGGCGTTTATTGATTTTGGTAATAGCAGTTACCAGCTTTAGCGTAACAGCTCAAACATATAGTCCAACAACTGTTTGTACATGAAAGCCTACAGCCCTGCAAGGGGAAATCTTGACTTCAGCAGATTATTCAACCCCTAACACCTCGTTATCTTATTATGGTGATTGCTACACCAGTGTAACCGTAGGTGTTGAAGTAGAAAACGCCTGTGGCACTTCCGGAAAAACCAATACTAATATAGGAACAGCCCCCTGTGGCAACTTTTACAGTATTGTTCCCAATCCGGTGCAAGACATAATTACTATAACAACCGGAGATCAAACAAACATGACAGCCAAATCCGGCCCATCATCTTCATCTGCAAATAGTATAGCACAGATAAAAATATATAACAGTAACGGAGTTGTAGTCAAGTTAGTTCAGTATAATGAAAGGAAAAAACAGGTACAGATAGATGTGGCGGATATTGCAGGGGGATTATATTTTATTGAAGTGTCAAACGGAAATAATAGACAAACGAAGAAATTGCTCATAGTCAGGTAGCATAATGCTTAATGGTATAGAATGGACTGTCAACCCCTAAATTCAGCGTTGACGACCTTTCCTTCCAACTGGGCTTCTGCGCTGAACCCGTAGAGTCGCCTGGTTTAGTACGCAACGAACATCCGTGACCTTGACATTATAGCTTGCAAAATTACCAACAGGGCGGGCAATCACCCGCTGTCTGCATTGGTTTCTGATCTACCGAACATACCCGTATCTTTACGACTATGAAATCAATGGTATTTATAATATGCGCAAACTTGTTGGCCGTTTCAGGTTTTGCACAACAGTCAACAGATTCCCTACAGGCTTCCGGACGTGCATATATGCGTACCGGAGACTGGGGAAACGCTATTATAATGTTCAACAGGGCATTGCAACAGAAGCCTAAAGACATTGGATTACGCAACGATATTGCCTATACCTATTTCCTCCAGCGTGATTTTGCAAAGGCCCTGGAAACCATCAAACCGGTAATTGAAGAAAAAGACGCAGATGTAAAGAGTTTTCAGATTGCCGGAACGATTTACCGGGCTATTGAAGAACTAAAAGAAGGCGACAGAGCATATACAAAAGGCATTAAAAAATTTCCTGAAAGTGGCGTTTTGCACAGCGAATATGGGGAACTGCTCTGGCAGAAGAAAGATGCTGACGCCATCATCCAATGGGAGAAAGGCATTGCCGTTGATCCCAACTACGCCGGTAACTATTACCACGCCTGCCGTTTTTACTATTTCACTACGGATAAGATTTGGAGTCTGATATATGGAGAGCTATTCGTTAACCTGGAGAGCTATACCATGCGAACAGCAGAAATCAAGCATATTCTGTACGATGGATATAAGAAGTTATTCGCATCGCCCGATCTTTTGGATAACTACGATAAAAAAAAGAAAAATGAATTTGAGAAAGCTTTCCTGAGCAGCATGAACAGCGAGGTGAAACAGGTGGCGTCGGGTATCAATCCCCAAACTTTGTTAGCGGTGAGAAAGGGCTTTTTGCAGAACTGGTTTACTCACAATGCCGCCCGCTTTCCCTTCCGTCTTTTTGAATACCAAAAGCAGTTGACCGACGCAAAAATGTTTGACGCCTACCACGAGTGGATTTTCGGCGCGGCAGTGAGCACTGAAGATTATCAGCAATGGAAAAATAAAAACCCGGATGCCTACCAGCGCTTTTATGATTTTCAACGAGGCAGGGTATTTAAGCTTCCCAGGCGTCAATATTACCAAAACCCGTAATGCAGCCGGGAGTTCTTTTTTGTTTATTGAATTTTGCCTATATTGAACCATTGCAAAACAACGATTGTTATGATTCAACCCGTACGACTTTTTGATTGTTTAGATTATCAACTGGAGAAATTTCCCAAGCAGGACATGCTGGTAGCCAAGGAAAACGGAACCTGGCGGCCGTACAGCACCGCCGAAGTGAAACAAACATCGCTGCAACTGGCGGCCGGCTTATATTCCCTGGGGGTCTCCGGACATGACATGACCACCGAAAACCGTGACAAAATTGCCATTATCTCTAATAACCGACCGGAATGGCTGATCACCGATATGGCGGTTCAACAGTGCGGTGCTATTCTGGTGCCGATCTATCCCACCACTAACCCACTCGAAATTGAATTCATTTTTAATGATTCAGCGGTAAAATATGTGTTTGTCAGCAGTGAGGAATTGCTGATCAAACTGCAATCCATCCGCGAAAAAATTCCAACGGTAAAAGAAATATATACGTTTAACCGAATTGCCGGCGCCAGGCACTGGACGGAAGTATTGGAGAAAGCTACCGATGCCGGGCTTTCTGAAATAGAAAACATCAGAAGTAAAATCGGCAAAGACGACCTGGCTACCATTATCTATACCTCAGGAACCACGGGAACACCTAAAGGGGTAATGCTCAGTCATAACAATATTGTTCAGAATACTTTTTTTTCAAAAGAAAGTTTTCCCTTCGATGACCAGCCGCAGTATAAAGCACTTAGTTTTCTACCACTCAATCATATTTTTGAAAAAACAGTAAGCTATATCTATCTGTTCAGCGGGATCGGTATTTACTATGCCGAAAGTCTCGAAACTATTGGCGCCAATTTGCAGGAAGTAAAACCAGATGTGTTTACCACCGTTCCCCGCCTGCTTGAGAAAGTATATGAAAAAATCGTAGGTAAGGGAGCGGAGTTGACAGGAATAAAACGGCAGCTTTTCTTTTGGGCAGTCAATCTGGGTAAAAAATACGATAACCGTATAGACGGTGGCTATTTTTACAATTTGCAGTTGTCCATTGCCAATAAACTCATCTTTAGCAAATGGAGAGCGGCCCTTGGCGGAAACATCAAATATATAATAACGGGTGGCGCCGCGTGCCAGGAGCGCCTGCTCCGCATTTTTAATGCTGCAAAAATTCCGCTATACGAAGGTTACGGTCCAACCGAAAACTCACCGGTAATTGCTGTTAACCGCCGTGGAGAAGGTGGAACAAAGTTTGGAACGGTTGGTCCTACGATTAATGGTGTAGAGCTTAAACTGATGGATGATGGAGAGATATGCGTAAAAGGGCCTTCGATGATGGTAGGTTACTACAAACGTCCCGACCTCACCGCAGAAACAATTATTGATGGCTGGTTGCACACTGGCGATATTGGTGTGGTGGAGGACAACAAGTTTCTGCGCATAACCGACCGTAAGAAAGAATTGTTTAAAACCAGCGGTGGAAAATATGTTGCGCCATCCGCAATTGAAAACAAACTCAAAGAATCCCGCTTTATTGAACAAGTGATTGTGTTAGGTGCAGGTCGAAAATTTGTGGGTGCGCTCATCGTACCATCTTTCGCCAATCTTAAAGACTGGTGTGAAAAAAACGGAGTTTCCTTTCAATCCAATGCTCAAATTATTACAGATCCCTCCGTAATTGCTTACTATAAAGAAATTGTGGAAGAACTCAATCAAAATTTCAATCATGTGGAACAGGTAAAAAAATTTGAGCTGTTGCCGCGGGAATGGAGCGTAGAATCAGGAGAAGTTACCCCTAAGCTCAGCCTTAAACGAAAAGTGATTATGGAAAAATATAAGGATGCTGTAGAACGCATATACGACAGCGAAACATCTCTGTAGGTTTTATCGGATAGCATCAATCCCGGGCTACCTTCTCAAGTGGTGATATTATATTCAATTGTAAAAAACATTCAGCATCATGAGCCATACCAGTGACATTTCCGCATTAGCCGTAGCAGAGGAAATACTTAACCGAGACAACTTTAGCAGGTGGCTGGGTATTAAACTTTTGGAGATCGGCGAAGGATACAGCAAGATTGAGATGGAAATCCGCGATGAAATGATCAATGGGTTAGGAATAGTGCATGGAGGTGTATCATTTGCCCTGGCAGATAGTGCATTTGCATTGGCATGTAACAGCCGCAATAATCTTTCAGTGGCCTGGGATACTTCCATTACATTTACCCGTGCATCCAAACTCTGGGACGTGTTAACCGCCGAAGCCAATGAAGTTCATAATGGCAAAAGCACCGGGCTATACACGGTAACCATCACTAATCAGCGTAATGAGCAGGTAGCGCTTTTCAAGGGCACCTGTTTCAGGATGACAAAGCGTGCGATCTGATACTAAAAACAGCCGGAAACTAATGCACAGTGGACTCACCACTTATACTGTCCAGTTCCCTTATAAAAGACTTCCCCCAATGCTCAATATCATAATGAGCCACCTGTTCAAATAACCTTTCCATCCGTAATTTTCTATCGTTCTCATCCATGGCCAGCGCTTGTTCCAGTCCTCGCACCATGTCTTTACTGTCGTACGGGTTGGTGCGGATTGCATAGGAGAGTTCCACGGACACCCCGGCAAACTCTGATACCACCAGTACACCGTCCGCATCAGGTTTCAGCCCCTGCACTCCAACAAACTCTTTTGCTACGAGGTTCAGCCCATCGCGCAGCGGCGTTATCCATGCCACGTCGGCCACCGCGTAGTACGTCACTACTTCCTCGAAAGGAACTGACCGGAAAAAAAAGTGAATCGGCACCCAGTCTAACCTTGCGTATTTCCCATTGATTTTGCCAATAGCCTGTTCCAATTCTGCTAATATTTTATCGTACACCTTCATGCCGGAAGCAGGTGGTGTGCAGATATTGATCAGTTCCACCTTACCGTGATACTGGGGATTTTGTTCGAGAAAAGCCTGAAAGGCATTTATTTTTTCGAGTGGTCCTTTAACGTAATCCAGCCGTTCAACGGATAGAATTATCTTTTTACCCTCCGTTTGTTGCTGCATTTTTCTGATGCTGTCCTGCGTGGCCGCATTATTGAAAATACTACGGATGTTGTGCATATTGATACCCACAGGGTGGGCGCCGAGGCGAACGACTCTTCCGTTTGCATCTATTTCCCGTGTCATCTTATCCACACCGAGGGCGCAGCTATACGTAAGAAAGCGCTCTGCACAGGATTGTTCATTTCGTATTGTAACAGGAGTATGGCTTTTCACCACGTCAACAAAATTCTCAACGTAGCGGGGAATGTGAAAACCGATATAATCGCACTGCAACATGCTACCAATAATTTCTCTTCGCCATGGAATAATATTAAAAATGTCTGCCGGTGGAAATGCGGTATGATGAAAAAATCCAATCTTCACATCGGGTCTTAACTGCCTCAATAATCCCGGAACCATCCACAGATTGTATTCATGTATCCACACGGTAGCATTTCTGTCTGCTTCAGCCGCAGCTCTTTCTGCGAATAACCGATTCACGTGTACATAATGTTCCCACTGCTCATGATTAAACCTTACCTTATCCGCAAATGAAAATATTACCGGCCAAAATGCTTCTTTTGAAAACAGCTTATAAAATATTTCAATTTCCTTCTTAGTGAGTGCAATACTGGAAGCAATCAAATTGGGATATTTTTCCTCATCAATATACTGGTCGGGCTTTGCCAACTGTCTATTGCGCACTTCTTCCCAGGCAATCCAGGCGCCGGAACGTCCGTTGCTGAAAAAACCCAGCAGCGATGGAATAATGCCATTGGGGCTCATTGGAGCTACTTTCTGCTCAGTTCCGTCAACCTCTTTCACGTCATATGGCAGGCGATGATACATCAACAACAGTTGTGTATCACCCTGATTATCTCCTGGATTATGGTTTGCCAGCGGTTGTATGTAGGCATTGAACTCTGGAAAACACTTCATAGATTCGAGTATGCCACCGGCGCCTTTGGATTCTGCATGAATCACATTTGGCATACCTCTGGTATAGTCCAACAGGGCCTGTTCCGAAGCACCAACAACAACTCCCTTAAAAGAAGTGTCATAAAGAGATTTGTCATTGAGCGTATCTCCGGCAACCAGTATATCGGTTGTTGAAAATTGCATCAGCTCCACCAGTCGTTTTAGAGTCGAACCTTTGTTGATATTTTTTGGCAGAATATCGAGAAACTTTCCGGCAGATAACAATACATCCAAACCCATTTCGCCGGCAATTTTTTTTACCATTTCCATATCGGTGTGATCGTCATAAAAAAACGAGCAACGGCGTTGCTGCGACACCGGTTGCAGCCGTAGTCCTTTTACCTTACGCATCCGCTTTTTTATAGTGAGGGTTCCGGGCCACAGGCTTTCGATTTCAGACTGAATAGGCTGGACGGGGTCGAGTGTTTTCCCATTCAATACTGTTGCGCCAACATCACAAATAATATAGTCCGGATCGGGAATAACCGGATTATCCAACAAGGGCAACACACTTTCTATGCCACGCCCGGTAACGAACATCAGTTGGATACCATTTTGCTCCCGGATTAAGCGATATAACTTTAACCTGTCGGACTGTCGTCCACCTAAAAATGTACCATCGAGGTCTGTAGCTAATAACATAAAATAAATTTATTGTTTCTCAGGATGCTGAAAAACGGTAAATAAAAAACCATACACCTGTTTCGTAACAAGTGATAGAATGTATTGCCAACTGTTTTAATTATTTCCGCCAGAACAAAAGGCGAAGATTATTGCTTATTTCACCAAACCGTATCATGCTGAAAGCGTGATTCTACAAGGCGGACTGAATCTGATTCGTGTTGCAAAGGTAAAAAATATTCCGGCCTCATTGGATAAAAACTCATTTTTGTGTAGCTGAAGCGTTCACACGCGTGTAGTGTGCATATAACACAGATAAAAAAAACAGATACATGAATACTTATACTGTAAAAGCATTTGGAACAGACGCTCCTGAATCATCCTTAAAACAAATGAGTATCGAGCGGCGTGACGTAACTGAAAAAGATGTAGAGATAAATATTTTATATTGTGGCATTTGCCATTCCGACTTACATACGGCGCGTAATGAGTGGCACGGAACCACCTACCCGGCTGTACCCGGTCATGAGATTGTAGGCCGGGTAACAAAGGTGGGTAACGGTGTTACAAAATTTAAAACGGGTGATTATGTTGCAGTGGGCTGTATGGTTGATAGTTGTCGTGAGTGCAGCCATTGCAAAGCAGGACTGGAGCAATATTGTGAAAACGGAAACACGGGTACCTACAACGGGCATGACAAATATTTGAACCATCAAACCTTTGGCGGTTACTCCGAACGCATTATTGTGGATCAAGACTTCGTACTGCGGGTTCCCGAAAATCTCGACCTCGCAGCAACTGCCCCCTTGCTCTGTGCAGGTATTACCACCTGGTCGCCCCTAAAACACTGGAAGGTGGGTGCTGGTCAGAAAGTTGGCATAGCGGGAATAGGCGGACTGGGACATATGGGTGTAAAATTAGCGAAGGCCATGGGGGCAGAAGTAGTTGTGATTACCACTTCGCCTTCAAAAACAGCAGACGCCCAACGTCTTGGCGCAAACGAGGTAATCGTATCAACCGACGAGGAACAAATGAAAGCCAATGCCAATACTTTACATTTCATTGTAGATTGTATATCTGCCCAACACGATGTAAATGCGTATTTGAGTCTCTTAAAAACCGATGGTACACTGGCGCTTGTTGGAGCTCCCGAGCACCCACTCCCTATAGCGCCATTCAGTTTGATTCCGGCGCGAAAAAATTTTGCAGGATCAACTATAGGCGGCATCGCCGAAACTCAGGAAATGCTGGACTTTTGCGGTAAGCATAATATTACCGCCGATATAGAACTAATTGCCATTCAGGATGTAAACCAGGCCTATGAACGATTGCTAAAAGGAGACGTAAAATATCGCTTCGTAATTGATATGGCAACGTTGAAAGGATAATGATATCCGCAGGGAACAAAAGAGATAAAATTTCGCAGATAACCGCAGAGCTTCGCAGACTGTTTCAACTCCGCGTACCTCAGCGAACCCCATCTGCGTATATCAGCGGGAAAAATACCCCCGCAAATAATCCCAGATTTTAACCGCAGAACTTCGCAGACCATTTCAATTCTGCGTACATCTGCGCAATCCATCTGCGCATATCAGCGGGAACCCCCCCCACGCAGATAACCGCAGATTTTAACCGCAGCGCTTCGCAGACTGTTTCAACTCCGCGTACATCAGCAAACCCCATCTGCGCATATCAGCGGAAAAGCACCCCCGCAGATAACCGCAGACTTTAACCGCAGAGCTTCGCAAACCATTTCAATTCTGCGTACATCTGCGCAATCCATCTGTGCAAATCAGCGGGAAAAACACCCCCGCAGATAATCCCAGATTTTAACTGCAGCGCTTCGCAGACTGTTTCAACTCCGCGTACATCAGCGAACCCCATCTGCGCATATCAGCGGGAAAAACACCCCCGCAGATAACCGCAGAACTTCGAAAACTATCTTTTAATCGAAAACAGATGACACATCATAGCCCATTTACTTTTCTAAAAATAGATTTTGAGATTTCGTCGCAATTAAAATTCACGAGTAACCCTAATTTCAGTCCTGACAATTTTAGATAAGTAATTAACTGTTTATGATGAACATCCAATAAGGATTCAACAGATTTGATTTCGATTATTACTTTCTTTTCGACCAGAATATCGAGTCTGTATCCAATGTCTAAACGAACTGTTTCATACTCCATCGGTAACCCAATCTGAGTCGCATGTTGCAAACCTCTCTTATTGAGTTCGAAAGCTAATGCAGCTTCGTATGCAGACTCCAGTAGTCCGGGACCCAGGTTGTTATACACGCTAAAAATACAACCACGAATCTCATAAGACAATTCATTTTCTGTCATGTTATTTACGTTTTAAATTGACAATTTGAATTTACTAATATGCCGCTAATCACGATAATCCTGCATAGAGAATTTTGGCACACAAGCGAGAATAAAACACCCCCGCAGATAACCGCAGATTTTAACCGCAGAGCTTCGCAGACTATTTCATCTCCACATACATCAGCACTATCCATCTGCGCATATCAGCGGGAAAGACACGCCCGCAGATAACCGCAGACTTTAACCGCAGCGCTTCGCAGACGATTTCATCTCCACATACATCAGCGCAATCCATCTGCGCAGATCAGCGAAAAAAACACTCCCGCAAATAATCCCAGATTTTAACCGCAGAGCTTCGCAAACCATTTCAACTCCGCCTACATCTGCACATTCCATCTGCGCAGATCAGCGCATTCCATCTGCGCATATCAGCGGAAAAAACACCCCCGCAGATAACCGCAGATTTTAACCGCAGATCTTCGCACACTATTTCAACTCTGCGTACATCAGCGCATTCCATCTGCGCATATCAGTGGAAAAGCACTCCCGCAGATAATCGCAGATTTTAACCGCAGAACTTCGCAGACTATTTCAACTCCGCGTACATCAGCGCATTCCATCTGCGCATATCAGCGGGAAAAACACTCCCGCAAATAATCGCAGATTTTAACCGCAGAGCTTCGCAAACCATTTCAACTC
>JADZFY010000292.1 GCA_020854215.1 Chitinophagaceae bacterium | reverse complement strand
TTTCCGCAAGATGTACCACTTTTTCTGCAAGTGCCGCATCCGATTTACTGCCGCATATCACTTCCATAAAACGGGTAATATGTGCAGGCTCCGCCCAGTGAATACCAAAAAGGCGTTCGGGATGTAACATCCCTTGCTGTAAAAGCGTAACGGGTATGGCAGAAGTGTTGCTGCCTATGATGGCATCTGGCAACAGTACAGCTTCTAACTGTTGATAAACCTTCTTTTTTTCTGTTATGTTTTCTGTAATGGATTCAATAACAAAGGAGTGGCTGTTCAAATCTGTATAATCATCGGTTACCGCTAAACGTTGCATTATGGTAGGGGGTTCTTCCTTGATTATCCCTTCATCTTTTAGTTGTAAAAGAAATGCTTCAATGCGTTGTATGGCATCTTCTTTCTGCGTTATATCATTGGTAAGCGCTGTTACGGGATGTCCGGCAGCTAATATACAGGTGGCAATACTGCTGCCCATTAATCCTAAACCAATGGTTCCTATTTGTATTTTTTCGCTCACGCTATATGCTTTTAGTTGATTTTATTTTAATGCCACTATGGCATCAATTTCAATTTTAATACCATCTGCCAAAACAGATTGTACGGTGGTGCGTGTAGGCAATATGCCTTTAAAAAAAGAGGCGTAGGCTTTGTCGTACCGATCAAAGTCTTCTATGTTACTGAGGTGTACGGTACACTTCACTACATTATCTACCGAACCTCCGGCAGCTTCTGTAATTTTTTGGATATGCGAAAGTGTAAGCAGTGTTTCTTCTTCTATGGTGCCAGGTATTACCTGCCCGGTAACGAGGTCTAACGGACCCTGACCGCTTATGAATAAAAATCCGTTAGCAATGACGCCGGCAGAATAAGAACCTGTATGCGAATTTTTATCTGGATGTTTGACTTCTGTTTTAATCATGTTATTGGTTTGATAGTTTTTGCATAAGAGGCCAGGTTCCAAATGCGTCAATAAACTGAATGAGTGCTTTGACTGCTGTATTGAATAGGTGTGCTCCTTTCTCGTGTGTTCCCAACTGCGGTTCTCCACTACTGCCGTTAGACGAGATAAATGCCGTTTGTTTGAACAGCGTTACCCCTTTGTAGGGAACATCATCTTCCCAGGGTATATAACCGTTCTGTGCTGGACGCTCAGCCCGCTGTGCTTTATCCATAAAAACGCACTCAGGAAACAAATGCAACATTAAGCTTGTTTCATACTCACAGGCATGGCTTAAAGCGGGGCTTTCCATGGGGCTGTCACCACAAAATGCTGTTCCGGCGAGCTCCCAATAGGTTGCTAATGCAATATTGGGTTGAACGCTGGTGTCAAAATCTTTGCTTAGCAAGGCGAGAGCCTGCCTGGCCGGCGTGATATTTCCGCCATGGCCATTTAGCACGATAATTTTTCTAAATCCGGACTGCACGAGAGAAGAAGTGATTTCCCTGAGCATTTGTGTATATAGATCTGCCGATATGCTGATGGTGCCACCAAATGATGTATGATGATGGCTGGAGCCATAAGCAACTGTGGGCGCGAGTAAAATTTCGTTTTCGCGCTGCCGTTCTGCCTCTTCCGCAATTTTAGAAACGATATAGGTATCCGTTCCCGTTGCCAGGTGCGGACCGTGCTGTTCAACGGCACCAAGGGGCAGCAGTACTACTTTATCTGCTGAAGCATTTAATGTGCGATAGGTTACGCTGGTAAATAACACGGTTCATTTATTTAAAAATACATTCATCCAAAAATGCCGGCTCATATCCATTATGCTTTGCCCACTGCACAGCTGTTTCAATTTTTTCGAAGTAATCGGGTTGATAGGCCCCGTAGTCAGGGTAAAAATATTGTTCATGAATCAGGTAATCTACATAAGGCGGCAACCCGGACGGCGATGTTGCGTAGGCTTCCATATTCGAAACAATATCTTCATTTTTTGTACGGTCCAGCACCAAACTGCTCCGGATAAAGACGATATCTTCCGACACGTCTTTCCAGATAAATCGTTTCTTCATGTGACGCCGTTGTTCTACATTGAGATAGTAGGAAACAGCAGGCTGATCGTCATCCACATTAAAATAGCCCAGTTGGCCTTTATAACCTGCGGCCCGCATGGCTCTTGATCCCTCTATATTTACCTCACCCCAGTGAACAGTAGTAACGGGCCCGAGTAAAGCATTTCCCGCAAAACGTTTGATCTCGCGCATAACGAGGCTGCAGTCTTTTTTGACGGTATCAAAAGTTGCATTCTTATAGGGAGCATCGGGAAATTCTTTATAGGCATGAAAGCTCATTCGGAGCCAGTGCGCATTTTCTTCCCATTCCTTTCTAAAAGTATCAGGAAAGTCAGAAAGGGTAAATTTTTCATCAACGGATTGGTAGAACAAATTGATATGGATCTTTGTTTGAAATTTCTCATTCAATTTTTTTAAACCCTGTAAAAAGGGGTTTTCAAAAACGGAAGTATAGGTATTGGCATTCGCCGCAATATCCTGCAAAAAGCGAATGTTATCGTCAATTGAAAGCCTGTACTTTTTTGCGAACTGCCTCACAAAGTACACTGTAATCCGTTCAGTTTCACCCGAAGTTTCATTGTGTATTTGCATTGTATTTTCATAATCGTTCAGCGTTAAAGGGAGTGAAAAAATACCGTCTGTAATTTCTTTGGCTACAATCCCATTGATAGTAATGGTATGGCCAGGCGGAGCTGAAACCTTTGCTATACACGTTAATACGTCGCGTGTAACCGTTCCATCAAGGATGTGAAGCATGTCTCCATCAATTGGAAAAACAGGTTGAATCGTTGAAGTGGCCATTGCAGCAGAAGGAATATTTTATTAAAAGAATCCAGTTACGCTATTCGGTTCAATAAAAATATAGAATCAATTAAGTTGAACTGTATAAAATTCTCCTGAATATCTATACTTTTTTGACGTGAAGTGAACTTTCCAGGGCGGATTTAGTCCGTTGATGATGTACCAATACGGAACAATTTGAATAAGGCGAACCTGGATATTGTATTTGGTGTATTTCAATCTGGATGGTTGCGTCGGAGAAATTTGAGATTCTGTTAAAAAAGTATATAAAATGGATTGAATTGTGAACCTAATAACATGGATAAGTTTTTTAGATTTGGTGAATACTCTAAGTTATGGGCAATTCAAGAAGGTCATTTATTAAAGACTCAGGATTAGCAGGTATCGGGCTTTTGGGTGCATGGATGAACGGTTATGCCGGAACGCAGGAGGCACTCGACCGTATTAAGGAAGGTTCGGAGTTTGCACCGCCAAAAGCATTTAATATGAGTGGTTACGCTGCCCCAAAATTAGATGTTGTTCGCGTGGGTATTGTGGGTATTGGCAACAGGGGCTTTGATGCGGTTGCAAGAATGAATAAAATAGATGGTGTAGAGATAAAAGGCTTATGCGATTTGAGAGCGGAACGGGTAATGCTGGCAAATGATTTGGTTACGGCATCTGGCCATAAGCCTGAGTTATACTATTCGAATGCGGAGGACTGGAAAAAAATGTGTGCAAGAAAAGATATTGATCTTATTTATATTCTTACTCCCTGGTCCTTACATACGCCAATGGCGCTTTTTAGCATGAATCATGATAAGCACGTTTGTGTAGAAGTTCCTGCAGGAAAAACATTACAGGAACTGTGGAGTCTTGTTGAAACTTCAGAAAAAACCCGTAAGCATTGTATGATGGTGGAGAATTGCTGCTACGATTTTTTTGAATTGACAACTTTGAATATGGTGCGCCAGGGATTTTTTGGTGAAATTG
>JADZFY010000291.1 GCA_020854215.1 Chitinophagaceae bacterium | reverse complement strand
GTGTGGATTTCAGCTACCGTAATGAGGTGCCGCGACTAAACCGGCTCCTGGACAAACTTCCGTTTTATACGCCCGAAGGAACATCATCCATCACCGCTTTTGGTGAAGCTGCACGACTAATTCCGGGACATGCACCGCAGATTGGAAAGGGGAAAAACGGTTTAATTTATATTGATGATTTTGAAGGCACCCGGGCAAGCATTGACCTTCGGTTTCCGCTCATTAGCTGGGCATTGGCCAGCACTCCTCTTGGCGCAACCGACAGAAATGATAATATTCTATTCCCCGAAGCCGGACTGTACAATAGCTACGATTACGGTAAGAACAGGGCAAAATTGGCCTGGTATAATATAGAACCGATACTTCAGGAACGGAGAAACGCCAGCAACCCGCTGCGTAATAATATAGAAGAACTTTCTGACCCTCGGGTAAGGGCGGTGTCTCAGTCTGAAATATTTCCCCTGCGTACGCCTGATTTCGGATTGAATCAACTGGTAACTTTTGACCTGGCTTATTACCCTAAAGACAGGGGTCCATACAATTACGACGCTACCGGAATAGATGGTTCGGGAAAACTTATTAATCCCTCGAAACGATGGGGAGGTATGATGCGTGCTATTGACCAAACAGATTTTGAAACCAATAATGTTGAGTTCATCGAGTTTTGGGTACTTGATCCCTTTATTAAGAATACAAACCCCATAGGAGGCGACTTATATTTCAACCTGGGCAACGTATCGGAAGACGTTTTGAAAGATGGCAAAAGAGCTTATGAAAATGGACTTCCTACTCCAAAAATTCCTGCGCAAACAGATCAGTCTATCTGGGGCACCGTTCCGGTTAACCCCATTCAGGTTACCCAGGCATTTAGCAACGATCCGGCAGACAGGCCTTTCCAGGATGTGGGATTTGATGGCAATACCGATGACGATGAAAAAATATTACACCAGCAATATCTTCAAATATTGGAAAGCACGTTGGGAAGCAACGCTACAGCCTACCAACAGGCACTTGCCGACCCCTCCTCGGATAATTTTCGTTATTATCGCGATGCCGCGTTTGATCAATCTAATACGGGTATCCTTGGGCGTTACAAAAATTTCAACGGCCCACATGGTAATTCACCCGTTTCATCAGAAAACTCACAATTCTCCTCTGCCGCCACCTTATATCCAGATGCCGAAGACCTGAATAAGGACAACACGCTTAACGAAAATGAGGAATATTTTCAGTACCGGATTGCGATTAAACCTACCACCGATCCTGAAATGCAGATTGGTCAGAACTATATTATTGACCGAAAAGAGGTAACGGTTCAACTTGCCAACGGGAGTAAAGAAAATCAGATGTGGTATCAGTTCAGGGTACCCATTGATGCCTACAATAAAAAGATTGGAAATATTCCGGATTTTAAGTCCATTCAATTTATCCGCATGTTCCTTACCGGTTTTGAAGACTCGGTTGTGTTACGTTTTGCCAAACTGGAACTGGTGCGAAATCAATGGAGAAAATTTTCCTACGAATTAGATACGGCAGGCATTTATAAACCCATCAGCCCTTCAGACCCTGTGAGCTTTAATGTTGGCGCCGTTAACATAGAAGAAAATGATCGCAGGCAACCTATACCCTACCGCATGCCACCGGGTATTGAAAGAGTGCAATCGCTCAGTAACGGTGGTATAAATGTTTTGCAGAATGAACAATCCATGAATCTGCAGATCTGTAACCTTCCGAACGGCGAATCGAGAAGTGTGTTTAAAACGATGAACTTAGACATCAGGCAGTTTCGAAGGTTAATGATGTTTATTCATGCTGAGAGTGTAACAGGGCAACCCGCTTTATCCAACGGACGCATCAATGCCGTGATCCGTATCGGAAATGATTTCATCAACAACTTTTATGAAATCAAAATCCCACTTCAAATAACTCCAACGGGTGCCACGGCCGATACAGAAATATGGCCTGATGCAAACAACCTGGATTTTGACCTGGGTATATTGGAACAGTTAAAGGCAGAAAGAAATCTGCAACTGGTAAATCCTAATGCCATCTACCGGAAAATGGTAGATAGCCGAACTTATTCTGTAATAGGTAATCCGAATTTTGGCGAAGTCAAAGGATTTCTTGTGGGAATCGAAAACCCGGGAGACGGAACCGGGCCTCCTATTTGCACCGAAGTATGGATTAATGAACTGCGCCTTTCACAAATTGACGAAAAAGGCGGGTGGGCCGCATTGGGAAGGGTAGATTTCGCATTAGCAGACCTCGGCACAGTTACCCTTTCCGGCAATACCCATTCCGTAGGCTTTGGGGCCTTAGAACAAAGAGTTAATGAAAGAGCAAGAGATAATTTTGTACAGTTTGACGCGGCGGCCAATTTAGAATTGGGAAAACTATTGCCGCGTGGAACGGGAATCGAAATTCCTTTTTACGCCAGTGTATCGCAAACCATCAGCACCCCCGAATACGATCCGTATGACAGGGATATCAAGCTGAAGGATAAGTTAGGAGCAGCCCAGGGAAATATGAAAGATTCGATCCGAAATGCCGCCATTGATATTACTACGATAAAAACAATCAATTTTACTAACGTTAGAAAAACCCTCCCTGAAGGAAAAAAACAGAGAATATGGAGCTTATCTAATTTCGACCTCAGCTATTCCTTTACGTCAATTAAACAGCACAGTCCGCTGGTAGAAAACAATGAAATCAGGAAGTATAAAGCGGGTATAGGATACAGTTATACCGGTCAGGCAAAATCATGGGAGCCTTTCAAAAACATATTCAAAAGCAAATCAGCCT
>JADZFY010000290.1 GCA_020854215.1 Chitinophagaceae bacterium | reverse complement strand
CCCGCTGCCGTAGCCAGCACAGACAGCGGTAGTATTGACGGCTTTAAACTGGGCCTTCAAATGTGGACATTCAGGATGTTCTCTGTTACGGACGCACTGAATAAAGTGGACAGCGCAGGTATTAAATATATTGAGGCATTCTTTGGCCAGCCCTTAGGAGGAGACATGAAAGGTAAATTTGGACCTGAAATGTCGGCCGCAACCCGTACGCAGCTAAAGAATTTATTACAATCCAAGGGGATACAAATTGTCGCCATGGGAGTAATATCACCGGCTAATACGGAAGAATGGGTGAAGGCTTTTGATCTTGCAAAAGAATTTGGGCTAAGCTATATTACTGCCGAACCCAAAAAAGATCAATGGAACGTGGTAGATAGTCTGGCAGGCTCTTATGGTATAAAAGTAGCTATTCACGATCACCCCAAACCCAGTGGTTACTGGTCGCCTGATTCAGTACTCGCCGCCATTCAGGGACATAGTAATATTGGCGCCTGCGCCGATATCGGGCATTGGGCACGCAGCGGATTGAATCCTGTGGATTGTTTGAAAAAATTAGACGGACACGTAATTGGTGCCCACCTGAAAGATATTGTAACCTTTGATAAGGTGGACGCTGCCGATACCGTGGTGGGCAAGGGCGTTATTGACTTCCCCGCAGTATTTAAAGAGTTTAAAAGGCAAAACTTTAAGGGTGCTTTTTCAATTGAACACGAATCGAACTGGTATCACAACCTGCCTGACGTGATATTAATCAAAAAATATTATGAGGACGAAGTGGCTAAGTTAAAATAACGGCCGCCATCATCGTCAAAGCAGAAAAAAATCCGGTAGGGTAAACCATCCTGCCGGTTTTTTTATGGTTATCAGTCGCCGCTGAAAACATTTCAGAATTCCCACCAACTTCACCACTTCATTTCGTACTGCGTATCCACATAAGGCACTTGCCCCATACGCGTTCTTTCTCATTTCTCACTGCCCATTAACTCATAAAACCGGCTGCTGGCCGTATCGGCTATTGTTCCCTCATGGGTTTTGTAGATGAAATACGCAGCAATATCTTTTCGCTGTTCTGTAAAGGATAGGGCTTCTTCCATTCCCAGCGTCATAAGTACATTATCGTAGGCGTCGGCTGTAATCGCATCCCTGGCAAAAACAGTAACACTCACCAGGTTGTTCTTTGCAGGATAGCCGGTTCGGGGATCAATGGTATGACTAAATTTCTCTCCGTTGCTTTCGTGATATTTCCGATAGTTGCCGGAGGTGGTTACTGCACCGTGGTCTATGCTGATCACTTTTTGAATAACCGACGGGGTGAAGTCATATTCTCCCGGAGCTTCTATTCCAATTTTCATCCTTTCATTGCCTGGCTTTTTCCTTCCTTTAATTTTCACTTCTCCCCCTATTTCCACAATATAGTTAGAGACGTGATGTCGTTCCAGAAAATCAGCCAATACATCCACACTGTATCCCTGTGCGATACCGTCCACGTCAATTCTTACACAGGGCTTTGTTTTGACAAGCCGGTTACCCTCAAGTCGAATTTTATCTGTGCCCACACATTTTAGCAACCGATGTACCTCACGGGAGTTGGGAAAATGGCCCACTTTTTTTGAGCTAAAACCCCAGGCCTGCACCAGGGGCTGAAGAGTTATATCAAATAAAGCGCCCGACTGTTGCCAGACGTCTATCGCTTTTGCTACTACTATTGCGAGATGCTCATCCGCTACTATCCCCTTTCGCGATGCGTTGAACCGCCTGATTAGCGAATAGGGCTTGTAAATAGAAAGTGAACTGTCTAAGCTCACTAATATGCTGTCAATTTGATGCTTCTTTACTGCACTATCTTTAGCATAATACTTAATACTCCAGGTGGTTCCCTGGGCATATCCGTTGAATTGTACGGAAATCCAATCTGTTTGATTCGTTTTTTTTGCAGGAGAAAATATGAAAGCTAATAAAAAGGATGCCATCCATGCCATGCTTCAAATATAGCACAGCAAATGTTCGCAGATCGTTAATGTGCGCACGTATTTTTTGTACTGGAAAAGAAATTATCACTCCTATTTCGGACGAAAACTTTCTCCAATAAAGGCGAGTGCGTCAATAATGCCGGAGCGCCAGTAACCCCAGTTATGCGCGCCGTTACGTACCCGATATTCGTGCGCCACGAGTTTGGAACGTAACGCAATATGCAACAGGGAATTTCCAACGGCCAAAAAATCGTCATCGCCGCAATCTATCCAATAGCGCACTTTGTTCAATTCTGATCCCGTTTTCTTGTCAATGATAGCGAGAACCGAATTATCATACCATGCCTTACTCAGTCTCGCCTGTCCTTTCAAGCCCCGTCCGTACAATGGACCAAGCATCCGGTCCCATTCCGCGTCGGGCATTCTCACCATCTCCTCATCACTAAAAACGCCTGAACTCAGCGGAGCTGCGGCTGCAAAATAGTCGGGATGTTTTAACGCATATATTAATGAACCGTATCCTCCCATGGAAAGGCCGGCAACGCCCCGAAATCTTTTTTGCGCTTTTATCCGGTATGTTTTTTCAACAGCAGGAATAAATTCCCGGATAAAAAAATCTTCATATTTCTCCTTGCCATCATAGGAATTGATATACCAACTTGAATCGGCGTCCGGCATAACAATGATCATTGGAGGAATCGTTCCGTCGGCAATGGCTCTATCCGCTAAACGGTTGATATCGGCAAATTGCAGCCATCCGGTATTATCGTCTGTGTATCCATGCAACAGGTAAACTACCGGATAAGAGCGTTGTGAATAGTCGTAATCTGCCGGCAGGTACACGGTATAGTTAACTGTTCGGCTAAGTACCTTACTGGCAACAGTTGCTTGCTCAATTACTTTACCGGAATTTTGGGCATGCAATGCAGATGCTGTACAAAGCGACAGCAACAAAAAAAGAAAATGCTTCATATCAGCTAAAATTTCAAATTTCAGATTCAGGATTAATTTTGCTTCCTATTGTGTGGGCGAAAATGTATAACTAAGTACTCTTTCCTCATAGTTTGCCAGGGTATATACCACCAGGGTACCATTGCGCCGTATAAACGTGTATCGGTAGCGTTCCTTATTCTGCTCCTTCTTACTGGCTTTTTTAAACCAGCGTTCCAAATCGTAGCGGGTGGTATTGTATATCTGTATCTTCTTCAGTTTACCGGTATTGATTTTTTTACCGTTAAATTCGGTGTTTCCCTCCACCGGTTCAAATATCGCAGGACGGTAAAGAAAACTGCCTAAGGCATCCCCCTCAAAAGTAACGGTTAACGTATCTCCCAAATAGCCATAAACGTAGCGTTCTCCTTTGTCGCTGATATTCTTCTTCGCCGGTGTTCCAAACAACTTTACCGTTTCGTCGGGTGTGGTAACACCCTTCTCCAGTTTCCGCACATCTTCTTCGGCAATAGGATGATAAATGGCAAAAGGCGTATTAGATGGATTGTAGCGTTTACTGCATCCCGTTAGTACCAGGAATACAACTGCAAAACATCCCCATTGTTTTAACATAAGTTCGAAATTCATGCTTTTTCTTAAATCTTAACTATAACTCACACACTCCTTTAATTCTTTATCGGTATATGCCAAACCATATTGCTTTAGCACGTCATCCGGCACACCGTTCCATTGGTTGGGTTGATTACCGGCATAGCCGATATCTGCAATGCCTATTTTGGATGTATAGAAGCCTGTGCAGGTGAGGTTGCGCATTTGTGTAAAGAAAGACACACCCTGTGACATTTCGGGTTTTGCTTTTTGAGGATAAGCAATATCATCTACCACCTGTATGCGCTGTGACGCATCGCTGTCTTTAAAATTCTTCTGGAAACGCCTGTAACATTCTCTGTCCAGCCAGCGTAGTCCCCCCCGCATCGGAACCTGATGTTGCGGCATATCCTTTACAATAAATTCGATAAAATCGGGAACACCGGCTTCCGTTGCGCTGCCACTCACATCGTCTTTGGGAATAATGATATCAGCGAGGATGGCAATGGTGGCCATTTCGTGTTCGGTGAAAAATTTTGTGGAAATAACGCGGT
>JADZFY010000289.1 GCA_020854215.1 Chitinophagaceae bacterium | reverse complement strand
GGCGTCATCAGTAGTAGCATTACTCCAACTTACTGCCGGGCTTGACAGATAACCTGTTATCTCTGCCGGCGTTACGGGAGTAAGCGCGCCGGCCGTGTTGTCATTACTCAAACTGCGAAGTGAATAATAAAACTCTATTGACTTCTTAATACCATCTTCATATGCTGCTTTAGCGGCAGTTAGATCACTATTTTTCAAAAACGCTTCTGCAGCGAGAAAGCTGATTTCAGACGCAGTGATTAAAACACCCGGAAAATATTCATTACGGCTGAGCGTGGATCGGTTGTAAATTGACATGGTACCACCCGCGATCAGGTCTGTTTGTTCTGATGAAGTCAACATTGGATTGAGTCCATTGTACACGCCCGCTGCATTAACGCCGGGCTCAAACATGGCTCTCAATCGTGGGTCGTTATTTGCTTTCATGTGATCAATCATTACCTTGCCTGCAATATTTCCATCCCAATCTTCAAGACCTGTTCTAAATCCTTTCGAATTTATTGGCGAATTAAGATCAGTAACATTTATCTGAATATTCTGCGTGTTGCTTGTTACCAAAGGATATTTAGCAGGATTTGCCATTATTGCTGCAGCCTCACTGGTAACTCTTGCCTGAAACTCTGAAACATCCGATACTCTTGCCAGCATCCGAATGCGAAGAGAATTGCAATACATTTTCCATTTAGTCAAATCTCCTTTATTGATGAAATCCTGGTTTTTAAACCCAGCATTGATACCATCAGAAATGCTGATTGCATCCAGTTCATCAGCAAATCCTTTCAAATCATCCAGCATTTTAGTATACAGCGATGCGGCGTTATCATAAGCAGGCAATGATATCTGATAGTTTCCGCCGTTTGTGCTCAACATTCCAGCCTCTGAAAATGGTATATCACCGTGCAGATCCACCAGTTTTTGTGTAAAATCATATAGATAAATTGTCGCAGTAATCATATAAATCCTGCGAAGGTCCTGATCCTGTACACTGAGTTGATTATATACTTTTTGCAATTCTCTGTATTGGGAAAGCAGGTTGTAATAATTTCCCCAGTAGCTATCAATACCCGCAAAACCCGGCACATATTGGTTTGAAGCATTTGCAAATCCCACAGCCTGCGTGTAATGATTAATCGTTGTTCTAAGTATCACAAAATAATTCCAGTAGGCCGGTAACACATAATCTCTGTTAGACGATAAAAATCCGGCATACTGTTTTTCAACTGTTGTAGTTGAAATCTTGGATGGGTCTGCGTAACTCTCTTCAAAGTCTGACTTCTGGCAGGAAGAAAGACCCGCTACGAGCCCCAACGACAGTAAGAATATTAATTTCTTCATATGAAATATTTTAGTTGTTGTTACTTTTTAATTTTTGGATTAGAAGCTTGCCCTGATCATTACCCCAAAGCTTCGGGTAGATGGGTTAGTACCTACATTGGTAAGTGTTTGTGACCAGCGCGATCCGGCAGTTGTTTGTTCCGCATCCATATTTTTCAATGTCCTGTACACATAAAACAGGTTGCGTCCAAAAACAGAAACCTGTAGTCGTTTTGCACCGAGTTTTTCAACCCAAGCCGATTTCAACTCATCTCCCAGCGATATTTCTCTAAACTTCAGATAACTGTTCTTTTTGATATACAGTTCGTACCTCGTATTCGGACTGTATTGCGGACCACCCCAGTTATAAACAGTCCAATAGTAATCTGCCGACGAGGCTATATAGTCATTGGGGGTTCCATCAGCTTTCACACCTTCCTGAATCATTCCATCTTCATATACCATTTCGCCATTAGGACCTGAAGTAGAGCTGGTAGGAATTCGCTTACCATCTGCATCCTCATAATAACTAATTCCACCGTGTTCTTTATCCATATAGTTCAGGCTCTCTTCGAGCAAACCGCGGCTTATCATCCAATTAAGTGCAGTGGGCATTACGTAGCCGCCTATACGAAAATCGGTGAAGATATCAAGGGAAACACCTTTGTAAGTTAAGAATGAAGATATTCCCCCCACTGCCTTAGGCATGGCGTTACCAATTTTCACCATCCGATTGGGATCTACCTGGTACAAACCATTGGGATCAACGATCTTCTCTCCTTTATCATTTTCCGCTACAGGATGTGCATAAAAATCGCCCATTGGGTCACCTACTTTCGAAATCAACTGCGCAGCATTTCCATCGTAATCTGCGTGGAGGAGTTGGTCAAGGCCGGGAGCAAGCTTTTCCACAACGTTTTGGTTAAACGCCAGGTTAACCCCCAAATCCCATACCAGGCTCCGGCTTTTCACGGCAGTGCCTTTCAAACCGATTTCTATTCCTTTATTTCTCAGCGTTCCAATATTGGTAAGAACGGCACTTGCACCGGAACTGTTAGGCAAAGTAAGTGGTAGAATTTGGTCAACAATCTGGCCATTATAGTAAGAAACATCTAAGCCAAGCCTTCTATTGAAGAACTGGGCTTCCACCCCAAATTCAAATTCATGCTTTGCTTCCGGGCGAATTCCATCATTTCCAAAACTGCCCGGAATTGTTGTGTACAATACGGGCTGGCCTCCGCCCTGGTTGCCCAGTGTATTTTGATTATAAGCAATGTTTGCGCCGTAAATGTCCGGGTAGTTCCCTACAATTCCCCAGGAAGCCCGTACCTTTCCGTAGCTGATAAAGCTGGGAAGCTGAAACGCATCTGAAAAAACAAAACTTGCATTAACAGAAGGATAAAAGAATGCATTATTATCCGGAAACATCGTAGAAGTTCTATCCCTGCGAATCGTTCCTTCAACAAACGCGTAGTTTTTATAGCTAAAATTTACAGTACCGATATACGCATCTTTAACCAGCATTATCCTTCGGGAACCGCTATTGGGCGTATTCACCGATGCGGCAATATCAAACAAGTTTTCTGTACTTAGTCCGCCATTTGTACCCCTGCTCACCTCAGTTGTTTGATCTTTTGTAGCAGTATATCCTGCCATCACATTCAAATCAATATCAGGGGTTATCTTCTTTGTGTAAGTCAATAAAACGTCACCGTATAATATCGTATTCAAAAATGAACTCAAACCAAAGTAGCCAGAATTGCCAAAAGCGAGCGGCCTTTCCGTACTATTTCTCGATTCTGTTCGCATGGAAGTAAAATCGGTAGCAATTCTTGCGCGTAACTTAAGGTCGTTTATAATCTGCCAATTATG
>JADZFY010000288.1 GCA_020854215.1 Chitinophagaceae bacterium | reverse complement strand
TTGTGGCAAATATCATCTACTGAAAAACTTTCATTGGCAATATTTTCTTCAATAATTGCATTCAGAAGAGAAGCAAAAGCGCGGTCAGATTTCTTAGAGACACCTCCGGTAAGGCCAGAAGCTTTCTCGACCGAGTAGTGCTCCTTCAACTTCGTTCTGTTTTTGAGAAGACTGCTCATAGTCCCTTCCAGTATATCCAGATTAAATGGTTTGACAATATATGCATCGGCGTTTGCGTGAATACCCTGTAACTTGTTTTCTTCGGTGGTTTTTGCGGTTAGTAATATTACGGGAATATGTTTAGTCCTTATATCATCTTTAAGCGTTTTCGTCATTGTAATTCCATCCATCGTAGGCATCATCACATCACTTATAATCATATCGGGTAACTCTTCAAATGCGGATTTAATACCTTCAACACCATCGGTCGCTGTAATAACATGGTACACTGCAGAGAGCCGTTGAAATAAAAACTCCCGAAGGTCATTGTGATCCTCAACAATTAAAACCGTTTCTCTTTCATTGTAACTTTTATTTGGCGTTTCATCATTCGAAATGGGGGATAATTGCTGGGTTTCGGGGAGATAATAATTCTCAATCCAGGCGCTCACTTGGCTATTATAGATGTTTTTTTCCGCATGAATCGGATCCTGGCTGAAATGAGTGTTTCCTAACTTTAGACAAACAGTGAATACGGAACCTTTGTCTTTTTCACTTTCTGCAGTTATATTTCCACCGTGAAGTTCAATCAATTCTTTTGAAAGAGCGAGACCCAATCCGCTTCCTTTATTGCTATCATAGCTTGCCTGATAAAACATTTCAAATAAATGTCCCTGTTCCTCCTTTCCCATGCCAATACCTGAATCCTTTACTTTAATTACAACCTCCTCTTTGAATTTATCTTTTTCAATGCTTAAATGTATGAAACCATTGTCACCCGTAAACTTGAACGCGTTTGACAGAATATTAAAGAATACCTTTTCAATTTTCTCACAATCAATCCAAACAGGAAGTGTGCTTTCTTTAGAAATAACTCTGCAGTCAATATGATGTTGTTTTGCAAATATTGTAAACGCATTTACGATTTCCTGCAAAAACGCCACGATATCCGTTTCTTGCAGTTCCAGCTTCATCTTACCCAACTCTAGCTTCCTGAAATCCATAAGTTGGTTCACTAACAACAACAAACGGGTGGCGTTTTTTTTTACAAGTGAAAATTGATTACGTATAGTTACAGAAAGCTTACCACGTAAAGCATCTTCTGTTGGCGCCAATATCAAGGTAAGAGGCGTTTTTAGTTCATGCGAGATATTTGTAAAAAAATTCAACTTTTCCTCATTTGCCTCACGGGCTTTCTGAGCCATCAGTAAAATCTGGTGGCTTTGCTCCGAAATTTCGTCATTTTGCCGATGCAACTTTTTATTCGCATCAATATTCCTACCCCGTGAGTAAACAAGTAATCCCGCTAACATTAGCGATAACACGAGTGAACCAACCAAAACAAATATCAGGTTACGTTGCGTTTTAAAAGTTTTTGTTTGATTTGCTAACACCTGTTGCTGACGGACAATATTCTTTTGTTGCTGTGTAATTTTATTTGCTTGCTGGAGTAACATAATTGCATTAGTACTATCGACGACAATAGTCTCCAATATATTTCTCCGTGAAACATTTTCATTGTGCAGCAATTTGTCGGCAATACGAATGGCCTCACTTCCACCTGTGGGGTACAAAACAGAAGCTAACAGGGTATGATCTTCCACAAGTTTCAAGCCAGTGTTTGGCAAAGCGTCAACTCCAATTATTTTGATGTGGGTGAGACCGGCACTCTTGCATATTTTCGCCGCAGTTCTTGCCATCACATCATTATGCGCAAAAATCAACTGCGTATTACTTAATTCATTGACAAATCCAGGGAGTTGTTTTTCAACACTTCCTGCAAGCCAGTCACCACCAATTACTTTTTTTATACTAACGCGAGGAAATTTTTCAATTGCAGCAGCAAACCCATTTGCTCTTTCCCGTGCAGGAGTGGACGTCTGCAAACCCGTTATTTCTACTATGCTCCCGGTGTAATTTAAGTTCGTTGCCGCATACACCCCTGCAAAATAACCGACTTGAAAATTGTCGGCTCCTATATAGCTATTATATTGCTCCGAATTAATATTCCTGTCAACAATAACAACTTTTATTCCCTTATTAAAGGCTTCTTCTACTATGGGAGTTAAGGGTTCTGCTTCGTATGGGCAAACAATCAGCAGGTCAATATTATCGCGAATTAACTCTTCTATTTGCTTAACTTGCTTTTCACTGCTGTAATCCGCTTGTTTATAAATGGCTTCAATATCCGGATAGAATACAAGTTCGCGATATAGCTCCTCCTTCATATCTTTTCTCCACTCATCTCCTTCTCCCAATTGAGATATCCCAATTTTAAATTTTTGGGGGCGCACCTGATTACAAGAAAACTGGCAGGAGAATAACATTATTACCAAGACATATATGGACGCATTCGTTACTTTTTCCATGTGTGTAGGCGGTATATTAATTCATCTTGTCGCATATTTTCTGTAAAGATGGTATTATTTCAAAATAAACTGTTACAAAATTTAAACTTCTAGATTTTATATAGATTGAAGGTGTCATTATAACACACTGATATCCACATTTTTATGTTGTTTATTACAAAAATTTGATTTTTAAATGAATAGATACAATATTGAACGGAAATCGGGTACTTATGGTAATAAATTTGGTTTATCATTCAAAATTGACCAACGATTCTTGTCATGAAGAAACCATTATTATTCTGGAGTATTGTAGTAGCACTAGGCGGCTTTCTCTTTGGCTTTGACACTGCTGTTATTTCCGGTGCAGAAAAATCTATTCAGTCTTACTGGCAACTTTCTCCGTTTCAACACGGACTTACAATGTCTGTAGCTTTATTGGGTACAGTACTCGGCGCTGTGCTAGGTAGTTTGCCATCTGACATCTTGGGGAGAAAGAGGACACTTGTCATAATAGCCTTCCTATTCCTTATTTCATCTGCCGCAACTGCTTTGTCCACCAATTGGACGATGTTTTTATTGTTCCGCTTTGTCGGTGGTCTGGGCGTTGGTGCTTCTTCCGTAACAGCACCCATATACATTTCGGAAATATCTTCTTCCAAAAATCGTGGGCGACTGGTAGCTCTTTTTCAGTTCAATGTTGTA
>JADZFY010000287.1 GCA_020854215.1 Chitinophagaceae bacterium | reverse complement strand
TACGGCTTGCCGCCCCTCACTGCAAATCTATCACTTCTACTCCGGGGAACTGCGTTGTGTTAAAGACAAAAAAGCTATTGTCTATTTTTGAGTTGGGTACAAAGCTGGTAACATTATACAAATAGCGGGTACCATTTTTTTCGAACAGCCTTGTAGATACAATGTTCTTCGTTGCCTTGTCTACAAAAACCAGGATTTTAAAAATGGATTTATTTTTATTGATTGGTGTTAACTCTATTTCCTGCAGTATTTTACCACCTGAGTTTTTTTCACCGTTCAGTTTATACAAAAAATCCTTTTCGTAGAAATTGGTAAAAACCTTTTGTGGGGTGAAACCTTCACCATTAGCGTCAAATTTGGTTATCTGTACTTCGTTGGCATCTTTATCGTAAGTCCAGATTTTTTGCGCGTTACAAAAAATCTGTTGATCTGTTAATTCTACCTTGTATTGGTTTCCCTTCATATAAGCCGTACCTTTTTTTGTTCCCTGCACTTTTCCAGTGGCATTTTCAATTTGAAGAATAAATCCTGCTTTAACGGATTTATAGGTTTTGAACTTTGCCGTTACACCATCTAATATTTTTTTTGCGTTGGGGTCGCTGGTACCCAGGGAATGCACGGAGTTTTGCGCTATGGCAGAAATTGAAAAGAATAAAACCAGTACGGTAAAAGATGAAATAACCTTCATTATAAATTTATTGGTGGCAAAGATAACTAATTCATAGACTTACCAAGAACGATAAAGTTAAAAGGCTAATTAATATTTTGATGTGCCGGGCCTTTTATTTTAGCCCGAAGGGCTGAAATATGAATAGCCCCCTGCAATGCAGGGGGGCAGGTAAAAATAGAAAAACAACCCGCCGCGGCGGGTTGAATCTTTGAAAGTAAATGTAAATTGCAGATTCATCTTGCAACCTTTTAAAACCAATGAATTAAACACCATGAGCTATCGTCAGATTTTTTACCACATCGTTTTTGGCACGAAGCATCGCAAAATGACAATTGCGAAAGAAAATTGCGAGCAACTTTACAAATACATTTGGGGAATTGTAAAGAATAAGAAGTGCAAACTATACCGCATTAATGGGGCAGAAGATCACATTCATATTTTTTCAGATCTTCACCCCTCAGCTTCACTTGCCGATTATATTAAAGACATAAAAGTAGCCAGCAATGGCTGGATGAAAAGCAGCGGCTTATTTCCCAAATTTGAAGGATGGCAGGATAGTTATGGTGCTTTTACTTATTCGATAAGAGAAAAAGATGTCATTATCAATTATATCAAAAACCAAAAGGAGCATCACAAAAAAGAAACATTCTATGATGAATTCAGAAGGCTCCTTATAGAGAATGGTGTTGAATTTAACGAAAAATACCTGCGCTAAGCTAATCAATTCAACCCGCCGCGGCGGGTTGTGTTGTCCATCTATCTTTTACCCTGAGTTACACTCAGGGCTATTCATGCCTGCCTGCCGCAGGCACGGTTTAAGCCCTTCGGGCTTTCCCTGCACATCAAAATATTAACTAGCCAGGTAAAATGGACGTGATACTTTTCTATAAAGCCTGCAAAAAATCTTCCAACTCCATCTCTGTTTTAAACAATACGTCCCTCGCTTTACTGCCCTGATTGGGGCCTACAATTCCAGCCGATTCCAATTGATCCATCAAACGCCCGGCACGGTTATAGCCCAATTTCATGCGGCGTTGCAGCAAAGAGGTTGATCCGATCTGGCTCTGCACAATCAACCTTGCCGCTTCTTCAAACAGCGGGTCGCGGCTACCGGAGTCAAAATCTTTGCCTTCCAGTTCTTTTTCATCTATATACTCAGGTAAATAAAATGGTTGGGGATAACCTCTTTGTTCGCTGATAAAGTCAACTACTTTTTCTACTTCGGGTGTATCCACAAAAGCGCATTGCACACGGGTAATTTCACCATTGTAGGACACCAGCATATCGCCCCGCCCTATGAGTTGTTCCGCTCCGCCGGCATCTAAAATGGTTCGGGAGTCAATTTTGGAAGATACTTTAAACGCTACCCTGGCCGGGAAGTTAGCCTTAATGGTACCGGTAATGATGTTCACAGACGGGCGTTGAGTTGCAATGATGAGGTGAATACCTACCGCTCTGGCCAACTGCGCCAAACGGCCGATGGGCATTTCAATTTCTTTTCCGGCGGTCATTATGAGGTCGGCAAACTCATCTATAATCAATACGATAAACGGCAAAAACTGGTGTCCTTTTTCGGGATTTAATCGCCTTGCTGCAAACTTTTCGTTATACTCCCTGATATTTCTGCAACCTGCTTCTTTCAGCAGATCATAGCGGTTATCCATTTCAATACATAGCGCATTCAGCGTATGTACTACTTTTTTGGTATCTGTAATGATGGGTTCTTCTTCTCCGGGCAACTTGGCCAGAAAATGCTTTTCAATAACACGGTACAAACTCAGCTCCACTTTTTTAGGATCCACCATCACTAATTTTAATTGCGACGGGTGTTTCTTATATAACAGGGAAACCAGGATGGCGTTGATACCAACAGATTTTCCCTGCCCGGTAGCACCTGCCATTAAGAGGTGAGGCATGGTAGCGAGGTCAACAATAAAATGTTCATTGTCAATTTTCTTTCCCAATGCGATGGGCAATGAAAATTTGTTCTGCTGAAATTTATCGGTGGACAGCAGTCCTTTCATGCTTACAATTGCCTTTTTTACATTGGGCACTTCAATGCCAATTGTTCCCTTACCTGGAATGGGAGCGATGATACGTATGCCAAGTGCGGCAAGGCTCAGGGCAATATCATCTTCAAGGTTTTTGATACGCGAAATACGAACACCTGCCGCGGGTACAATTTCGTACAAAGTAACCGTGGGACCTACCGTTGCAGAAATCTGGCGAATATCAATATCATAATTCTTGAGTGTATTGATGATCTGGTGTTTGTTGGCTTCCAGTTCTGCCGCATCAAGCACAATCTTCTCACTCCCGTGCGTTTCCAGCAATTCCAATACGGGGTATTTGTAATCTTTCAGGTCGAGCACCGGATCGTAGGGAGGAAGGTTTTGTACTTTTTTTACAGGGTTGTCTTCTTCTTCTTCCGGTAGCACGTCATCGTCTGTAGACTCATCTGCTTCCTGCATTGCATTTATCTGTAATTGCAAATCGTCTGCAGCCCTCTTTTTTGATTTGGGAATCACGGTGGATTTAGGTACCCCCGGTTCACTTTCCGATGCATCCGATATACTTCCTTCTTCCTTGCCGGTTAATGGGGGATTAATGACAACCACACCGCCATGAGGTTTAATGGTATTGGCGGGTACTTCTTTTTCCACACCATCCATAGTAAACAATTTTGCCTCTTCGGTAAATGAATTGTCAATCGGTACCGGCTTGCTGCTCATCTTTGGAATTTTACCTGCTGCACTTTTTCCGGGCATGGTAAACCTGGGATTAAAGCGCCAGATAAAATAGGCAAAGCCTCCTGCGAGTAATAATGCCGCTGTGCCAACTTTTCCCAGGAGTCCCATGAACCATCCGCTGGTAATATTGCCGGTTTCGCCACCCCAGGGAAATCCATTTCCCTGTGTGATAAAAGCCAGCGCCGTACTAAAAAAGAACAATCCTACAACCACATACCTGAAGTTGCGCCACGGCGAAAATATTTTTTCACCAAATAACAGATTTACTCCCGTTACAAAAAAGAAACTGCAAAACAAATAGGAAGCCAGTCCAAATCCCTTGTAAAAAAATAAATGAGAGATATAGGCGCCGATGCGCCCCAGCAAATTGGCCGCTTTAATGTCATCTCCAAATATAAAAGCGGAAAATCCCTGGAGAACTTTATCCTGATCCTGCCGCCAGGTAAAAAGGTAGGACGTAAATGCTATAATGAGGAAAAAAGCAATCAGCAACAGTATGCTGCCTACTATTTTGTGAGTACGCTCATCCTTTACCAGTTGCTTCATTTCCACCTTTTCGGTTTTATCACTGGAAAGCTTTTCAGGATCAGGAGATTTGGATTTATTGTTTTTTAATTTATTAGCCATGCATTCTCAAAAATAGATGTACAGACGGACAAAGATAAGGAGTTTGTATTTTTGGAATAGGCAGCAGCACCTGGTTGGAAAGTACAATTGGTGCTCAACCTGCTGAATGTTATTATCTTGAATACCTGTTCAGGAATCACCACTCAAAATTTACCGCATAAAGCTGTAAAATCGGAAATGTGAAATATGACCGCTTATATCACGCTTCATCCACTTCGCTTCTTTCGCTTTTTCTGCTTCTTTGGAGATGCTCGCCCGGTTTAAAACTTTGTATAAAAAGGCATATCCAGCCTGCTATAAAACATAATCCGCCCAAAGGGGTAATAGCCCCTATGCCGTTAAGCCCTACGGTTTCTGTTGCATTGAGATAGGTGAGCAGGTATAAAGATCCGCTGAAAAGTACAATTCCGGAGATAAAAAGGATGCCTGCCCATTCCATTAGCTTACCCGGCATTCTTCTGTACAATATACCTACCACCAGAACCGCGAAAGTATGGTAAAACTGATACCTCACTCCGGTGTCGAATGTAGCCACTGCATCTGCTTCCACAAATTTTTTCAGCGCGTGTGCTCCAAAGGCGCCCAGCGCAACACTTAATGCTCCCAAAATAGCGGCATAGCGGATAAATCGTTTAGACATATTTCCGTTTGATTTCGTCAAAGGTAGTATCTGAAATGGTATCTGTAGATAATATTATATGTGACTGGAGGTAATATTCCTGTCGTTTTTTCAGGCTATTGATGATGAATGTTTCTATGTCCTGTTCGTTGAGATTCCGAACAAGCGGGCGGTGCCATTTCTCTTGTATTAACCGTTCTTTTAATATTGCAACAGGAGTATCCAGGTAAATGGTCAACCCGTTTTCCTTCATCCATTGCATATTGTTGTAAAAACAGGGGGTACCGCCTCCCGTGGAAAGAATAAACTGATCTTTGTTAGCAAAACTCAGGAGCTGTTCCTGTTCCTGCTGCCGAAAGTAGGTTTCTCCGTGTTGCTCAAATATTTGCGGGATGGTTAAGCCGGTATGTTTTTCTATTTCGGTGTCTAAGTCAAAAAAGCGCAATTGATGTTGCTTTGCCCAAAGCTGTCCCCAATAGGTTTTGCCCGTACCCATAAAGCCCAGTAAAAAAATTTTCATCATCCCTTATTTCACTTAAACGCGTTAAACCCGGTGATGTCCATGCCGGTGATCAGTAAATGTATATCGTGTGTGCCCTCATAGGTAATCACACTTTCTAAATTCATCATGTGGCGCATTACGCTATACTCACCCGTAATACCCATGCCACCCAGTATCTGGCGGGCATCGCGGCATATATTGGTGGCTACTTCGCACCCGTTGCGCTTGGCCATACTCACCTGTTGTGGGGTAGCCTTTCCTTCATTCATCAAAACGGCAATCCGCCAGTTCAGGAGTTGCGCCTTTGTAATTTCGGAGATCATTTCGGCCAGCTTTTTCTGCTGCAGTTGAAAGCTGCCGATAGGACGGTTAAACTGAATTCTTTCTTTGGCATATCTCAGTGCGGTATCGTAGCAGTCCATTGCTGCGCCGATGGTTCCCCATGCTATTCCGAACCGCGCTTTCGTGAGGCAACCCAGCGGAGATTTCAAACCCTTTGCATTGGGCAGGATGTTTTCTTTAGGCACTTTTACGTGATCAAATACCAGTTCGCCCGTGGCGGATGCCCGCAGGCTCCATTTGCCGTGCGTAGTGGGGGTAGTGAAGCCCGCCATACCTCTTTCTACAATGAGTCCGCGAACTTCGTCGTTCTCATCTTTTGCCCATACTACGGCAAGGTTGGCAAAAGGTGCATTGCTGATCCACATTTTGGCGCCGTTTAATATTACATGATCGCCGGCATCCGTAAAACGGGTAAGCATGCCCGCAGGGTCGGAACCATGATTGGGCTCTGTTAAACCAAAGCAGCCCAACCATTCGCCACTGGCTAATTTGGGCAAATATTTTTTTCGCTGGGCCTCGCTGCCGTATTCATAAATGGGAAACATTACCAAACTGCCCTGCACGGACGCGGTGGAACGCACGCCGCTGTCGCCCCTTTCTAATTCCTGCATCATTAAGCCGTAGCTGATATAGTCCAGCCCGCCGCCGCCGTATTCAACGGGTGTGGTGGGTCCAAAGCATCCCAGTTCACCCAATTGTTTTACAATATGCTCCGGAAAACGTGCGTTTTGGGCATAGTCTTCTATAATGGGCGAAATTTCTTTTTTAACATAGGTTCTCACTGTTTCACGAATGAGCTTATGTTCTTCGGTAAGCAGATCGTCTAATTGCAAATAATCAGGACTGGTAAACTGGTCTGTACGCGCAGCCATGGTTGTAGCTATTTTATTGAGTGCTAAGATAGGTAATAAAAATACGAAGGTTGAAGAAGGATATCCCGTCCGGCAAAATTGCAGCACTACTTGCCGGAACCGGAGCCTTGCAGCAAGCAGTTATTGTATCAGAATGGAGACATCAGACTTCCCGTGAATACGTCATCATATTGTTGCAAAGCAAGTGTTTCAACATATCCTAAATTACCGGTGAAATGGAATTCAGCTTCTGGTCTTTTTTTACAAGGTATGTGAAGAAGTTTTTGGGCGTTACGCCGGGTGAGTATAGGGCAGCGTCAATACAGATTAAGCGGAACTTTGCTATTTTTTAACCCGTGTAAATACAAGTCTGTTTCCCGGCTCTTTGGTATGGAGAAAATTATCGGTACTGTTCATTTTATTGCACCGGTATATGAGATTGGTATTGGCAATTTCTATTTCGCAATACGGCGCCCGGTGGTCGTTATCTTCGCTATACAAAATTAATCGTTCTCCTTTGATGAATGCTTTGTAAGCATCTCCGTTGTCTTTTGCCCCTTTTATCCAGTCGTTAATAGTCACAAAATTGGCATCTTCATTATAATTAAAACGGATATACCTCCTGTCGTTTTTATTGTACCAGGTTCCTTCATGTATTTCTTTTGAGTGTGCAATTTCACTTTTAGTTTGTGCAAATATGTTATTGTCTGCAAGTGCAATAAGAACAAAAAGAAAGGCTGCGTGTATTATTGGCGTTATCCGGCAAAGGCCTGAAAGCATAAGATTAAATTAGGTTGAGCAAACAGGATACCGGATGGTTATTCATTATTACAGTTAAACGTAAATACAGGAATGGTATCCACTGTATATTTTTGATTTGTTAAAATAACCGGATCAATTCTCTTGTACTCATAGATGATGTTATCATTATGGTAGTCTTTGTCGTCCACAGCACTAATGGATTTGTTTTTGAAATAGTATTCATTTCCATTGTGTACCTTATCAAATTGTTCCAAATGAATGCCTGACTCTTCAAAAGTATTGTACGCCGGGTTGCAAAGGAAATACGGTAATTCTCCGGATGCCTTGTCGTACATACTGATTAGAGATTTAATTTCAGCTTCTGATACGCCGGGTTTTGGAAGTTTTGAAATTGATGCGCCTTGCAGTGCTATACTTTTTCCGTCTTTGTTTACTGTAAACTTAATTTCGGTCACATCAACGGTTGGCTTTACATTTAAAACAATAAAGTCGTTATAGCCCTGGTTGTTTTCAAACGCATACACTTCTTTGCTATCCTGTATTGAAAAATAAAATCTAGGATTAGAATGAGGATTGTTTATCAAAATGGGATAGGGAATACAATTTGCTCCATCGTTGAAAACCTTTTTCATTTTTTTGAGTTCAATGTTATCTGAATCATAGTTTATTAAAGACCCTGCTCTGCTTTCTCCCCTGTAATTGATCATATTTCCTGATGTGATGGAGTTATTGATTCTGCCGTAGAGTACAAATAGATTTTTCGGCTTATTAAAAGTCAACCTACCACTTACACCATCGGTTTCCACCACTCCTTTTTCTAATATGCCCATATCCAGCAATAGAAAGCTGCTGTCGGGCTCTATTACCAAAAGCGATGTGGCGATTTTATATTGACCGGAAATATTCTGGATCGTTTGCCCGTGAGCGCTGGTTCCGGCAAGTAGAATACTCATTGTAATGTATTTAATTAAAGATGTTGTATTCATTTCAACCTGTTACTTATTATGCGCAATGAAATGCCGGTTTGTTTATATCAGCAGCGTTAGTAATTGCAACTGGCAATTAGTATAGTGCATGTACTGCTTTCTTCCGGAATGGTTTAAAAAACGAGCTACGAAAACTTATATTGTGGTTATTGCGAAGGAAAAGGGTTACACCAGCATTCATCCTGAAGTAATGCCGGGGTGGGTGCATTGTGAAAGGGATGGTTCTGGCATTCTGCAGTTAGTTTTCCAAATGGGGTGAATCACACACTCCGCACTCCTGTATCTGTTGCCCAGTGTCCGTTAATTTTTAATACCTTTTCAATAACGTCCCGAACGCATCCGCTTCCACCGGACTTTGGAGAAATGTAATGTGCTATGCTTCTTATTTCGGTAACGGCATCGGCAGGGCAGCAGGCAACTCCTGCAGTTTGCATCACCTCAAAATCCGGAATATCATCGCCCATATACAGCACTTCGTCTTTCTTCAAACCATATTGCGCCATATAGTTGGTGAGTTGCTCCTTTTTGTGTTGTATGCGTTGAAATACATCAGTAATGCCTAACGCCGAAAGCCTTTCCTGTACCGGTTGGGAATAGGAGCCGGTAATTACCACAACACGGTATCCCTTTTTTATAGCCAGTTGAAGGGCATAACCATCTTTGATATCCATCCTCCGGATATAATCATTTCCCGGAAACACCCATAGCGTGCCGTCCGTCAATACCCCGTCCATGTCAAAAACAAATGTAGTGATGGAGGAAAAACGTTCCAGTAGGTTCATAGTCCGTGTAGCTTATGCGTACTTTTAATTATAGAAAAATATAGATGACCGAAATAATCCGGTTACCCATCGGTTATGGATCACGTTTACTTGCGTATGTTGAGCCGGAAATTGATCATGGTTTTTCTTCTGTGCTCAATATAGCGCCAAACCCAAAGAACAAACAGCACTGCGGCTACAAAATACACCGATACCAACACCGTGCTCAACTCGTTTAACAAAAAGGCAAATACCAGCAGCAGTCCTGCGAACAAATGATTAATAGCCGTATGGGCGTTGCCCGATATCAAATCAACAGCCGTTTTATTATAGTTCTGGTGTGCATAGCGAATAGCCTGCACGGCAAAGGGAACGGAAAGAAAAGAAAAATAGATATTGTAGGTAGAATAGCCCAATACTGGCAACAGCGCAATGATGGCATATCCAACCACAAAGCCCGCAATGAGTACATTTTTTGCTTTTAGTTTTCCAAGGCGTACCACTAATGTTTTTTTCCCGGAGCGTGCATCCGACTCCGCATCCTGAAACTGGTTTATTAATAATACGTTTGAAATAAATAAAGCTACCGGCAGGGAAATGAGAAATGCCTGAAGAGAAAAATAACCGGTTTGAACATAGAATGCTCCCATAGTCATTAATACGCCGTATGTGGTGGCAATCAAAAATTCTGCAAGTCCCGGCGCCATGTTAATGAAAGAAAATTTTCCTTTTTCAGAAGTATAGAATAATCCTGCTAAAAGCCCGTAGAGTATAAGCGGCACTAGTCCCCATCCACTTACAGCCACCAGGTAAAAGCCAATAATAGCAGCAATACCTGATAATATCATTCCAAAAAATCCCATATCGGCGCGGGAAATCAGTCCAAGCTGAATCATCCTTGAGCCTCCGGTAAAGGGGCGGATACCTTCCACATTTTCGTTGTCGCGGTCGGCATCTTTCCAGTCGTTGATCATATTGGTTCCTGCCTGAATCATTACGCCGCCAATAAGCGTTAATAAAAACAAACCGATGTGCAAAGCATGTAAAGTGGAAAACGCGAGTGCGCCACCAAGCAACAGCGGTACAAGCGAGGCGGTAAGCGACAGTGGCCGAACAGCCTCTTTCCATGCCCGGGCTTTAGCTTTTACATCATCCCATGCCCGGAATGAACTGCGGTTTTGCGGGAAGTCGAATATCGTGGGCGCTTCTCCCTGCAGTATTTCGGGAACATAGCGGTACTTCACCACAAAGGGTTTGATCCGAATAAATTCAAGCCGGTCCAATGCATTAATCTGGTTGAAATTGGCTACGATGGGGGAGCGCCGGACCATCACGCCGATTGCTTTTTCGCGTTCTTCCTTATTACTGATGATCTCTGCCCTGCCGATGATTTCACATTCCTCCATTTCTAAGAAGGTTGGCCCCTGATGGATCAATAGTGCTGTCTCCGGAATATTACTCCACTGAATAACTTTCGGGTCGCCCTTCATACTACTTACATAAATATTGAAGTCCCCGTCATATCCAAAATGCATCATTCTTTGTCGGGGTGTACCCATATTGGATGTTCCCACCGCGGCAACTTCCGCGCGTTCTAAATAATCCAACACTTCTTTTTTACTGCGCTG
>JADZFY010000286.1 GCA_020854215.1 Chitinophagaceae bacterium | reverse complement strand
CCCGTTTATCTAACCGCTTATCTTCAAACACTCCCGTGAAATCTGGTGCATGACTAATAAGTTCCATGTAATCGTTTTGTGCGAAGGTCTATATTTGTGTCCATACGGTAGCCGTCCGGCAGGCGGGGTTTTCGGGGCGGCTTTTTGTTACTTTTTCCGCAAAAAGTAACAAAGAAAAAATAGCCTGTTTGCAGATACCAGTTTTGGAGAAATAGTTAACTTTTTATAATGAACAATCAATTTTCTGGTAGCGCAAAGTCCTTTTTGTATGTTTTCGACTTATGTGCCTAATCCTATTAGTTTTAATGCAAATAACCCAATTCTATTAGGTTTCGAGAGTTGTTTCGCAATATTTATATTATGACGCTCTGCGGGAACGCCGCGTGATTGATTTGAGGGGGGAAGTGAACAGCGTCAAAGCAAATTTTGTTCGCTATCGCTGAACAATACCTTTCATCAGTAATGAATAACTTCATTCAATATTTCCAAATCAAACGAATCGTTGTCAGGCTCATAGTTTGCAGTTGATTGTAAATCTTGCTGATGTACGACCGGAGAAAATGATGTACTCAGAGAATATCCATTAAAATCAATACCGCAGGAATGGTCAGCCCTCCTCTCTGAATCAGATACTCCTTTACAAATTGCAGGGACTCCACAAGTTGGTTGCGCACAGTATTCTCGGAAACGTTTAGGCGTGTAGCTATTTCCTTGCGGGAAAGGCCTTCTTTTCGGCTCAGCAAAAACACCTGTTTTCTTTTTGCAGGCAGTTTATTCACCGCTTCATCAATAAGAGATTGGGTAAAATTCGCGTCTAACTGTTCTTCCATATCCGTCGCAACAACTGAGCGACTCTGGTACGCTTTAATCCGGAGTTCGTGCCGGAGTCTTGTTCTTAAAAAATTGGATGCCGTGTTCGCCACCACGGTAAAAATCCAACCCATGGGGTTTTCAATAGTGGAAAACGAAGTTCTGTGCAACCATATTTTAAGGAACACTTCCTGAAGCACATCGTTAGCCTCGCTTTCTGATTTGATAAGAGAAACAGTAAAGGGAAATAATTTTTTATACAGCATGTGCACCAGCTTTTCAAATGCGGCTTCGTCTCCCTGAATAAGCTGGTTAACTAAGGCATGGTCAATTTGATATGATATATCCGCTCTCAAGGCTGAAAGTAAATGGCAAATGAAGATAAAGAAAAAGAATTGAGTTTCATTGAATCTTTTTCGTGTTCACCGAACTTCCCCCCCTTGAAGCCAGCGTCATTTGAATCAGATTTTATTAAAATATTTACCATGGAGGTATTATAACAGCAATCGCCGTCAGCCGCAAAAAGAAACGCTGTGTCTCTTCGTGAGAAAATAAGTACTTTTTTGTGAGAAAATCTGTGAACTCCAATGGTGATAAAGAAACCAAATAAAGCTCACTGCGCGCTTCGCCTATGCCTTCAATCAGTTTTTGTTCTATCATTGCCGTATAGACCGCATCCGCCGTATGTTGTATCCGGTCGCCCATTAGAAGTCGCGCCGGGGTCTTCCTCGAAGGCTATTGCGGGCTGCCAGACCCCGGCGCCGCACGATTCACAAGATTCGCCGGAATTTCAGTCTTTGCACAGATGATCTACTGTGAAGACCCCGTTGGGACTGAAAGGGTATTACAGCCTAGCCGCTCAAGGAACCGTGCGTGAAGCAGGTATATGAAAATTGAACTAAATTTCTGGCATGAAATACACATCCCTTTTTCTTTCTCTTTTTTTACAGCATGTGGTATACGCACAGCAGCAAACCTTTTCAGCAAAAAACAACAAAGCTGAACGATTGCAGATTGCCGCAGCAATGGAAAACAGCTTACAAAAAGAATTGCTAAACGTATGGTATCCCCGATCTTTGGATACGACATATGGCGGGTTTGTAAGCTCTTATACTTATGATTTTAAACCGGCAGCCAACCAGGATAAAATGATCGTAACGCAGGCACGCCATACCTGGGTTAATGCAAATGCTGCTGAGCTGTATCCTTCCCATGCATATTATACAATAGGTGCAAAACATGGCTTTCTTTTTCTTAAAGATGTAATGTGGGATAGAACCTACGGCGGATTTTATACACTGGTAGATCAAAAAGGAAATGTAAAGAACTACGGCTTTGCGGAAAAAGAAGCTTACGGAAACGCGTTTGGCATATACGCGCTTGCCGCATATTATAAAACATCAGGTGATACCGCCGCATTGAGCCTCGCAAAACAGGCCTTTGCCTGGCTGGAAGAACACAGCCACGACCCGCTATACAAAGGATACTTTCAGCATATGCAAAGAGATGGCACACCGCTTAAAAGAAGCGCTGATATTCCTTCCACTTCCGATCTTGGATATAAAGACCAGAACAGTTCTATTCACCTGTTGGAAGCTTTTACGGAACTGTACCAGGTATGGCCAGATCCGCTATTACGCGAACGCTTAAACGAAATGCTGTTGCTTATCAGGGATACCATCACCTCCCCCAAAGGAAATCTTATCCTTTTCTTTCAGCCCGACTGGACGCCCGTATCATTCAGCAACCTGAATAGAGAAGATATTTTAAAACACCGCCAGCTTGATCATGTTTCCTTTGGTCATGATGTAGAAACCGCCTGGCTGATGCTGGAATCTTCACACATGCTGGGATATAAAAATGACAGTACCACGCTGCGTAAGGCAAAACACATGGTAGATCATGCCTTGCATAACGGCTGGGATAGTACAGTTGGAGGATTTTATGATGAAGGCTATTATTTTAAGGGTAATAATACGATCACGATTATAAAGAATACCAAAAACTGGTGGTCCCAGGCGGAGGGAATGAACACGTTGTTATTAATGGCTGATCTTTTTCCAAACGATCCGCTGCACTATTTTAACAAATTCAAACAGCTCTGGAACTATGCGCAAACCTATCTTATTGACCATGAATATGGCGACTGGTATGAAAGTGGATTGGATAAACAACCTCAGCTCAGGAAAAGTTTAAAAGGTCATATCTGGAAAGCCACTTATCATCACTTCCGCTCACTAAGTAATTGCATCAGCGCTTTAAGAAGTAACAGGTCATAGTTTCAATTATTTTTCACCCATACTCTTTTTCAATGCCCTGGCTCGTCTCCGCACGAATCAGATCCCGGACCGTGTTTCATAGAGACACGAAGCGGGACATAGTCCCGAAAGAACATATTAATAGCGAAGTCCGGAGACTTCGCATAGCGGGGATACTATCCTTGGAAATCAAAAATATGATTTTTGATTTCCAAGGACTATTAAAATTTAAGCCACACCGGTGTCTCACTCTTCATACAGTTACCTTGCTGTGAGAACTACGGCAGGAAAAAAGATCAATGAATTGAATGCATTTTTATTCCCCAATTCTCGATGTAAAATCACAGCCGGGGAAAATGGCACTTTTTCTTTTGCAACTGCCCCGACTACTGCATCTCCTCTTCCATCCTTTACCCCATCACCAACTTGGCTTCCAGCGGTTGAAAATGCTGAGAAATGATCTGATTACCGTATTGGATACGCAAACTTACCGGCTCTGTTGAAAGACTCCATACCAATACACAGGAAGCATCCGGATACCAGGCACAAACAGCCGGCAGCTCGTCTATGATGTATGGAATCTGCTTTCCCTCTAATGCAGGTATAACAGCTCTTCTCCATTTCCATAGCTCGGCTAAATCTTCTTTTACTGCCACCACATTATCGTTAGGATGTTTTACTCCCGCACGAACAATCCAATTTTGTTTATCCTGATTATTGCTTAGATGATCGTAATCTTCATCCGTCAAAAAAATCCAGCCATCTGGGTTTTTCCCGATATTTCCTATTACTTCAAATGGAACTCCTAAGGCCAGCCAGAGCGAAAAGGGATTATCCCGGCCAATATACCTGGAAGCCTCTCCCCAATAATGCTTAAAAGGACCCCTGGGCTGATGACCGGCAATTCTTTTATGGTAGCTTTTCTGCATTTTCATTGCAGCAGACAATGTGCCCCAATGTGTTTCCGGTATGGGTTCCAGTCCGCTCATAAACAGCGTATGCCGCACATCGGCAATGGTGGAGATAATCAGTTTGGCCGCCATATGTGCTGCTGAAAGTTCGTTAGCCGGAAAGGCTGTGGTTTCGCTCCAGGCTTTTTCGGGTTTAATAAACCTACGGTGAAACAAAACTGAGAACAATTCGTTTGTCCATCCCCGTGGTGTTGCAAATGATTTATCAGAAAAATGAGCTTCTCCTACCCTCATGGAAACGTTCTTAAAATCAGCCAGCCGGATGCCGGCCTTTTCTGCACCCAGGTACATCACCATAAATCCCAGGTCGCCATCGAAAGCTTTTTGCTGCACCTGGTAAGAATGCGTCAGTTGATCGCAGTAACCCTCTATCCAGTTGCGTACCATTGGTGTTAATTTCCGTTCCCGGATATTTTCCAAAAGGGTGTTCCAGCTATTCTCTGAATACCCACCTTCTTTTAAAAACTGATTACGGGTTGTGTTGTCAAAACTTCCACCAATAACACCCGGCAGCCTGGCAATACGAAAATCATCATCCATCATGCATTGCCCAAATCCCAATGTAGATACCTGTTTTAATGCTTTGGCGTTTTCTGTATTCACCAGTTCATTAACGGATGTTCCTGCATAAAGCTTACCGTCTATTGAGGTGCTTCTTGGCCAATGGGAAGGAGAGATTAGCGGAAATTGCTCATCGCCGGCATTCAAAGAATCTCCGGGATGCCCAAACGGAATGGTTATCGCAAATGCCTTCATCCCCTTCTGCATCACCAGCTTTCTGGCAGCGGCAATTTTTTTCACTTCATAAGGCCAATAACCATAAAAGTAGGTTGCTATCCATATAGCGCTGATACCGGCATCTGAAAGCAGATTTAACATGTCCGGATCTTTCAAAATAAGATCAGGATTAATGCATACCGCATAATCCCGTTTCCCGTTGTTGCCTGATGTAAGATCAAAGTGTTCAACGCTGTGAGATAAAATGGGCAGCGCAAATAGTGGGGCCATGTTTTTTAAGAAGGAACGCCTGTGCAGCAAATACTTCGTACCAGAATTTTTTCCTGCGCTATCGTGCTGTTGAAATTTAGATTTCTTTCTCATAATGCTGAAAATCTGAAGATGGCCATGGTTTGGTTAAATGAAACAAATCACGATTTGCACTATCCATTAATCCAGATCGGACTGGAACAGGCTAAATGTTCATTCTCCAGGGTTAATCGTACATAGTACCAGGTAGGATTAGCGGATCCTTTCTCCTGAAACTCCCAAATGACTTTTTTATCCTTCGGTTGATATTGCTTTATTACCTCTCCATCTTTAATCAATTCTATATTCAGTAGATTGATATTACTCGCTGCTATTACTTTAATCTTTAGTTTATCAGATGTAGTAATTTCAGCACCCATTGGATGATCGTTGATAGAAAACTTTAACCAGGTACGGTTATTGGTTGTCGCGTACACTCGACGATGGTACAAGGCCTTAAACACAGATTCACGCGTGAGCTCTTCAGCCCAAATACCGGTAAGTCCCGGCCCTAATTCCTCACTATAACCCGGCGTCTTTTGATGGGAATGTAAGTGGTCTCCCGGTCTCCCGTCATGAGTATCTCCCGTTCCGATCATTCCTAATTTCAAACCCTTTTTTAATCCATCCACCACAAAATTTCCGTCATTGGGCTTTTTAATGCGCTGACTTTCGAAAATCCGTCCCGGACCAGATGACATTTCATGTGAACCGCCATTGTATGTCTCCACCAGCCTTACCACTTCATTATCGTATCTGTGATTCCAGTTGGAACCCCAACCCGCCGACCCGGGATGATTGGCTATTACCATACCTCCCTGTTCCTTTACCCTGGAGAATAGTTTCTCCAAATTGTTTTCTTCCGGATGATTACTCCGGAGTATCGCCCCATCATCACCGGGATAAATGAAATTATGATGTCCGTATTTACCTACTCCAAATTCCCTGCTCATGCTGGTCCATTCGCCTCCATTAAAAGAAACAAACTTCCCTGGTTCATTAAATTGATTGCTCACGTATTTAAAGTATGCCCACTGAGCGTCGCTTAAAATCTCTGTATGATCCGTTAAAGCAAAGAAATCCAGAAAGGTTTCATCCCGGGCAAAAGTCTGTAATTCTTCCGGTGTCCTGATGCCGTCTCCAAAAATACTATGGCAATGTAAGTCGCCCCAAAACAATCTCTCTCCATTCGGGGAGGCTTCGACATAAATGGGATTGCTGATACCTTCAATACCCGTTTCAATATCTGTTATACGAATGTATTTGAAACCGGGAGAGTTAAAGCTGAAATCTTCTAACCTTCTGATCCCACGTTTTCCATAGGGAGTATTTCTGTTGTTCAGGAAAGAAAAAGAAGAACTACCCTGTAAACCATCATCTCCTGATATGGTTACCGAACCGCTCCACTCCGGCATCACGTTATCCATAAATGCTGTTCCTCTTGCCGATTTATTAAAAGGTCCGTCAATGGCTCCTTCCTCTCTTTCCCACCGAACCATCCCATTAGCAAAAAAAGGCTGACATTTCATTTTTATACCTAACCGAAATTTTTCATTCAACCCCACACAGGATGGTGCAAAAACATCAATGCCCGTTAATTGCTTTTCTCCCCGAATCAGAAGTTTATTCCCCGGGTTTGCATTCTCAGACTGCACGGAATGATTTAGCATCAGCGCACCGCCGGCTAACCATGATGTACTCTTAATAAACTTTCTTCTTTCCATGATCCTGTTTGGGAAATAAGGAGAACGATTTCTTTCTCATGTACCCATTCCCACGTAATTGTCTTCGATAGTCATCATTCTTTGGTAAACTAAAGTAAATTAATGTATCCCCAGCACCGAGAAAAGTTGCTGATACTCCGGATTGGCAGGATCAAGTTTCTTTAGAATAGTGGCATGGCTTCTTGCCTGTTGCAATTGTTTATGCTGCAGAAAGGTAAAGGCCAACGCATAGTGGAGCCTGGTGGATGTGGGATCTGTCTTTAGGCCCTCTTCCAAAATTTTCACTGCTTTATCAACGTTGCCGCTTTGTTGCAGCAGCAATCCGTAATTATAATACAGTCCGGGATTATTCGATTTCAGCCGGTAGGCTTTTTCAAAATTCTGCAGCGATGCTTCTTTGTTATTCATTTCATTGTGCAACAATGCCATGTTATAAAAAATTTCCGGATTGATAGGATCAATTTTTGCGGCATTCTCTAAAAGCGCCAGAGCTTCTTTGTTTCTTCCCTGCGAATTATAGAGTATGGACAGGTCTATCCGAGGAAGGTTGGCGAGGCTGTCCATTTTTAGGGCCCGAAGATAAAAACGCTCGGCATTTTGCTGATCGTTGATTCGCAGGTAATAGTCTGCGATAGAAATATTACCATGTGCAAAGTCTGCCTGATAGAGATAGTAGTTGTTCAATTCTTTTCCGGCCTTTGATAGCGCATCCAGGTAGGGAGAGGGAATCTGCCCCGCCGGAAAGCCGGTTAATAAGTCGGCGCCTGCTATGCGCACAGCCCGGACTTTGTCGCTAAGCAATGCGCCGATTTCGTTGATATGCTGTTCCTTCGGAAAATTCATTAAACTTCTTGCTGCTTCGTACCGGATCTGCGCATCACTGTCTTTCAGATAGCTGATGATGGTATTCATGCTGGTTGGGGTGAGCAGCCTGCCGAGATAATTGATTGCGGTGGCTTTGACGATTTCAGGTACTGATGTGTCGGACAACAATTTGGTTAAATGCGTTTCACTGTTGCCATCCAGTTGGCTTCCGGGAATGAGGTCGTCCGAAAAATGATATTTTCTGGCGGGTCCGTACCATTTTACTACGGCCGCTGCTGCCCACGCTGCTGTTTTATCTTTATGGCATGAATTGCAGGCGTTGGGTGTTCCATATTTTACCGAGAGGTCGGGCCGTGGTACCCTGAAACTATGGTCGTGTCTCAGGTCATTACCCATGTATGTTTTTCCCGCCATGTGACAGCTCTTACATTCGGATCCGATTGTATTTACCTGATGGAATGTGTGAGACAGATCATCGTATTTCTTTTCATGGCATTGCAGGCATAGCTGATTGGCGGCATACAATACTTTTCCACTATGCGTATTATGGCAATTGCGGCAACTTACATTGTGCCGGTACATTTTGCTCTGTAGAAAGGATGCATAAATAAAATCCTCATCATTAATCTGTCCGTCTGCATAAAAACGTTGCGTATTGGGTACAGTAGGAATATAATTATCCAATAACTCCGTGCTGTGAATGAGATCGGCGCTGATGTCTCCTTTAACGGCATGGCAGGGGGCGCAGGTATTGATCTCCGTTAGTTGGTTAACATTTTTACCCACACGAAGAAAGGAATTTGGAATTCGCTCGCCCTTCGCATACGCGCCATGGATAAAGTCAATGTGCTGTTTGCCGGGCCCGTGGCAGGATTCACAACTCACATTTACAATGCTATAGGTAGTGTGATAGGCGTCTGATGCAATGTCGTAATTCTTTTTTACATCGGTACTGTGGCAGGAGGAGCACATGGTATTCCAATTCTGCGCATTACCTGTCCAGTGCAACCAGTCGTGGGGGTTCAGCTTTTGATCCGCATACTGGTGGAACCATTTTTTAGCCTTGCTATCCCAGCTTACGCGCGTAGCCTGTAATTTGCCTCCTGGAAATTCTACGAGGTATTGTTGCAGCGGAAAATGCCCGAAAGTATATTTCACTTCATAGTCGTGATTTTTTCCATCATGGCCCTGTGTGTTGATGATGAATTTTTCTCCTTTCTTAAAAAAGTAGGAAGTCACTCCGTCTGCCGTGTACCGGGCATTGTTAAAGTTACCGAGTACCGTGGAATCCGCAGGTTCCTGCATCGCCTTAAAATGGTCGGATTTTAGCCAGTCGTTATATTGCGTGGTATGACAGCTTTTGCATTGCTGATCGCCAACATAACTATTCGCGCTGTGTGATTTGATGTTGTCCATTTCCTGGTTATGCAGGGGCTTGTACCATTCTACTAAAAAAATAGCCAGCACTACAAGAACTGTTATTGCAAGGAGGATGTATATTTTTTTCGCATTCATAGCTTCCGGTGCATCAATGATTGTAGTGAAGTGTGCAAGTTATTCTATTCCTCAGGAAAAATGGATGAAGTTCGTTTGTTGCCTGCCGTGCATTTCATTTATTTTAAACTCCTGAAATCAGAGATTTTGTGAAAGGTAAGGAAATTGGCATCGTGGTTATTGTGGGCATCCTCCTTCCCGTCAAAAAATGCCGTTCTTGAAAGAAACAATATATCTTTCCCGTCAATCAAAAAATCAACATATTGAAAGCCATGATGGATAACATCGGGATGTTCCAGAATGATTTTTACGTCTTCCCAATGTATAAGGTCGTAGGATCGGCGAAGCATTAATACATTTCTGAAAGTAGCCGGATTCCTGTCGGGATATTTATCTCTGTATTTTTGAGGAATACTATTTGTTAAGGTCCAATAGTGTTGTGAGACACTATCATATTTAACAGTAAACTTCTTGCTTCCCCCATCGAATGGAATAAATCCCGTTGCCTTATTAAAATACGTTTGATTACCGTTTTGCGATAAAGCCACCATAGCAGCTTTTTCATCAAAACTCTTCTTGTTGTCAACGCGGAGCATATCCCACATCTGTCCATTTTTGTCCACTACAAAATTCCCCTCGAGCCATCCGCCGAAATTACCATCCAGATAGCTAAGGTCATAAAGCGTCACTTCACTGGTTTTCCAGGATTTTGCATTCAGCAAATCCGCATCAACAGGTGCAAACATCACCATAGCGCCATACCGTTTTCCCCATTCCCGTACTGGTCCAAATGCCGTTTCCATAGGCCGCCACAAGTAGCCGCCATAGCTGACCACAGGCATAGGTGCACAATGATATTCACCCGTCAGCAAAACGCCATTTTCCTTATTGATCGGTACCGTCCAGCGCTTTCCTCCATCTGTGGATTTTCTGATCATTACACTGCCATGATGCCTGTCTGGCCCAAGCAAATAAAGTACTCCTTTATGTACAAATAAGGAACTCCAAAACGCACCTTTAATTTCACTAATTTTTTTCCAGGATTTGCCTTTGTCTTTAGAACGAAATATTCGCGTTTCAGCCTGAGACCATTCTGAACTTTCGGGTCCGAAAAAATCGTGAGAGGCAATATAATCTCCGTTGGGCAAAATGGCAAGGCTTGGAGAACCAATATACTTTTGGGTAGATGCAGGCTGATGACAAACAACGGTGCCGGGCACTTTACCAACTTGCGCAACAATTGATTGTAAAATGACAAATGAAGTACAAAATAAAATAATCACAAGAAAGCCGGACTTTTTCGTCGGCTCATTTAAAAGAAAATTTTTCATCGCTTTTCATAATTACATTGATTAAAATCCCCGAACGCTAATTCCCTCGATTGCAGTGAGCAGCTTAGCATACATGCTTCTTTTGATACCTTCAACTCGGTGAATAAAGAAAGCCACGGGTTTTTTTTAATAACTTTTTTCATTCACCTGTTACCTCCTTTGGCCACTGAATAGCTATTCCCTGACGTTGTATGAACTGTTGAAAATCCTGCAATGTTTTTCTGTTTTCCCGAATACCGTGCGGTGTTAATTTATTTGCAATGGCATAGGCAGCTAATAGCCCCGCGGATTCGCCAATATTCCATTCCACCGGGTGCAGCCGGTAGCAGCCATTGGTGATATGTGTGGTGCCTATATTTTTGTTGGCGGCAATCAGGTTTTGCATTCGTTGCGGTAAAAGAGCGCCTAATGGTATTTGAAATGGGAGGGAGGCAAAGTCAATGTAATTGTTGCCACCGGTATCGGGATGGAGATCAATATGATAATAACCAATACCAATGCTGTCAAAAAAATCAGCCGCTTTACTGCCTGCTTTTTCTCCTGCCACTAAAATTCTGTTTTCTTTGCCCACGTGTTCTTCCAGAATAGTGAAGGCGGACTTTATTCTTCGAGACTCCCGAATGTAGGGATATTTTGCTAACCCGTCGGTTGTTCCGGTAACGTCTCCGCGCAACCGCAGTCCGGGCCAGCCCACTCCGCCATCCGGACGGGGAGCTTCGGTTTGCAGCCAGTAGAAAAGAGAGAGGCTGAGCTGCCTTCCCTCTTCCAGTGCAAGCGCGAACTCCCGTGGAGTAACGTCAATGATATTGCGGTTAAAGTAATCGTTTTGGGGCCAATTTACTATGGTAATATCTCCGGAAAAAAATCCGGGTTTAAAATTGTTCCTGTCAATAATGCGCCGATAGTTCCATAGGTTAAGCATTTGTCCGGTGGGTTTACCGGTAGGATCAAAGCCTAACGCTTTTGGCTGCAGGGTTGATGGATTGGAATAGGATAACGACAATAGTTTTCCGGACCATGGTGGCGTCATTTCAGGAATCAAATCTCTCCAGTAACTGTATTGCGTTGGCTTATCAATGAGATGGTTTTCACCGGGCAGATAATCCATCGCAAAACAATAAGTAAATGCCTGATTATTGCCGGGTGCTTCTTTTTCAGAGGCGTGAAGTTCCCTGGTTGCCTGCCGCGATTCTGCTCCGGTAACATATTCCGTTTTTGTGAGAGGCAACAGGTCGCCTAACTCTGTAGCATCAACGAAGTAGGGTGCCGTAAGCGTAATTTGATCATTCGTTTGGAGCGAGCGGGACTGAAGAGCAGTTACGCGGTCTCCATTAACGTCGGCACCCGCCATCTTATGCTGTAGCAAAAGGGTGAGTTTTCCGGAGGCGAGATATGGCGCCAGCAGGTTGTTCAATACGGCGAGTGCAATACGTGGCTCGTGGCATAACCGGGAAACGGCGCCAGAGCCCGGGTTTAGATGTGGATTGGATTTAGCGGTATCGGTTAGCGGATAGTAACGCGCATAGTATTCGCGGATAGCAGTGCGCAGGTCGCGATACAATTGGGTGGCGCCAAAAGATTCAATCCATTGATGTTCATCCGGACAACTCAGCCCCTGCTGGGTGAGCTGACCACCTATCCAGTCGGTTTCTTCGGTCATGACTACACGAAGCCTGTTGCGCAAAGCAGTTATTGCAGCGGCGCAACCACCCATACCTCCTCCGGCTATCACTACGTCGGCAGAAATTTCCTTTACCGTTTTATTTTTATGAATTCCTTTGGTCTCAGCAGATAGGACAATTGCCGGAGCGGCAATCATTGCTCCGCTGCTCATACTTAGCGATCGAATAAAACTTCTTCTTTTCACTGATTACATTTTGAGGATGAAAATTGTTGCGTGAATTCCGGCTTATTTCAGGCGTTGATCCTGCTTTAACAACTGCTGTTGCAGCCCGGTGTAATTAACCCGCTGCACGCTAACATGATTGTCTATGGCATTAGCGGCGGCTGTTGCTGCCGATTCGCCGAGAATCATAAATACCGGTTCCATGCGGATGGACCCGTAGGCAACATGGGTGCTGGACAGGCAAACCGGTACCAGCAGATTTTTGCATTCCTCTTCTTTTGGAACTATAGATTGATAGGATATGCTGTATGGCCGGGGTACATGCACTCCAAAATCACCTTCGTTTTGTACAAAACCCTCTTTGGTAACATAACGTTGTGTGTTGTGTGAATCTAAGGTATAGGAGCCCATGCCGATGGCATCTGTAACGGGTGTTTTTCCCAGTATTTCATTTTCCGTCATCACATAACTGCCTCTCATCCGCCTGGCTTCGCGTACATAGAGCTGGTGCGGCCAATTGTTGTTGTCAGTAAATTCATCTTTTGCCAGTCCCCATGTATTGAACGCGTCCTGAATTTCTCGGGGAATACGTTTGTCTGTTGCCAAAAAATACATCAGTCCCTTCTGGTAGGATTGGTGTTCTTCAATAATTTTCCGGCGTATGGGATAGGAGGCATCGGGATAGGCATAGTTCATCCCGATATTGTCTGTACTAAACGGTCCATGGTTATTGGTATCGGTTTTTCGATTGGGGATGGGATCAAATTTCTGGAACAGTTCGGCCCATCCGGCATTGAATACACGCACCAATAGCTCATATTGGTAAGGGTCATAACCCTGAGGTTGCTGAAATGGAATGCTGTTTTGGGGGTGGTCGCACAAACACATCCGGTAGCAATAGGCTTGTACTTTATTATCCCCTTCACCATTTGTGCCGGGCGGTTGTGCGGCAATGCGGGGCAGCAGGCCGCTGGACGGCTTGCCCGGAGTTCGGTAGGGATCAATACGGGATTCAAAATAATGTCCGTGATGGAATACGCCGGTTAGAACACCGCCCCATTTTTCATGATACGTGCTGGCCGATTCCCGTCCCACCGTATAGCTTACTCTTGCGGCTGCCATCAGATCGCCCTCATAAGTAGCATCAATAAACATTCTTCCCTCAAAAATATTTCCGCTTAGGGTTTCAATAGAGTGAATCCTTCCGTTTTTTGTATTTACACCATGTTCGCGATTCAGCCATTCATTGCGTAACACCATAATGTCGTTTTCCTTCACGAAATCTTCAAATACTTTTTCCGCCACATGAGGCTCGAATATCCACATAGTTCTATTCTCTCCGTCAACGGCAGGTATGCCCTGCCCTTTATTTCCATAAGCAGCTTTCTGTTGCCACTTCCAGGCCTCCGGGCGGTCGTAATGGAGGTATATGCGATGGTAAAATTCTCTTGCCAGTCCTCCAATTACGGTTTTATCACCGGTGTCGGTAAATCCTAATCCGCCTGATGTCATACCGCCCAGGTGTTGATCCGGAGATACCACAATTACCGATTTGTTCATTTTTTTGGCCTGAATGGCGGCGGTAATGGCCGCTGCAGTGCCACCGTAAATGATGATATCTGCAGTGTGTTTATTTTTTTTATCTGTGTTTGACAGCGCCAGCAGCGGTACGCCGGATGCAGCCACAAGTCCGCCGCCAACGGTAAGCGACTTAATAAAATTTCTTCTCCTCATTTTAAAATATTTGACGGGTGGTTGATGCCATGTTGGATATATACGTTGAAGCTAAGGATTTATGTTTATGGTTTCCTCCTCCTTTTGTAATTTTTACATAACCAGGGGGATGGATGTTTTTACACGGAGCCTAACGGATGTTTTATACAATAACAAAAAGCGCTACCCGGGAGAACAGTGTTGAAACAATCGGGTAGGAGCAGGTACGCGTGAACAGGTGGAAGCATAATGTTAAAGCAGCACAAGGATTTTTTTTAATGACAAAAACTGTGATTTGTACCATTTGAAGTTGATTGAGCATAGGTAAATGAAACGGGCAATTTTAGAGTTTTAGATCCGGAAATCCAAGATGGTGCCTAAGGTCGGGAGGAATGATATTTTGTGGGTGATGCTTCTGTTTGGCTGGCGAATCGTTGCATGATTATTTTTATTGCCCCCTGCCGTTGGTTTGGGTGATGTTCGCGCTTCTTTGTTTAATGTTTTGAGCAATAAGATTTTTACCCGGCTGCACTATAGAAAGTCCATTCATTTACCCCTTAATATTTTGAGAGAAAACCGGAATGCGGAATAAATCTGATGTTCTTTTTTATCTATAGCAAATAAATGATATATTCATTGTATGGTTACAATTGCACTTTACAACTTAAAAGGCGGGGTGGGCAAAACGGCTTCCTGCGTCAATTTTGCCTATTTGGCTGCCCAGGATGGATATAAAACCCTGTTGTGGGATATTGATCCGCAAGGTTCCGCAAGTTTTTACTACCAAAGCAAGCCCAAGCATAAAGGGGGCATTAAAAAACTCATTGAAAAAGATGCCGATATTGAAGAGGCAATTATGGTTACGGATTACGAAAACCTGGACATTATTCCTGCCGACCTTTCTGCTAAGAGTTTTGATGTGATCCTGGAGGAAATGAAGTCTTCTAAAAAGCGATTGAAGAGTATTCTTCAGCCGCTGAATAAAGTGTACGATTTCGTATTTATGGATTGCCCGCCGGGGTTCTCTGTGTTGTCCGAAAATATTTTTCACGCTGCCGACATTGTGCTGATGCCGGTAATTCCTTCTACCCTTTCTATTCGTACCTATAATATGGTAAAAGAATATTTTAAAGAAAAGAATATAGATCTTTTGAAGATGATGTGCTTTTTCACCATGGCTGATCTTCGAAAAAATATGCACAATGAAATCATGGAAACATTGTTTAAAGACAAAAAATTTTTCGAGAATTATATACCGTACCTTTCTGATGTAGAAAAGATGGGCATTCATAAAGCACCCATAGAGACTTTTGCAAGATCGGGATATGCCGCGCAATGCTACCGGGATCTGTGGGCAGAGATTAAAGAAGGTGTACTGGAATAGGTATTCAGTTACGACGTGTAAGGAGAACGTATTTTTGTTATTTTCTAATACAAATTTAATGGTATGAACAGAGAACTTACTTCGTGGTATAGCCATTCGTTGGAGCAGGATATGCCGATTGCTGTTTACGGGCATTATGGTTTTGCCCTGCTGCTGGTACCTACCGCTGCCGCCGACTATTTGGAATATGAACGTTTTCAACTGATTGATGCCATTGCACCTTTTATTGACGCAGGCAGGGTGAAAGTCTTTTCCATCAACAGTATCAACAATGAAAGCTGGCTCAACAAACCCATGGAAGGGGCACATAAAGGGATAAGGCATAACCAGTTTAACGAGTACGTATTTAATGAAGTTATTCCGTTTATTAAGAACCATACATCCTGGGATACGCCTGTAATCATTAGTGGCGCCTCATTTGGTGCATTGCATTCGATGAACCTGTTTCTAAAACGTCCGGATCTGATCAACGGAACCATTGCCATGAGCGGCGTGTATGATCTTACCGAGTATACAGACGGATATTATGACGAGCAGGTGTATTATAATTCTCCAATTCACTATATCCCCAATCTCACCGATGACTGGTTTCTCAGCCATATACGTAAGGGTAAAATTATTATGGCTACCGGAAGCGGTGCTTATGAAGATCCGCAAGCCAACAGGAGATTTTCGGGTGTGCTTCACACCAAGGCGATACCCCATGAATTGGATATATGGGGCGAAGATATTACCCACGATTGGCCTACATGGCGCAAGATGCTGCCGCATTTTTTAGGGTCGAGATTTTAGGAAGGGGAAGGGGAGGTGTAGATCGTGAACACCGGAAGCGGACATTATATTCGATGGCGTGAAATTCTTAAAAGATAAGTTCGGAAAATTATTGCTCGAATAGCGAATATTCAGATTGAGATTTAAATGATCTGTGTCTAATCGAGATATTATATTCAGACAGCCTTTTAGGGGGCAACGATCGTGTAACGTCCGGTGTGTTTGGAAAGTCACTGTATTCGAAGGCCATAGCCTTAATACATGCGCAAAAATTAATAGTAGAATAGCGGCGCAACTACTTCCCTCCCTCCGGCAGAAAGGCGTCACACGTTCTTCAGCAAAATTATTTGGTGGCTGTGCTTTTTTGTTTTGTGATTAAAACAATGACGTCTGTATTTCTTTTTTAGGATAGAAAACTCCAATAATTACAAATGGATTTTTTGCTCTACGCATATGCCATTCTTTTGTCGTACCGAGAAAAAGGTAAATATCCTTTTCGTTGATAAACTCCTGTTCGTATTTTTCACGAACTTTTTTCAATGCGTCTGTTTCGTTACCTTTTGCCGTTTTCAAACAATTCCAATATAATGCACCTATTTCCCAATCTTCTATCATTAAACGTCTTTCTTTTTTTGTATCGTCTGCGAAACGGTAGTAAAATTTATAGGGTAGTTTTGGGATAGTAATTTCAGGGTTTCTGTCCTGTTCAAATAAATCACCTTGTTTACGCAACTCTTTCCATTCGTCCTTCCATTCGCGATTTTCTTCTTCCTCAATTACAAATTCGATAATTTTTGTTGGTTTAAATGTTGCCAAAGAAACATTTGTTGGCGCTTTGGATTCTTCAATAAGGTTCGAAAGATTTGTGTAAACTTTAGACGTGCAATACTTTTTACGTTCAGCCCAATTGTTTTTGGTGTCTATTTTACCAAATACTTCTATGTCTTTAAAATCATAGTTTATTGGCGAATGGCTTTCGGGACGAAAATCATCGGCCCGCTTTTTCAAGTCTAACTCTATCCAATTATATTTAAATGATTCTATTTTTCCGTTTTTACGCAATCCTCTCAAGAATTTTAATGGAACGGGATAAATTCTGATCCATTCACCCGTTTCTAAAATTCCCGCTGTACATACTAACTCATCGTAGCTACGCGATGGTAGTGGATAGGTTGCAACAGTAATTAGTACTCTCTTTTTAGCCATTTTTAGATATGCTTCACTTCGTAATCAAAATTGGGCAAATTTTGAATAGCTTCCGACAGGTGTTTGCGGTGACATTGGCAAATATTTGCTTCAAAACAGGTCAATGCGATACGTTTTTTTTCTTTGAGAAGGTTTAAAATTCTCGTTTGCGAATCGGTCGTTTTAGTCAAGGTGTTTTTGCAATAAACGGCAAACAGTTTATCGTAATCAGCTTGTGTATTTAGTTCTTTCCGTTGCTCCGATTGTATGCCAACTTCAGGAAAATGCAAATACTCAATTCCTAAACTATTACAATACCTTTGTAATTGGCTTTTGCTAAATCCGTATTTCATACTCAACGGATTATTGCGAACGTCCACTAAAACTTTTATATCATTTTTGAGTAAGCGATTTAAGTACTCTTCTAATGAAATTCCCTCGTAACCGATAGTAAACAAAATTGTTTTGATGAATATGGGTTTGCTATTTACAACTTTGCTGTATTCTTCTTCTGATAAGATACCCTTTGCTTTTATACTGTTTATAGCCCAATATGGGAAATTGAGATAAGTGTGTTTCATTAAAGCGTTGGCGGATTTACTTCCGTAAAGTGATTTGATTTCCAACATCAACTTCTTATCCGCTTCTTTCAATTTTTTAAAATAGTCTTCCGTTTCGTTACTTATAAAATGACTTGTTGTTTCGTTCAAAATTCCTTTTCTAACCATAGCGGTTAGATCTGCGTTTGCGGAATACGAATAACAACCATATTTGTACGGAATAAAGTCATATTCGGGCTTGGATTGTCGTTGCACAAATAAGAAAAGCAACTTTTGTAGACAGATTTTATCTATCTGCCCGTCAAATAGTTGTAAGAGTGATAGCAGAACCTTTCGTCTGTAAAACATTTTGCAAATGTAGAAAAATACACATTTTTGCCCTATGAAAAGTAGCAAAATTTTAAAAGCCCAGGAGTTCAGGTTCCTGTCATGTCACATTGGTTGAGTTGTCCGTTTGGAATTGAGACCAACAATCAATTTCACCCACCACTCCCCACGAGCCGTTGCCTCAAACAACCCGGGCAGATTAAAATCACAAATCCAAAACGACTACCTTAGCGGCATGGATAAGAAACTCTTTCTTTTAGATGCATTGGCGCTGGTTTTTCGCGCCTACTATGCCCTCATTCGAAACCCGCGCATTACTTCAAAAGGACATAATACCAATGCCCAGTTCGGATTTACCAATACATTACTGGAACTGATAAACAACCAAAAACCCTCGCACATGGCGGTGTGTTTTGATACCCATGCGCCAACAGAACGACACGTTGATTTTGCAGAATACAAAGCCAATCGCCAGGAAGCGCCGGAAGATTTGTTGAATGCGCTGCCGGATATTAAACGGATTATTCAGGGCTTCAATATTCCGGTAATTGAACTCGATGGCTACGAGGCAGACGATATCATTGGTACGCTCAGTAAACAGGCCGCAGGCGCAGGCTACGAAGTGTTTATGGTTACACCTGATAAAGATTACGGACAATTGGTGGACGACAAAATCAAAATATATAAGCCGGGCTACCAGGGAGGTGACGTGGAGATATTAGGCCCTGAAGAAGTTTGTGCGAAATGGAATATCAAATCTGTTGATCAGGTGGTGGATGTGTTGGGACTGATGGGTGACGCGGTAGATAATATACCCGGGATTGCGGGAGTAGGCGAAAAGACCGCCGCCAAACTGTTAGCCGAGTATGAAACGCTGGAGAATATACTGGAGAATGCAGGCAATATCAAGGGCGCCCTGGGGGAAAAGGTGAGGAATGGAAAGGAGGCGGCTCTTATGAGTAAAAAGTTAGCCACTATTATAACCGATGTGCCGGTGAGCTTTCACGAAGAGGATTTCCGTTTGAAAGAGTGGAACCGGGAATTGTTACTGGAGGTGTTTACCAGCCTGGAATTTCGCACGATCGCCCAAAGGGTTTTGGGAGAAACGCTACCTGTATTTTCGCGAAATAGTCAGGAGAAATCAAATGCCGGGGTGGTTCAGACGAATCTTTTTGAAACGGTGGCCCCGGTAAAATCGAAGTCGGAAAGCATTGTCGAAAAAAAGACGGAGGAAAGTATTCCGACAACGACAGCAATTGCCGGCGGAAAGAATATCCACAACACGCCACACCATTATTCGGCTGTTACAAATGCAAAGGAGCTCGGGCGTTTGGTTGATCAACTTTTATCGCAAAAAGAAATTTGCTTCGATACCGAAACAACCGGGTTAGATGCGAATGATACGGAACTGGTGGGTATGAGCTTTTCCTGGACTCCGGCTGAAGCCTATTATGTGCCCTGCCCGTCTGAACGAGATGAAACACTTGCCATTCTCCATCGTTTTAAACCTTTGTTTGCGAAGAAGGATGTGATTTGGGTTGGACAAAATATTAAGTTTGATATGCTGGTATTGAAGTGGTATGGAATAGAAATGGAGGGGGAACTGTTTGATACCATGCTGGCACACTACGTTATTGAACCCGATGGAAAGCGCGGTATGGATATGCTAAGCGCGCAATACCTCGGATATGAGCCTGTGCACATAGAAGAACTCATTGGCAAAAAGGGAAAGCAGCAGGGGAATATGCGTGACGTGGAACTTGAAAAGATTAAAGAATATGCCGCAGAAGATGCGGATATAACCCTGCAGTTGAAATGGGCTTTAGCACCGGAGTTGAAGGCAAAGGAAGTGGAGAAGGTTTTTTATGAGGTGGAGAACCCGTTGGTGAAAGTGCTTGCAGCCATGGAATATGAAGGAGTGAAGGTGGACACCGATTTTTTGCATCAATACGCTGCAGAACTGGAAAAAGAAGCAAAGCAGGCAGAAGAAAGCGTGTACGCCCAGGCAGGTGTTCGGTTTAACCTCGCGTCTCCCAAACAATTGGGCGAAGTGCTTTTTGAGAAACTGCAGTTGGATCCCAAAGCCAAAAAAACCAAAACCGGACAGTATGCCACAGGTGAAGAAGTGCTGTTGAAACTGGCACAACAAAATCAAATTGTGGAAGATATCCTGACCTATCGCGAACTGACCAAATTAAAATCTACTTACGTGGATAGCTTGCCTCAACTGGTCAACCGAAAAACAGGAAGAGTTCATACTACCTATGCACAGGCAGTAGCCGTTACCGGCAGGCTGGCGAGCAATAATCCTAATTTACAGAACATACCGGTAAGAACAGCACGTGGCAGAGAAATACGAAAGGCATTCGTGCCACGTGATGAGCGACACGTATTGTTGTCTGCAGATTATTCCCAGATTGAATTGCGTATCGTAGCGGCTATCAGTGGTGATCCGGCTATGTGCGATGCGTTCCGGCATGGAAAAGATATTCATGCTGCTACCGCAGCGAAAGTATACGGCGTGGAAGAACAGGCAGTAACCAGGGAGCAGCGCTATAAAGCCAAGAGTGTAAATTTTGGAATCATTTACGGACAGGGCGCCTTTGGTCTGGCCGATAACCTTGGCATCAGCCGCTCGGAGGCAAAAGAGATTATTGACAATTACAAGCGGGAGTTCGCGGGTATTTCCAGGTATATGGACAATACCATTCATTTTGCACAGGAGCACGGTTACGTTCAAACGTTAATGGGGAGAAAGCGCTGGCTTCGGGACATCAATTCTGCCAACTTCACGGTACGGGGGTTTGCAGAGCGCAACGCGATTAATTCTCCTATACAGGGAACAGCCGCAGATATGATCAAACTTGCGATGCAAAAAGTATATGCTGCTATTCAAAAACACAAAATGCAAAGCAAAATGATTCTGCAGGTGCACGACGAATTAATTTTTGATGCATTGAAGGAGGAAGCGGATGAGTTGAAAGGCTTGATTATTGATAGTATGCAAACGGCTATGCCGCTTCCGAATGATGTACCTGTGCTGGCCGAAATAGGCGAGGGACAAAACTGGCTGGAAGCGCATTAAAACAAATCGTATTGATCTCTGACAAAAATGATGAAAGAACCACGGTATTCAAAATCCCTGCTTTATAAAATTTCAGGAAATGGGTTACGCCAACCCTCTTATTTGTTTGGAACGATGCACCTGATTTGTGCCGGCAGTTTTGAAATTGCACAAAAAATACGGCGAACGCTCGGACGGTGTACCGCGTACTATATGGAAGTAGATTTGGGCAGTACAAATGAGGTGAATACAATGCAACAACAGGAAGTATCCGACCAGTGTATAGCAGATGAACTCACCGCTGAGGAAAAAATTATACTTGACCATTTGTTGATGGAGCAACTCCATCTTTCGCTGGAAGATGCGCAACATCTGCCGGTAATGGAGATCGTTAACCAGATGGCCGCAAAAGCCATTCGTTGTGATGATGTGATAGTTGCCGAACTGGAATTGTTGAAAATAGCTGTGGATAACGGTTTGCGAACCGCCGGAATGGAAACTGCCCTTGAACAACTCGAAATAGCTAAGCAGGTATTCAACGGAAAGGAAATTTTATTACAGTTGCAAATGTCTGATGATCATGATGAGCTTTTTGAAAAAATGACTAACGCGTACCATCAGGAGAACCTTAAGGAACTGGCCGCATTAGTAACGCATAAGCGATTCATGAGTGAACGGGCTTATGATACCCTTGTCGTTAAAAGGAATCAAAGATGGGCGGAAATGATTCCGGAAATAATCAGGGCAGAAAGTATTTTTATCGCCGTTGGTGCCGGACACCTTCCGGGAAATCAGGGATTATTGCAATTGCTAACGGAACAGGGCTTTTCCGTAAATCCGGTGTATAAATAGCGGGTTTACCTAAACGGTTGTCACTACATTCTGTTTTTTTTCGAGCCGTACAATGAAGATTTGAATAGGACGAACTCAAATTGTTTCCCCGATTTAATAATCCAACAAAAGGCGTATGGTTTGGTGGAGACGGGATTTGGCAAGAAAGTTTTTTTCAAGTTCGATGTTGAATGGTACCGGAGTGTCCAGCGAGGCACACCGCATTACCGGTGCATCCAGCATGGAGAAACAGTGTTCCTGTATCCAGGCACTTATTTCTGCTCCAATTCCACCAATCAGGGTGTCTTCGTGTAAAATAAGTACTCTTCCGGTTTGCGATACTGCCTGGCGGATCGCATCATAATCCAGCGGAAGTAGCGAACGCAGGTCTAAGATGCCAAGAGAAATATCCTGGTGTTGTGCGGCGTAATCCAACGCCCAGTGAACGCCGGCGCCGTAGGTAATAACAGCAATATCTTCTCCGTCTTTCACCCATCGGGCTTTGCCAATCGGTATCTCATAGTTTTCTTCGGGTACAGGCCCGCTAATACTCCGGTATAATGCTTTATGCTCAAAATACATTACCGGGTTAAGATCGTTTACTGCGGCCATCAACAACCCCTTTGCATCCATGGCAGTAGAAGGATACACCACTTTTAATCCGGGTGTGTGTGCAAACCAGGCTTCGTTACTTTGCGAGTGAAAAGGCCCGGCTCCTGTTCCTGCACCGGTAGGCATGCGAATAACTACGTCTGCATTTTGTCCCCAACGGTAGTGTATTTTGGCAAGATTGTTCACCACCTGGTTAAAACCGGTCGTCACAAAATCGGCAAACTGCATTTCTACAATGCTCTTATATCCTTCAATGCTTAATCCTAATGCAGCACCAATAACAGCACTTTCACAAAGGGGGGTATTGCGAACTCTGTCTTTGCCAAACTTATTTAACATCCCTTCCGTTACCTTAAATACGCCACCGTATAATCCGATATCCTGTCCCATCAATACCAGGTTTTCATGGGTAAGCATACTCTGATATATGCCCTCCGAAATAGCATCCACAAAACGTCTTTCCCTTATGTTCAGGCGGGCTTGTTCAATGGCGGCATCATTGTCTATAATGGCAGTGGTAAATCCGCCAAATGCAATTCGTTCTGCATACACATCGCTTAATTCCTCTTCTGTGGACGGGGCAATGGCAGGGTGGGCAAATCCTTTTTCTGATTCGCTGTCAATATAGGCTTTGATAGAAGTTTTGATGGTTTCAACATCAGCTGTGGTTAAGATATTCTCATTCAGCAGCCATTGCTCAAAGCTGCGTACCGGATCTTTGGGTGCCCACGTTTCAAATAACTCCTGCGGAACGTATTTTACTCCGCTGGCTTCTTCGTGGCCCCGCATCCGAAAGGTCATACATTCTACCAGGTAGGGCTTGCGCCGTTCAATGCAATAGGTTCTAACGCCTTTTATGGTATCCAATACGGTGAGTACGTTGTTGCCGTCAATCTGCACGGCTTCCATGCCATAGCCTCTTGCTTTTTCAGCAATACTCTCGCATTTGAACTGCTCCTGAACCGGTGTGCTGAGTGCGTATCCATTGTTTTCTACTAAAAAAATCACGGGCAGATCCCATACAGCCGCTAAATTTAACGATTCATGAAAGTCGCCTTCGCTGGTTGCTCCTTCGCCACAAAATACCAGAACGGCTTTGTTTTCTTTTTTTAATTGTGCTGCTAATGCTATTCCATCTGCTACAGAGAGTTGGGATCCGAGATGGGAAATCATTCCACATATATAGTGTGCCTTGCTTCCAAAATGAAAACTTCTTTCCCGTCCCTTGCTATAACCTGTTTTTGCCCCCTGCCACTGCATTATTAATTTATGTAGTGGCAGATTGCGGGAAGTAAATACCCCCAGGTTACGGTGCACGGGCAATATCCATTCATCCTGTTCCATTGCCAACGTGGCCCCAACGGCAATCGCTTCCTGTCCGATGCCGCTAAACCATTTGCTTACTTTGCCCTGGCGTAATAGCAATAACATTTTTTCTTCGATCATACGGGGCAACAGTAACGACCGGTATAATTGCTCTAACTGGTTTGTCGTAAAGTTCTTTTGGGCAAATTGCATATACAAACCTACTGGTTTTCTGAAATATGCCGGTTGATCAAAATGTTGTTGCCGCTTTCTGATGACTTTACGTTTGATAATAAACGTAAATGGCACGGCTATTATGATATGCCCGGCTGATGTATTTTATGAAGTTATTCGTTTTTGCTGCTCAGCAGTAGTGACGAAGCCAGCGACAGCAGCAGGCCAAATAGCAAGGCCCACCAGAACCCGTCAACGGCTATACCGTCTACCATTTTGGAAGCAAGCAATATCATTAACGCATTGATGACGAATAAAAACAACCCCAGCGTTAGGATGGTAAGGGGTATAGTAAGGATAATGAGCAGCGGCCGAATGATAACATTAACGATAGCCAACACCAGTGCGAAAACCAGCGCTGTCCAGTACGAGTCAATATGAAGTCCCTTCAGCAGGTAAGCCAGCCCGTATGCCACGGCTGCAGTTACTAAAAGCCGGATAATGAAGTTCATTTTGCAATTTTTTCAAAATGTACGAAAAACGCTGGAGAATAGTCTTAGCCGGTGGTGAATTGTGGGTTCATAACACGGAGGAAAAAAGATTAGCCACAAAGATTCTACGCACACTACTTCCCCTTTTTCATTTTTGTGACTTCGGAACTTTGTGGCTATACACATGGGTAGGGCCGGAAAACCTGTACCTCTCCAGGTTAAAATCAACTGCCCCGCAACATTGATCTGCAGGGCAGTCTTGTTCCAACTTCAACCATTGTATTGAAACAGTCTTTAACAATATCGGCGATCATCGGCTCGAGAGCAAACGAAAAGGGCTGTGCAAATCTTCCGGTGCTGAGGCGGAAACCACTTTTTCTATTCGTTCCTCATCTGCCGAAACAGAAGTATTTCTGTTGATAACCGGCGCCGGCGGAGGTGGAGGTGCAATTGGTGCAGCAGGTTTCTGTCCTTTCTCAATGATTATGGAATCGTCCTGTACTTTATAACGGTATCTGCCTTTGCCTTCATCCGAACCGTCTTCCATTTCTATTTCTACACCAGAATCATCTGCTTTCATTTTGAACTTGCCACGTGCAGGGCTGTTGTTGTTTTCACCGGATTTGTCCAGTCTTTCCAGCCCTTCGGCAGTCATAACATATTGCACATTGTTTCTCCACGAATAGGAATTGTCCCAACGTTCGTCCCACTCCATGTTCCATCTTCTTCTCCTGTCCACATTAATATCAAACCAATCATACCAGTCAACGCTTTTATCAACCATAATTTTTTTTCCAACAGGTACTTCAACAATAACCATTACTTGTTGATTCCGGAATTTGTTGTCCCTGGAAATGGGAAATCCTTTGGGTAATACGATAATGCTGTCTGATTGGCTGACTGCAAAATGTACATTCGCTGCATTTTTTTCCGCGATTGCGGGTGTGTTGCCTCTTGCCAATTTTACCATTTGAATATGATAAGAAGAGTCGCTGCTTTTTACCACTTTTACCCGTACAGTGTTTAGCATCATACTGTCTTCATTCATAGATAAAAAGGGAAGATCTCCGTCAAACCAGTCGCTGCTATAATATCTTATCTTTTCGTCGGATACTTTCACGATCATACTGCCGGTTGATGGTTGTGTAATACTAACCGGTTCTGAAGTACTGGTTTTGGTTCTGAAGTTGCGGCTAATCATTCCAATAAGCACAAAAACACTGATCAGTCCTATGATCCACAAACTGCCAAAGGTATACCCCAGGTATGGGTTGCCCGATTTTACCCGCATCAGGCGGCGGGCAATCCAAACAACAAATGCAATGATGGGTACCCCAATAAACATCGTTACCACACTCCAGGCAAAAAAGTTCTCCCAAAATCCTTCCAGTAAAAAGTTTTTCAAAGGAAATACGCCGATTCCGCTATACAGTAAGGCAATAAGTGCAATAAGTAAGGCAAAGGCAATGATTGCAGCAATGAAGAGAAAGAAGGCTTTGAACAGTACACCAATGGCATTACCAATTCCGGTTCCCGCCTTTTTAGCGAAAGGGCCAACTTCGGTTGCAAACGCCTGTGTTCTTTGCTGCACCGTATCGCTTATTTCCTGACCTACTATTTTAGACTTTTCCTTCAGTTCTGCGCCAAGTTTTTCGCCTTTCCCTTTTACGTGCTGCAATTCTTCCTGAACGGTATTTTTGATACTTTCCAGATCAATTTTTTCACCTCGCATTTCGAGCTTTTCGCTGGCGGTAACGGCCCGGGGTAACACAATCCAAAGAATAATATAGGTTACAAAGAAAGTTCCGCCCAAGCCACTGAAAGCAACCCAGGGTCCTTTCCAATGCCACCAAAATCCGCCGAAAATGTTAGGAAGCAAACTGAGCACAAACGGTAACAGAAAAACCAGGCGGGGAATCCAGGTGTCAATATTAAAGTAGGCAGCCAGTCCACCGGCAACACCACCTATCATCTTGTTATCCGGATCGCGGTAAAGTCTTTTACGCACACTCGTTTGCAGGGGTTTAGAAGGCAATACGATCCATAATACAAAATACAGCAGGAAACCGAAACCCAGGCCGCCAAAAGCAATGAGCGCAAAAATTATACGAACCACTGCGGGATCTATCCGTAGGTAATTGGCTATTCCCGCACAAACACCACCCAGCACCTTGTCGTTTTCGGCACGGAAGAGTTTCCGTGGTGCCGGCTCAGCTTCGGGAGCCGCAGTTTGTGTGTTGAAACCGTTGGTTGGGTTGCCGGTGTTGCCGGTTGCGTAGGTTGCTTCCTCCTGTTCAAAGTCTTCGGGCCTGCCCATACTTGCCATAATTGCATTCACGTCTTCATCCGTAATGCAAACTGCGCCTTTTTTCAACCGTTCATCAAACAATTCGCCAATTCGATTTTCTATATCATTTATGATCTCATCCTTTCCTTCCTCAGTGGCAAAATAGCGGCGCAAACTTTCAACATACTGTTTCAGCATTTCGTAGGCCGTTTCCTCAATGGGAATTACTCTGCCCTGGAAATTTATATTTATTACCTTTTTCATGATCAATTCAATTTTTACTGGTTGAAGTTGTTGGGTCCGCCGCAATGGCCTCTTCGTTTTGAGTTAAAGCGTGAACCGCATTGGCCAGCTCGTTCCATGTAGCCTGTAGTTCCGCATAAAAGTTCGCGCCCTTGTCTGTTAACGAAAAGTATTTTCTGGGAGGACCCCCTGTGCTTTCTACCCACCGGTAGGTGAGCAGGTCGGCATTTTTTAATCGGGTTAACAAAGGATAAAGCGTTCCCTCCAGAATATGAAGGTTAGCTCTTTTCATTTCGTCTATGATATCACTCGGATACACTTCTCCGCGCTTTATTATAGACAGGATACAAAATTCAAGTACCCCTTTCCTCATCTGGCTCTGCGTGTTCTCGATATTCATAATCTCAGGGATTTTTTCTGCTTCTCCGGCCGGTCAAAGCAGAATGTTTACAAATTTGTTGCCCATCCTGTACCACCACTTTTGTTCCCCTTCCTTGTGTCTGTCGCCCTTCTTTTGTACCTGATCGTCCACTGGTGGCGATTCTTCGTTCATCTGAAAGCAAAGATAAACGTTAATTTAATACTATGCAATACATAGTACCATTTTATTTTGAGTAGCTGGTAGTAGATAGGTGATGATTTTTGATGTAACGTATTTGTAATTATTGATTTATAGATGCGTTGACAGGTGGATATTTCTGTGGTAAAAAATTTGAATGGTATTATTTTAGGATAGCTGGTTGAAAATGAGGGAAAGGATCGCGCATACATATATACTTTTAGTACTTTGCCACCTGTATTCTTTTAACATAATTGTGTATGATTTACCGGTTTTATTTACGAAATGGCATTTATTTGATCGTGTTCCTTTTCGCAATGGGTAAAATGTACGCCCAACCTGTACGTTATTCCGCGGCTAACGCTCACGCCCATAACGACTACGAGCATAATGTTCCTTTTGTGCAGGCCTTCCATCTGGGCTTTGGTTCAATTGAAGCAGACGTAATACTTGAAAACGACAGCCTGTATGTTGGACATCAACAGAGCGATATTCTTACCAAACCGCTCTTTTTTGAAAGAGACTATATCGTACCATTGTATCGGGAGTTACAACAATCGCAGGATGCTTCGCGTTCCGTGATCCTGCTTATTGATTTGAAAACAGAAGCGCTGGCTACATTGACGAAGGTGATCAGTATAATAGAAAAATATCCGTTGCTAACGAAATCTTCAGGCGTGCAATTTGTAATCACCGGCAACCAGCCGCCACCATCGGCTTTTGATCAATACCCCGGCTTTATTTATTTTGATGGCAATATTAGTAACCCCGGGCACCTCCGGCATTTGAAACGGATTGCCTTGTTCAGTGATAATTTTCGAAATTATTCGAAATGGAAAGGAAAGGGTAATATCCGATCAAAAGAAAAGCGGGTATTGGGTAACGTTATTGATAAAGTACATGCTATGGGAAAGCGAATACGGTTTTGGGGCTGTCCGGATAACCCTCATGTGTGGAGCGTTTTTATGAAGATGGGAGTGGATTATATCAATACCGATCATATTGGGCAACTCGCCGATTTTTTTAAATCTCATCAGGTGTCCGCTGCTGAATCGGCTGACGATGCGGTAGCGCTTACCGTTACTAACGCTTCTGTTAATGCTTCTAAATAGAAATCCATGCGCATTATTTCTTATAACGTTAACGGGATCAGAGCCGCTATTCGCAAAGGCTTTTTGGATTGGCTGAAATCCGATCCGGCAGATATTATTTGTGTGCAGGAAACGAAGTCCGAAAAGAATGATATAGATCATAGCATCCTGAACAAAATGGGGTATTATGATTACTGGTTTAGTGCGCAAAAGAAAGGATACAGTGGGGTGGCTGTTTTTACCAGGATAAAGCCAGATAATGTGGTTTACGGTACGAGGCACAAAACGAGTGATGACGAGGGCAGGGTATTGCAACTTGATTTTGGTGATATCCGCCTCATTAATGCGTATTTCCCATCCGGTACCAGCGGCGATGAACGACAAGCGTTCAAGTATGGATGGCTGGATGAATTTTTCCTTTACCTGCGTAAACTGCAAAAGCAACATCCCAAATTAATCCTTTGCGGCGATTACAATATCGCACACAAAGAAATTGATATTCATGATCCCAGGGGCAACAAAAAATCATCAGGATTTTTGCCTGAAGAACGTGCATGGATGGATGAATTTTTTGATGCAAACTGGATAGATACTTTTAGATTTTTTCATCCGGAGCCTCATCGTTATAGCTGGTGGAGCCAGCGTTTTCCTTCTGTTCGGCTGAATAACAAGGGCTGGCGGATAGATTATATTAATGCAACAGAACCATTGAAAAGTCAATTGGTGAATGCAGATATCTACCCGGATATCAAACATAGTGATCATTGTCCTGTGTTTCTTGAAATTAAACCGTAGCGTTTGAGGGGTTTCTATAGATTGGCGGAGTGCAGCATTATTGCCTTCCCCGCACTACGAAATAGCATACTTTTTTGGTTTGTGAACTATTTGTGGATAAGAATTAAAAACAATTTGGCGAATTGAAAATTATTGTAAATTTCCCTAAAACCCTTTATCCGTAAGCGTTTCAGCCTTGTTGTTGTGAAATGCAGTGCCAGTAAGGGTTTGCGAAGATTATTCCCGGTTTCTTCGGTAGTGAATCCATCATGATACAGCGTAAAAACCTTATCCCGTGCGGATTGAGAGAGGGGATGGTATTAAATACAAACACTCAAAAAAATTTTGTTGGATGCAAAAAGCGTCTATATTTGTTTTTACTAAATCAATTCTAAAAACGCTCTATCATGAACAAAGCTGAATTAATTTCAAAGATTGCAGATGATGCCGGTATCACTAAAACCCAGGCTAACGAAGCACTGGATTCTTTTATTGAAGCAGTAACCAAAACTTTGAAAGGTGGCGGTAAAGTAACGCTGGTAGGTTTCGGAACATTTTCTGTTTCCAAACGTGCTGCACGCAATGGCCGTAACCCACAAACTGGTGCTGTTATTAAAATCAAAGCTAAAAAAGTTGCCCGCTTTAAAGCTGGTAAAGAATTATCTGCTAAGTTATAATTCCATCATTCAGAATTTTATAAGCAGGACACAACAGTTGTGTCTTGCTTTTTTTATTTTTGCGACAGGAAATAAATTCAACAATAATAAATATTTACATTATGGGAAGAGGTGATAAAAAAACAAAAAAAGGAAAAATTGCGCAGGGGTCTTTCGGCAAAAGCCGCCCTGCGAAGCCCGCAAAAGCAAAGACTTCTGTGAAGAAGCCTGAATAATGTGCTGAAGCAGGAACGATGGGTTAGGTTTTGACGTTTGAGGAGGGTACCAGGGTTAAGGCAGCAGTAAGATTAGACAAGAGGTCGGACGGAGATCGTTTTGAGCCAAATAAAGAACGGAACTTTGTGATGGGGTTTTCCGCCGTTTTCTGCTACTTGCTATTGCTTGTTCAACTTCAAGGTGCCAACCGTTCTATTTTCCATTCATTGTTTTTCTGGAGGGTATATTGCAGCCGGTCATGCAGCCGGCTGGGCCTGCCCTGCCAAAATTCAATAGTGGTAGCGGTAACAATATAACCGCCCCAATTGGCGGGCCTTTGAAAAGAGGTGCCACTTAGCAATGCAAAATTCTTTGCGTATTGCTCATCTATCCAGCTCCTGTTTTCAATTACCCGGCTTTGCGGCGAGGTAAGTGCGCCGATACGACTTTCTTCAGGTCGAGAGTTGAAATAAAAATCACTTTCCGCAGGGTCAACCCGGCTAACGGTACCCGCTACTCGAACCTGTCGCTCTAACTCTTTCCAGAAAAAAACCAGACAGGCTTTTGGATTTTGTGCTAACTGTTGCGCCTTATGGCTGTCGTAATTGGTAAAAAACATAAATCCTTTTTCAGAAAAATCTTTCAGCAAAACGATCCTGGCTGATGGTGTTCCGTCGGTTGAAGAAGTGGCAAGCGTCATGGCATTTATTTCCTCAATCTGGGCACGCATCGCTTCCTGCCACCATTTGTCGAATTGCCTGATCGGATTATCAAACACATCGGACTCCAATAAAACCTGTTTTGAATAATTTTGGCGAATGGAGGCAATTTCAATATGCATACACGTTAACGCTTTTGTTGGTTGTTATTACAAAGGTAATTGCAAATGGGGGTATATTTATTGCCTGCGTGCCCGCCAGTGCAATAACTTAACCATATTTTTGCAATGATGTGCCGGATTGTAATTTTTGCATGTAATGGAGAATAATACGCGCCCTGCTTTACTGCTTACTCCCTGGTTGGTTTCCGGAGATAAGCCTGCGATTAATGTTTTGTCTTTTGAGAAGAACAACAAGAGAATACGATATGATACGACCATACTGGAGTGGACGGTGGTACGAAAAGTATTCAGGGATTTTCCCCGTCCTGTCAGGGATATTTTAATGTCTTGTTGTGTGGAGGCTTTGACCGAACACCGAAATGCGTTGAAAAAAGTATATGCACTCAGAAATGAAGACGGGAATGGTGAAATATTCTCATCAAAAAATTTTATTAAGTACTGGCACAAAATATTTGAATCGCTTCAGCCTTATTATCCGCTGATAAAATGGTACCATCAGAAAAATCAGCCGGGGAAAAAAGCGCTGCTTACATCCTCCTGCACCTTTAGCCGGTACCGCCCTTCATTGGCATTTGAAGTGAATAAAGCAGATGGCAGGCTTGTGCTTCAGGTTAACGTACATATCCATAACAGCGCTTTCCCAATAGAAAGTTTTTCGCGGAACCTGTTTCTGCTGGAAAGCAAAAATGAATATTTCATTCTGTCGTATTCAGATTACCTGACGATTGACCGGTTGTCTGAAATGAATTGGCCGCAGTATGGGCACTCGCCGGAAATGTTTGCGACACATGTATTAGCACCGCTGGAGGAGCGTTATAAGGTCAATAGAAAGGAGTTTTTTTCAAAACAGGAACTTGCCGTTGTGCCTTCCGGTCGCCTGATGTTGAGTGAGTTGAATAATGCATTTTTGATGCTTACGCCGCAGTGGGTTTACGACGGGCATGTTGTAGATGGAGAATGGAAGGATTGTTTTGAAGTGAAAACAGCGGGTGCCGTAACAGTAATGAGAAGAAACAGAGAAGCAGAGCAGATTTTGCTAGACACCCTGGTGGCGCTACATCCACAGTTTACTAACCAGCGAAACGGATACTTCTATTTGTCTTTTGCCGACGCGCAAAAGAAGCAGTGGTTTTTGAAAACTTATAATCAACTGCTGCAAATGGATATAGAAATTGTGGGTATGGATATGTTACGCCATTTTCGTTATTCTCCGCATGTTGCGCAAACAACAATGAGCTTAATCAGTGAAGATGAGTACTGGTTAGTATTCAATATGAAACTGGCTTTTGGAAAAGAAGAGGTGCCGCTCAGTGAATTGCAGCGGATGTTGTTTGCCGGACAGAAAGCGGTTTTGCTAAAGGATGGTTCCCTGGGCATACTCCACGAAGAGTGGTTGGGCCAGTATGCATCAGTTGTAAAGCATGGAAAAATCAAAGGAGATACGATTGAAATATTACGCTGGATGGCGGTTGCGAAACAGGACGAATCGTCCCAGTCTCCCGAATTGAAACTGGCGATTCAGCAAAGCTGGTGGCAGAAATGGCAAAAATGGCAAAAGGGTACGGCGCAGGTGTTTACACTACCGCCGTCACTACGCGCAGAACTGCGTCCTTACCAGCAAAAGGGATTTGAATGGATGTTGTTGCTGAATGAAATTGGCGCCGGCGCCTGCCTTGCTGATGACATGGGTTTGGGAAAGACATTGCAGGCCATTTGCGCGATGGTACACGCAATGGACCGCTATCCGCGATCGAAGCATATTGTGGTATGCCCTGCGTCACTGGTATACAACTGGCAGCAGGAGTTAGCGCGTTTTTCGCCACACCTTTCAACCATAGTGTACCACGGTGGATCACGGCAAAAGGAACAACTTGCTGATGAGACGGTGCGCGTGATCATCACCACCTATCATACTTTACGCAGTGATATTGATGTGATCTGCGAACAGGTGTTTGGTGTTGCGGTGATTGATGAAAGCCATAATATAAAAAACCCTGCAACGCAAATAGCACAGGCAATTATGAAATTGCGGGCGCAGTTTCGTATAGCCCTGAGCGGTACACCTGTGGTGAACAACACTTTTGATTTATACATGCAGCTTAATTTTGCCGTTCCCGGTTTATTTGGAAGCCGGGAATTCTTCAAGAGAGAATATGCAGACCCGATAGATAACAAGCAGGACGAAGAAAAGATAGCAACGCTGAAGAAACTTACTGCCCCGTTCATTCTTCGCCGAACAAAAGAACAGGTGGCAAAAGACTTACCGGAGAAGACGGAATCGGTTTTATGGTGCGAAATGAACGACTTGCAAAGAAAGCTGTATAATGAAGTTTTAGCACAAACGCGCAGCAGCATATTCCTGGAAATAAAAAAGAGTGGTTTGGCTAAGAGTAAGCTGTCTATTTTGCAGGGGATGATGAAGCTCCGGCAGGTATGCAGTTCGCCACTGTTGTTGCCAGACACCGAATTGACGCGGTGTAGCGATTCCGTAAAAACGGATGTTTTGATGGAGGAGCTCGATAATATTTTGGGTAGCCATAAGGCGCTGGTTTTTTCACAGTTTAGTTCCATGCTCCATTTGCTGGCTGATGAATGTAAAAAACGCGGAATAGTGTTTTATCATTTCGACGGACAAACATCACCGGCAAAGCGAACGGAAATGGTGAATGCGTTTCAGGAGGAAGACAATACGGTAAACCTATTTCTGATTAGCCTCAAAGCCGGAAATACCGGACTCACGCTCACCTCTGCTGACTATGTTTTTCTGTTTGATCCCTGGTGGAATACGGCAGTGGAAACCCAGGCAATAGACCGTACTTATCGTATCGGACAAACGCGTAATGTTTTTGCCTATAAAATGATTTGCAAGGACACTATTGAGGAAAAGATCATTCACCTGCAGCAAAAGAAAAAGAAACTATCCGACGACCTGGTTTCAGCCGAGGAAGGTTTTGCGAAATCGCTCACGGAAGAAGATGTGCAATACCTGTTTAGTTAACTGACAAGGGTGCCTACTTTTTCTCCTTTTACCACCCGAAGCAGATTGCCCGGTTTATTCATGTCAAAAACAATAATGGGTAATTTGTTCTCCATGCAAAGGGTAAAGGCGGTCATGTCCATCACCTTCAGATCCTTGTCAATACATTCTCTGAAACTAATGTTGTCATATTTGGTAGCCGAAGGATTTTTTTCCGGGTCGGCGGTATAGATACCATCCACGCGGGTGCCTTTCAGGATAACATCGGCTTTTATCTCAATTGCCCGTAATGAACCTGCCGTATCGGTAGTGAAATAGGGGTTACCGGTACCTGCGCCAAAAATAACGATCCTTTTTTTCTCCAGATGGCGCATGGCTCGTCTGCGAATATAAGGTTCGGCTATTTGTTCCATTTTAATCGCACTTAGCAGCCGGGTGTATAATCCGGTTTTTTCCAGGGAAGCCTGTAATGCCATTCCGTTAATTACGGTAGCCAGCATCCCCATGTAGTCGCCATGCGCTCTTTCAATTCCTGTTTCCGATTCGTTCATGCCACGGTATATATTGCCGCCGCCAATCACAATGGCCACTTCCACTCCCTCATTATGAACGGCTTTTATTTCATTAGCATAATTGGTTAGGATATCCGGATCTAAGCCAAAATTGCTGTCGCCTATCAAAGATTCTCCTGAAAGTTTTAACAGAATGCGTTTGAACTTATGTTGCATGCGAAGGGAAATTTTTCGCTGCGAAGATAGGGGATTCGTGGCTATCCTGCTATGGGTGGTGACGGAATGCGTAAAGTGCCTGAAGAAACGGGAAATAGAAAAGCCGGCGTGGTACGTGCCGGCTTTTAACAGGATAGGTTTGTTATTTGTTTCATGGGCGTTTCATTGCGGCCTTTGCCGAAACTTTTCTGTTCGGTGATTTCTTTTTCCTGGCCAATTGCAGTTGTGTTTTTCGTATGCGGAGTCTTCGTTTGGCCGCTTCGGCCGCTTTTAAAACCGCATCTTCAAAAATGTTAGACCTGGTTTTAATATACTCATCTTTTCCGGGAATGCGGATATTGAGCGTGCAGTTCACTACTTCTTTGTTGCCTTTAACTTCGTTGATCAGCGTAACTTCTATTTCCTGTATATCCTTGTAATACCTGTCTAATGAACTCAATTTGTCAGTCACGAAGCTTTTTAATGAAGGGCTGGCACGATGCCCCGGCGTTTCAATACGAAATTTCATAATTCTACTCGTTTATTGGTAAAGTGTAAATTTATTGTTCGGAATTCGAAAAAAAAATGACTCGCCGCCATGTTGCGAATGATTCACGTCAGGTATCCGCGTTGGATGAAATGATGGATTGCAATCAACAATACTCAACGTGCGGGCTACACGAACTTGTTTAATACCTTATTCATTTCTTGCTTAATTTGATCATTGCAGAGGTTGCCAATACTTCCCTCGTGTGTATGATTCAGCTGCTTCTTGTAATCAAAAATAAATTTTCCCTGTTCAATATCATTTCCAACATTACGATAGGCATCACGAAAAGGGATGCCTTTGTTCACCTGTTCATTTACTGCTTCCACGCTAAACAGGTACCGGTATTTTTCATCATCCAGAATATTTTCTCTAACACTGATATTCGAAAGCATGAGCATCGCCATTTGAATGCATGCTTTTAGCTCTTCAATGCCGGGGAACAAAATTTCTTTGGTTAGCTGCAAATCACGATGGTAGCCCGATGGCAGGTTATTGATAAGCAGCGTAAGCTCATTGGGTGCAGACTGGATACGGTTGCATTTTGCCCTGATCAACTCAAAGACATCCGGGTTTTTTTTGTGTGGCATAATGCTGCTTCCGGTGGTCAGTTCATTAGGAAAAGAAATGAATCCGAAGTTTTGATTAATATACAAACAGGCGTCCATCGCCAACTTGCTTAAGGTAGCAGCAATAGTTGCCATTCCCATGGCTACCAGTTTTTCTGTTTTACCACGGCTCATTTGGGCATATACCGAATTGTAGTTGGGAGCGGCAAATCCTAATAGCTGTGTAGTGAGCGTTCTGTTCAGTGGAAAGGACGACCCGTAACCTGCGCCACTACCCAATGGATTTTTATTGGCTACATGATAGGCGGCAGCCAACATTTCCAAGTCGTCGGTTAAGCTTTCGGCATAGGCGCCAAACCATAATCCAAAGGATGAGGGCATCGCAATCTGGAGATGGGTATATCCGGGAAGCAGTACATGTTTGAGTTTTTCACTTTGTGTTATCAGGAGGTCAAATAATCCTTTAACCTCATCCCTGATATTTAAAATTTCTGCCCGTAGAAATAATTTCAGATCAACAGCAACCTGGTCGTTTCGGCTCCTTCCACTATGGATTTTTTTTCCTGCTTCACCTATACGTTGGGTTAAGAGATATTCTACCTGGGAGTGAACGTCTTCAATGCCTTCATCAATAGTAAATTTTTGCTGCTCAATTTCTTTGAGAATTTCTTCCAAACCCTTTACCGCTACATCAGATTCTGCTGCGTCCATTAATCCTACCTGTTGGAGCATTTTAACATGAGCAATAGAGCCCTGCACATCATATTTGGCCAGCAGCAAGTCAAATTCTTTGTCGCGGCCTACGGTAAATTTTTCAATCAGTTCATTTACGGAAGAGTTGTCTTTTTGCCAGAGCTTCATCTGTCTTGTGTTTGAGGCTGCAAGATACAGATTAGCTGAAACAGGAACCCCGGTTAGCAGGCAAAATATACGGGTATAATTAAAATACCCCTGCACGGGGTATTTTTATTTGGAGTTATTGTGTTTTTACTCATCCCACCACAGTTGCTCATCTAAGCCGCCAATTGACGGTACATTGGGCCCATTCCGGCTTACTTCCACATCCGGATATGCAAGCCGCCTGATGAATGAACTTAACGCTGCATTCAATGGCAACTGAAAATCCTTGTATTGATAGTCGAAACGGCGGGCGTCAACCCATGCTTCCGGATTTAAAATCATCGCAACATATTTTTCTTTAAATATCAACGCCAGGGTAATATTGTTTTTGCCCACCGCAACAACAGGGCTGGTGAGGTAGGTGTTTTTGTCTGCGTTTGCAACACCTATCTTATCCATGTTGGCAGAAATGCCTGCGAGGTATGCGTTGTATGCAGTTTCTTTTTCTCCTTTTCTGAATGCCGCTTCTGCTTCAATGAATTTCATTTCGGAATAAGTAACCAATTGCACCGGCGCATTGGGTTTGGAATAGAAACCCTGAACCCACAGGTACGATTCTTCATCATCGGTTCCCGAGCCTATTCTGCCAGCACCATTGCGTGTGCCCCTGTAATCGCCAAACTTGGTAATGGTGGCTATAAGGGGCAGCCGTGGGTCAGATACACCATAGGTGGTGCCGTTCATTGCGTTAACGATGGTTGTACTCAGCCAGCCATCCAGGTTCAACTGTGTATTGTCGTAGGCCACAGAATACCACGGGCTTCCATACGGGTCTCCATCTGTAAATGCGGTTAAGGTTGCATCATCGGCATTACTGCTATAAGCGTTGGCGAGAGCCGAGAGAATATTGTCTGCACTATACGAAGCTGTCTTTGAGAGCTGATTCATAAACCGGGCTTTCAATGCATAGGCCGTTTTTATCCAGGCATCCACGTCTCCACCATGTATTACATCACTGTTTGCATCTAAATCAAGCGAGGGATTTGCCTGGGTTAACGCTGCAATACCTTCATCCAGCAATTTTATGGAAGTGGCATGCAGGGCTGACTGATCATCAAAATGCGGTGTAAGTAATTCCTGTCCTTTGAAGGCTTCTTCAAACGGTACATCCCCAAAAGCCGAAATAAGCATATTGAGATGGTAAGCCATTAGTATTTTGCCAATACCCAGATGTTGTGTTGCGCCCTTTTCCTCGGCCATTTTATTGAGTTGGGCAATGTTCATCATGGCGCCATAAAAGCTCGTCCACATTGAGGAAAAATTCACCGGGTTGTAAATATCTATATCGCTGCCGCTTGAACTTGAAGCCTGGTATTGTACCAGATAGGAAACATTGTAGCCCATTCTGTAAACGTCCATTCCGCTTTCGTAAGTGGCTTTAGCAAGCAACCCGTTAAGCGGGGGCTCTGTTACCAGGTTGGGATTTTCGAGTTTGTCGAGATATTTTTCGCATGCGGAAAAACTTAATGCTAAAACCGCAAGTGCTGCCGTATATAGTATCTTTTTCATTGTATGTGGTTTTAGAAGTTAAGGTTTAAGGAGATAATAATACTGCGTGTTGCAGGATACGTAAATCCGGAGAAACCATCTACCACACTGCCCGAGCTGAATGAACTTGATTCAGGGTCGAATGTGCTGTATTGGGTATCAATCCATAAATTGGTACCGGTAACGCTAAATGTTGCACCCTGAATAAAACGGGAACGTTTAATAACGCCCTCGGGTAGTGTATAGCCCAGTGAAAGCGTTCGCAATCTTATCCACGATGCATCTTCAATAAACGTCTCGGAAGCACCTCTGTACACATTCCTGTAATAGCCGTTGCCATAATTTACGCCGTCAGGTCCAACGCCCTGACCTAACCAAACCGCCTTGGTGTTTTTTGAGCCATCTGCCAGTACACCGTCAAACACGATAACGTCGTTCCGGTTTTCAGCACCTTTTTGTAACGCAAAGGAAGCAAGGAAGTTGGCAAATTGATTGTATCTGTAAACGCCCTGCTGTGCATCAAACAAAAAATACAGGCTCAATGCCCTGTAACGAAGCGTACTACTCAAGTTGCCGATCCATTTCGGTTGCGTGTTGGCAATGTATTGCTGTTTTGAAGATGGGTTTAATGTGGGAAACCCATTTGCGCCGATTACTATTGGACGGCTTTTATCAAGAACCGCCGGGTTTTCCACATCGCTTCCAAAATAACGCATATAGGTTCGCCCGTAGAGGTCGCCCACAGGATGTCCCGGAATATTTTTTTGAGTAACTGTTGCACTCAGGTAACCATAATGGCTTGCCATGATCATTTCCGTAAGATCAGGATAAATAGATAACACTTTATTTCTGTTCGCCGTATAATTTACTTTTACCTCCCAGGAAAAATTATTGGTTTGTATGGGTGTTCCGGATAAGCTGATTTCCACTCCCTTATTCCGAATGCTGCCCGAGTTAAGATAAATGCTGCTGTAACCACTCGTTACCGGCACACTTACAGGAATAATCAGATCTTTACTGGTGTTGTTGTAATAGGTGAAGTCAAGTCCTAACCGGTTCTGTAAAAATTTGAGCTCCACTCCGCCTTCATAAGAGGTTGTAAATTCAGGCCTCAGGTTAAGGTCTCCATTTTGTGTTGATAAGGTAAATGGTAATGCTCCTGTTGTAAGCGCAGTGCCAATATCGTATCCGGTAGATGTGGCATACGCCGGAGCATCCTTACCTATTTTAGCTAACGAAAAACGCACTTTGCCGTATGACCACCATTCGGGAAGATGGAGATTTTCTGAAAATACCCAACTCAAACTTGCGGAAGGATAAAAGAAGGAACGGTTTGCTTTAGACAAGGTTGATGTCCAGTCGTTCCTTCCGGTTACGGTGAAATACAGAAAATTATCCCAGCCTAAAGTCCAGTCGCCAAATAAGCCAATGATCCTGTAGTCTTTTTCATAGGAGTTTTTTTCTACACTCGAAGCATTGCTGAGATTATAAAACGTAGGTACGGCAAATGATTTGCCCTTTATATATGTTGAACTTCTTCTTGTGTCATATAAATCGTGTCCCACTTTAAAAGATGACTGAAGATGCGGGCCGATATTATTATGCACGTTTAGCATCAGGGTAGAGTTAATGATTCTGTTGTTAATGTCGTAGATCATAATGGATCCGTCTTCAAAATCGCCGACAGGGTATATTTCATCGGGAACACCCAGTGGCCCGGGAGTTGTTTGCCTGCGGTTGTCGTTGTATATATCGGCGCCTATGCGGTAATTGATATCGAGCCATTTTACCGGCGAATACGTAAAATGCGCATTGGAAATTACCCGGTCAACATCATCCACATATTTGTTTCCGTATAATAGATAGATGGGGTTGTCTATATCAGCACCCACGATTGTTTTTTGGGTGCCATCAGGTTTAATATAGTCCCATATATCCCACCGGGGAGAATAATAGGTGAGCACTTCGTTGTAGCGATCGGAGTTGCCGTGTCGGCCGCCCGACTTTATATAGTTTACTGACATGCCCATTCTGAATTTTTCAGAAAAGGTTAACTCTCCTCCTACTTTGGCAGAATAGTTTTTGTAATTGGTAAAAGGCATAATGCCTTTTTGATTAAACTGTGAAATAGACCCGTTTAAAACTGCCTTGTCTGTACCTCCGGATAGTATAAGCGTATTTCGAAACGAATTTCCCGTTATATAGCCATGCTTATAATTGTTGAAAAGCTTATCCGGATGGGTGGGGTCAATTGTTCTTGCTTCTGCAACGGTTGGGCCATAGGCGGACCAAAAACTGTTAGGATCGTACACGCCAAACCAGCCTTGTGTAAACTTCTTTTGTGTTTCGGGGTATTTATTGATCTCATCTACGCTATAGGTAGTTGTGTAGCTTGCTTTTAATCTCCCTGCTTTCCCGGACTTGGTGGTAATAATGATGGCTCCGGTTGAAGCACGTAACCCATAGAGCGCTGTTGCAGCACCCCCTTTCAGGATGTTGACGCTTTCAATATCATCGGGGTTAATGTCTGCTGCCCGGTTACCCATTCCGAGCAAGCTGCTACCATCGGATACGTCGGTGGTATTATCAATGGGTACACCATCAATCACAAATAAGGGCTGAAATTCTCTGTTTGCATCGAGGGAGTTGATGCCACGCAGAATTATTTTTGCACCCTGCCCCGGAGCGCCTCCTCCGGAGTTGATTTGCAAACCCGCCGCCTGGCCTTGTAAGGCATTTACAATATTCACTTGTTTGCTTGCAGAAAGCGCTTCGCTACTCACTTCCTGTGCGGCATAACCCAATGATCTTTTTTCTTTTTTGATACCCAACGCGGTCACTATTACTTCTTCCAGATTGTTTTCTCCTTCTTTAAGCACTATTTCCGCAATGGTATTGGTATTGTCTGTTATCGTTACATTTTGTACGGTTATTCCAAAACCAACCGCTGATACCTGCAACTTATACACACCTGCTTTAACCCCGGTGATACTGAATTCTCCGTTTTCATTGGCAAAGGTAATTTTTGCTGTGCCAATTAGCATTACAGTTGCATTAGGTATCGGGTCGCCTGAAGAAGTGGTTACTCTTCCTTTTATTCCGCCATCGGCCTGTGCGCTATTCAGTTCCCCTGTTCCGGAATACCCAACATTTATTCTGCTTTTTTTAATGATGATATTGGAGTTTACTACTTCGTACCGTAAATCAGTATTTTCCAGGATGTCGGATAGTACACTGTCGAGCCCGGTATGCGAGGTTGTGTAACTGATGTTATTGTATCGGCTTATATCACTGGTTTTGTAAGAAAAGGACAGTTGGCTTAGAGCTTCTATCTTTCTGATGGCCGTTTTAAGCGACACGTTTTTGAGATTTACCGAAATTTTGATACGGCTCAAATCTGTTGTGGAGGTATTTCCCGCAATGAGAATACCGTTAGCCGTCATCATCAAAATCATTAAACATACACTCACGGAAAACACTTTCGTTTTTGCTTCCTTTAACAGGGGGAAAAGGAAGTTGAATTTTTGAATGCATAGAGAAAGTACACCATGCATCATCGTATTAAAACTCATAGTTTTGGATGGTTTAAAAATTCTGAAATAGGATTTACTTTAAATTCCGGAACAAATTGTTTGGCAGCTTTTCCTGAGCGTACCATTATATTTTGTTATTTGACGGTATAAAAATTATTCTCTTTACGCCATTTGCTGTCTGTAAGTCTGCACAATACTTCGAGCGCATTTTCAAGTCCTTTGTCTCTGGCAAAAGTGGTGGAAACCCGTGTATCACTTACGATTGGGTTGTTAACAAGGATACGGGTGTTGAATACTCTTTCCAGGTCTTTTGTAATGTCCTCAATTCGGTCATCATCGTACAGCAGTTTACCTTGTTGCCACGCCGAAACTTCCGCTTCACTTAACTTTTTCTCGTTAACCGCGCTGTCGTTAACCGTAATGCTTACCTGTTCGCCTACCCCCAGCACGGCTACCGGCCGGTCAACGTATTTAACCTGAACAGTACCCCGTTTAACCGAAACAGTTATTTTATCCATATCCGGGTAGGCCTTAATATTGAAGGCGGTTCCCAAAACCACAGTGCTTACTTTTCCGGTGTGTATTACAAAAGGAATTTTATCCGCATGCTTCACATCAAAAAAGGCTTCGCCTATAAGCTTAACTTCTCTTTTGTCATTGGGGAAATATTTGGGGAATTCGAGTTCACTGGCGGCATTCAGCCATACTTCCGTGCTGTCCGGGAGCAACAGGTGCCTGTATTGCGATTTTTCTGTTGCCCGTTTAATAGTCGCTCTTGTTAATTCCGCGGGTTGGCCGTTTGGGCGCCCGCTATAATTCATCCATGCCCAAACTAATACCAGAATAGTGCATGCCGCCGCGCAGTAGCCCAGTATTTTTCGATTACGGGAGTTAACCATCCTGCGAACCGCGGAGCGATTATGCAATGAATAGTCTGTTTCACAGCTTTGGATTAAGCCTTCGTCAATTCTTCCCGGGTTATTGTTTTTTGCTTCTGATGTTTCAAGCGTTACGTCCAACAGGGTGCGGATTTCGCTATCCGATTCGGCTTTCTTAATGAATAAGAACAATTCATCAAATTCTTCTTTTGAGCCGGTGTTGCTCAAAAATTTTTTAAAAATATTGCGAATTCGTTTCTGCATTGCAACGATCTAGATATGAATACGAAATGGCGCTTTGTAGAATGACGAAGAAGGCGGACAAAGTTCCTAATTGGTTGAAAAAAAAATTTTCTTCCGAATCTCAGTGTATGCCAATGAATGAGAAACTTATTTTTTAACCTGCGAAGTAAATCAGGATGAGATACAAGCTTCCGGAGACAAACCGCTGAATGGAACGCAAGGCGAGAGACAGATGATTTTTTACGGTATGTGTAGATAGGGACAGTTTTTCGGCTATTTGCCGGTAGGTTAAACCGTTATCCCGGTTTAAAGTGTATATTAATTTACGTTGGGGGGGTAAACGATTTACTGCTTTCTCAAGTAGGTGGTTACAAAGCCGAAAGTCAACAAGTTCCTCGGTAGCTGATGTGGCAGCCTGCATCTGCTCCCACAGCTTATTCTTCAACCGGTTGTCGGCAGCCGTTTTACGCAAAAAATCCACAAGCTCATTTTTGGTGATGGTGTATAACCATGCTTCGATGTTGTTTACGGTAGAGAGGCGGGTTCTGTTTTCCCACAATTTCAAAAATACATTCTGTACGATATCAGAAGCTGTTTGGGGAGACTTCACCACTTTGAGTGCAATCCCGTACAAATGAAATCTGCACTGATCGCAAATGCGCTCAATGGCTATACGGTATTGTTCATCATTTCCCGAAGTTGGTATGAAGGGGAAATCTTCTCTCATGTGGAGTATGAGCAGTTGGTTATTCTTAAAGTTAGCAAAAGTTATGGAAAATATTTTTTTGTGGTGGCATTGGAGGGGGCGTAGCGCACAACAAGCTACTCTTGTGATATGCAAATCCTTTTACAACACCTTACTTAATAGTTGCACATACAGTTCTATTCCTTCCCTGATCTCATTTAAATAGATATATTCGTCTGCCGTATGGCTTCTCGCTGAATCGCCCGGACCGATTTTTAATGCCGGAAAGGGAATCAATGCCTTATCAGAAGTAGTAGGTGATCCGTAGCAGGTTCTGCCCATTTCCAGCCCGGCTTTAACGATGGGGTGATCTATTGCTATGGACGATGACTTTAAACGCAGACTTCTGGGTTGCACAGCGCAGGTTACATGGCTTTTTATAATCGCCAATAGCTCTTCAAAACCGTACAACTCGTTTACCCTGATGTCTACAACAAAATTGCACTGCGACGGCACCACATTATGTGCCTTATTTTCGGTTTCCACTACGGTTACACTCATTTTCACCGGGCCCAGAAAATCGGATACCTTCGGAAACCGAAAACTCCGGAACCACTCTATATCTTTCAATGCCTTGTAGATGGCATTGTCGCCTTCTTCTCTTGCCGCATGACCGGCAACTCCTGTGGATTTACAATCTACTACCAGCAAGCCTTTTTCTGCAACAGCCATTTGCATTTGTGTGGGTTCGCCCACTAATGCGAATGCCCATTGCCGCTGCGGTGGATTGAACGAAGGACTGTTCATCAGGTATTCGATACCGTTTTTGCCCGATATCTCTTCCTCGGCGCTTGCTGCATAAACAAGGTTGTATTTTAAATTTGCGTGATCATAAAAGTATAAAAATGCTGCCAGTAACGAAACCAAACACCCTCCGGCATCATTACTCCCCAGTCCGTATAATTTGCCATCTTTTTCCACAGCGCTGAACGGGTTGAGGGTATAAGCCTTATTGGGCTTTACCGTGTCGTGGTGTGAATTGAGCAGAATGGTAGGCTTTCTTTCATCAAAGTGTGCACAGGATGCGTACACGTTGTTTCCGATTCTGAAACAGGGCATTCCTTTCTTTGCAAAAAATACGCTCAATAAACTGGCAGTTTGATCTTCTTCTTTACTGAAAGAAGGGGTGGCGATGAGTTGTTTTAATAGAAGGATAGCTTCATCGGCTAATATGGAAATCGTGTTATTCATTGATAATGGTTGTGCCTGCTTCTCCGTTAAGCAGTTGTTTTAATACTTCAGCGTTCCCAATTACCACTTTTTTTACTCCGTTGTTAAGCGCTGAAAATGCATTGTCTAATTTAGGGATCATACCGGCAAAAATTTTTTGTTCATCCTTCAGTTGCTGATAGGATGCCGGATTGATGGTTGGGATTACTGTTGTGTTATCGTTTGCATCGAGGAGTACACCGCTTTTTTCAAAGGAGTACACCAGGGTCACGTCATAAACGCGGGAGAGTGCTTTAGCCGTTTCCTGCGCTATAGTATCCGCATTTGTATTGAGGAGTTGTCCTTTCTTGTCGTGGGTAATAGGTGCCAGTACCACAGCAATGTGTTGTTCCAGCAAATTTGCAAGCAGAGGAGTGTTCACCGTATCCACGTCACCCGCGAAGCCATAGTCTGTATTCCCGGATACGATACGTTTGTGCGCCAATATCGCGTTTCCATCGGCGCCACTCAGTCCGATGGCATTACATCCCGAAGCCTGTAAACGGGCAACGATGTTCTTGTTGATGTAGCCGGCATACACCATCGTTACAATCTTAAGTGTTTCGGCATCAGTAATTCTTCTGCCTTCCACCATTTGCTGAGTGATGCCCATGCGTTCGGCCAACTTTGTCGCTAATTTTCCGCCGCCATGAACCAGAACGAGCAGATGGTTGGAGTGGAGGGTTGCAAACGATTGTAGAAATGCGTCTAGTTTTTTGTCGTCATCAACAATATTACCTCCAATTTTTATTACAAATGCGGTTGGCATCATGTTATGAGAATTTGTGCTGTAATATTTCAGCCAGAACGGCTTGCGCCGCCCACACCCGATTGGAAGCCTGTTGTGTGATGATACTATTGGAGCTGTCTAATATTTCGTCGCTGAGTTCCACATTCCGCCTAACCGGAAGGCAGTGCATTACTTTGGCATTGTTGGTGAGCCTCAGCTTTTCATTAGTCAGCATCCATTCCGGGTCGTTGCAATAAATTTTTCCGTAGTCGGTATAGGTACTCCAGTTTTTCACATATACAAAATCGGCGCCTTTTAGCGCTTCTTCCTGGTTATGGGTGATGGTAGCACCTTTGGTAAACTGTTCATCCAACTCGTAGTCTTCGGGATGGGTAATGGTAAAGTCGGCTTCCTTCCAGGCATTGATCCACTGCGAAAAGCTATTGGCTACACATTGTGGCAGTGCTTTAACATGCGGAGCCCAGGTGAGCACAATTTTGGGTTTGCGGTTTGTGGTTTGTGGTTTATGGTTTTGCAGAACCTCAGTGATGGTTATAATATCCGTTAAACTTTGCAAAGGATGCAGCGTGGCGCTTTCGAGACTTACCACAGGAATACCTGCATATTTAATAAACTGGTTTATGTACAATTCACTGTAGTCGTCATCTCTGTTCTGCAACGAAGGAAAAGTACGGATACAAAGGATGTCAAAATATTTTCCCATGATAGGGGCCGCATCCTTCACATGCTCCACTTTACTACCGCTCATGATGGCTTCTTCCTCAAATTCCAATGCCCAGCCTTCACTGCCTACATTGAATACGATGGCTTCCATACCCAGATTCTGCGCTGCAATTTGTGTACTTAGCCGGGTTCGCATACTGGGGTTCAGAAATAAAAGACCGATGCGCTTATGTGTACCCATCGTTTGGTTCTTAAATGGATTAGCCTTGTATTCGAGTGCCCGGCGAACCAGGGCATTTATATCCTTTACATCATGAGCAGAAACGAAGCGTGCAACACCAGAAGGCGGCACCTGTAATAAACCTTTTGATTCCAGTTCCATTGCTTACCGGTTTAAAAACATGAAATTGATATTACGATTCGGTTGTGAGCACTTCTTTGCCTTTCATGGTTGCAATTTCTTCTTTAATTGCTTCGATAAAATCTTCTGCATCTCTCTTCTTTAATGCCAAAGAAGGCAGCAAACGAATAACATTAGGCTTTGCCTCCCCTGTAAATATTTTCTGATTCAGTAATAAGTTTTTTTTCAGGTCTTTCAGTGCTTCGGGCACATCAAAACCAATCATCAATCCCCGTCCCCGCACATTCTTCAGTTCCGGTATATTTTTTAGTTCCTCTTTTAGGTACTTGCCCACCATTACTGCGTTGCCTAATAGTTTTTCTGATTCCATTACCTCCAGCACGGACAACGCGGCAGCACAGGCGAGGTGATTACCTCCAAAGGTAGTGCCGAGTTGAAAGTGCTGTGGTTTAATGTGCGGTGCAATAATAATACCGGCCACGGGAAATCCGTTGCCCATACCCTTGGCCATGGTGTAGATATCGGCTTTTACTCCCGCAAAGTCGTGACTGAAAAATTTACCGGTTCTTCCATACCCGCATTGTACGCTGTCTGCAATATACACACTGCCATAGGTATCACAAAGGCTACGGATTTTCCTTAGAAAATCCTCGTCTGCTACATTGATCCCCCCAACACCCTGTATGCCTTCGATGATCACCGAAGAAATGTCGCTGCCGTTCTTTGCAAAACAATCTTCTAATGCCTGTTCGTCATTAAAAGGCAAAAAGATGACATTGTCGGTTTCGTTTACCGGTGCGATATAATTTTTATTGTCGGTAACGGATACGGCCAGGGACGTACGCCCGTGAAATGATTTGTTGAACGCCACAACCTTTTTTCTCTTGTTGTGGAACGATGCAAGCTTTAATGCATTTTCGTTCGCTTCCGCGCCACTGTTGCATAAAAAGAGCTGGTAATCCTCTTTACCAGATAGTTTTCCCAGTTTATCCGCGAGCTCCTGTTGCAAAGGAATCTTCACGGAGTTGGAATAGAATGCAATCTTGTTAAGTTGTTCCTGGATACGATGTACCCAATGCGGATGGGTATGGCCTATGGAAATAACCGCGTGGCCACCGTACAAATCAAGATACTGCTCTCCTTTATCATCCCATACATAAGAGCCTTTTGCTTTTATAATGGCGATATTGTTGATGGGATAAACGTCGAATAAATTCATGTGTATAATATGTTTTTAGTGGTGAAGGTTAGCGGCTTCAAATCACAGGGTTTATGGAGGTCGCAGACATTGTTGCTAAAAATTTAACTATAAGTAATGACCATTTCGTGAATACGGTTTTCATTTTGTTTACTTCTGTTTTAGTCCATGTGCCGTCCGTTCTCAGAAGTATCCTGCTTTTAGCCGCAGCCCTGCCGTTTCTTTTAATCCAAACATCAGGTTCATATTTTGAACAGCCTGCCCGCAGGCGCCTTTTAATAAATTGTCGGTTATGGAATGCACTACCAATTTGGTACCCACTTTTTCTAACTGGATAATACATTTATTGGTATTAACCACCTGCTTTAAAAAAATGGGGGTATCGCTAACAACCGTAAATGGATGTTCCTTATAAAAAGACTTATACAATGTGGTAAGTTCCTGATGGGGCCGCTCGCAGTGAAGCGTTGAGCTCACGAAGATGCCCCGTGTAAAATCTCCTCTCCAGGGAACAAAACTGAGTTCCTGTTTTGCAGGTGCACCAGGAGGAGATACCTGCATGAGCGATTGGGCAATTTCACCAAGGTGTTGATGGGTAAGTGTTTTATAAGCCTGGATATTATTGGCGCGCCAACTGAAATGAGAGGTGGACGAGAGGCTTTGTCCTGCCCCTGTGCTGCCGGTAATTCCGGTAGTATAAACCTCCTCCAGCAGCCCTGCACTGGCCAATGGAAGTAAGCCCAATTGGATAGCGGTAGCAAAACATCCGGGGTTGGCTACATCATGTGCAGATTGAATAGTAGATTTATTGATTTCCGGAAGTCCGTAAACAAACTGACGGTTGGCGTGGGCAGATAAAGCGGAGAGCCGGAAATCGTTGGCCAGATCTATGATACGGGTATAATCCGCTACCGTATGCTCAGCAAGAAACTGTCTTGAACCGCCATGACCTAAGCAGAGAAACAAAACGTCCAGCGAGCCGTCCTGCACAGGTGTAAGTGATTCACTGAACGTAAGTTCGGTTTCACCAATCAGGTCCTGATGAACTGCGTGCAAAGGTTTGCCTGCATTGCTGCGACTGTGAATAAAAGAAAAATCCACCTGTGGGTGATTAAGCAATAACCTGATCAGTTCTCCGCCGGTATATCCGGCGCCACCTATTATTCCTGCTTTTATTTTCATCGTTGATCGTGATAAAAGGCTAAAGGTATTACCATAAATTATGGCAACCGTTGCCTTATTCCTGTGTGTTTACTAAATGGTGGATTGCCACCTGGTTTCCGAATATTTTACTAAATCCCCGTACATCTTCCCCGGTAAACCCGGTGTTCATTTCTCCGTACTTTCCGAACCTGCTGTTCATTAAATCGAACGGCGATTCAATGCCGATGATCTGGAAACGGTAGGGCAATAGTTGTACAAATACGGAACCGCTTACATTCTTTTGCGAGTTTTCAAGGAACGACTCAATATCGCGCATTACAGGATCCAGAATCTGTCCTTCATGTAGCCAATTGCCATAAAACTGTGCCAGTTGATCTTTCCAGTTTAACTGCCATTTAGTGAGTACATGTTTTTCGAGGGCATGGTGTGCTTTCAAAATAACCATGGGTGCGGCAGCTTCAAAACCCACGCGCCCTTTAATACCAATAATTGTGTCGCCAACGTGAATATCCCTGCCTACACCATATGGTCCTGCAATCTGCTGTAAATGCTGAATTGCTTCAACCGGGTGAGCGAAACTTTTATCATTCACCGCTGTTAGTTCGCCCCGGGTAAACCCTAATTTAACTTCTCTTCCTTCTGTTTGGGTAACCTGTGTTGGCCAGGCTTCTTCAGGTAATATTCCTTTAGACGACAGGGTTTCTTTTCCGCCAACGCTCGTACCCCATAGCCCTTTGTTAATAGAATATACTGCTTTTTCAAAATTCATGTTCACCCCTTTGCTCTTTAAATAGGCTATTTCTGCCTCCCTGCTTAACTTCAGGTCACGTATAGGGGTTATAATTTCCACACCGGGTATCATGATATGAAAGATCATATCAAACCTCACCTGGTCGTTACCGGCGCCTGTACTCCCGTGGGCTACCGCGTCTGCTTTCAACTTTTTTACGTGCGCTGCAATATGCAGGGCCTGACTGAGCCTTTCGGCGCTAACGCTTAATGGATACGTATTGTTCTTTAATACGTTGCCAAATACCAGGTATTTGATAATGCTGTTATAATAGGATTGTGTTGCATTTACTGTAGTATGCGACTTTACACCGAGTGTATAGGCATGCTCCTCAATTTTTTTCAGTTCTTCATTCGTAAATCCACCGGTGTTTACAATAACAGAATGTACCTCATATCCTTTTTCTTCGCTTAGGTACTTTACACAATACGTGGTATCTAATCCGCCGCTAAAACCTAATACAATTTTTTTCATGCGTTGTTCATTTATGATAACCGAAACCGGCTAAAAATTAAAAATAAAATGAAGTAGAGACTTTCCGGATTTGGACTTTGTGCCGTTGCCGGGTTCTTCTTTTTTCAGAAAGGGCTGTAACAACTTCCATTTTTTTATACGCATGAAGCGTTCATATAGCTTTGAATGTTGTCTAAAATCCTCCTGTGTGGCTGCTGGTTCAGGATGATCTTTAGGGTTGTAGAGCATTGCTGTGCAAAGACAGTTTTTACGGCCTTTACTCATGAGAATATCATAGTTTACACAGCTTTTACAGCCTGCCCAAAAATCTTCATCCTGAGTGAGTTCGGAATAGGTTACCGGCTCGTATCCCAGCTCGGAATTGATTTTCATTACCGCCAGCCCTGTTGTGAGCCCGAATATCTTGGCCGCAGGATAAAGTTTGCGGCTCAGATCAAATATCTTTTTCTTGATTGCACGGGCTAAACCGCTTTTTCTGAAAGCAGGCGCCACTATAAGTCCCGAATTGGCTACATATTCACCATGGCTCCAGGTTTCGATGTAACAGAATCCAGCCCAGATGCCCTGATTGTCAAACGCGATAACTGCTTTGCCTTCCCGCATTTTTTTTTGAATGTATTCGGGAGTTCGTTTGGCAATCCCCGTACCGCGTGCTTTGGCCGAAGAAGCCATCTCATCACAAATTATCTGTGCAAAATCGAGGTGTGCTTCATTAGCGATTAATATCTGAAATTGTTCCTGCGTTTTCATTTTTGCTTCCTTAATATCAGGTAATAGAAAAGAATGACTGCCTCCCTGCCGGTGTCAGCTTTGCTGAACGGTAGATTTCCATAACCAGGGGTGCTATGGTAAGGAGTATCAACGTCGTACCCGGAAGGGGGTTGGGGGACAGAAAAAAACTGTTCCTGGCAGAACAGGAAAAACCCCACGCAATATAGTGTCTGTGGGAACAGACGCATCAGCGGTTACTGTGGTGAGATTTTTACGCATTGTAGTAATGTAGTAAACTGTGCTTTAGGTAAATTTTGACGATGCAAAGAAAATACTTTTTTCACTTGCAGGGCCGTTTTTTATGTGAAATTTTGAAATTAGGCGTTAAATCTTACAAACGAACCGGAACACTATGTACGGCGTTACTTATTTCCATAATGAGGGAGGAGTCTTTTTCGATAGCGTTGCCCACAACAATCACGTCTGCACCTGCCTTACAATTCCGGTAGGCTTTCTCCGGATCGCAAATACCACCGCCAACCACCAGCGGAACATCAATAGCATCTGCCACGCCTTTAATCATTGCTTCGGAGATCGGTCTTTCTGCCCCGCTGCCGGCGTCCATATAAATAAGTTTCATTCCGAGCATTTCACCGGCCATGGCTGTGCAAATTGCAATTTCGCTTTTGTTACCCGGTATGGGGCTGGCATTACTGATATAGGAAACCGTTGTTGGCGCCCCGCCATCTATCACCATATATCCGGTGGAAATGATTTCCAGTCCGCTTTGTTTTACAAAGGGGGCAGAAATCACATGCTGTCCAATCAGCAGTTCCGGATTTCTTCCCGAAATCAATGAAAGATAAAGCAGCCCGTCTGCGTAGCGGCTCACTTGTGACGGAGTGCCGGGGAAAAGAATTATCGGCGTATTGCTATGCTTTTTGATTTGTTTTACTACTGTGTCTAAATGATTGCTCACCACCAGGCTTCCACCCACCAGCAGATAATCTACTTTTGCTTTATCGGTTAGTTCCAATAGTTGATTGATTTTCCCTTCATCCACTTTGTCGGGATCAATCAGCACTGCAAATGATTTCTTGCCTGCCGTTTTTTTACTTACTATGGTTTGATAAATGCGATCAGTCATGCTAAGGCCTTAAATGCAAAAATGCAAAAAGTTTTTGGGTTAGCCGGATTTAAAAACGAAAAATGGTAGATCGTAAATGTAAGGTGCAATAGCGTGAAAGTACGTTTTATATCGAAAATGACTTGCATTCCGGGGGGAGTTTCTGTAATGACAGCAATAGCTTTTATTTAAAGTTCTTTTTAAAAATGTTCTGCTCAAAATCACGTAAAAACGAAAAGCGGCATTCCTGCATTCACTTGCCCGGTCTGTCTTTCATCCATGTGCTTATCCTCCTGCCTTACAATTAAGAAACTTTAACGGGAGTGCCAAATTTTTTTATACATCAGATGTGAAAAAACAATCAAAACAAACACGGCAGCAGAAAACGTTTGTTTTTCCACAGGCTGTTAATATTTAACAGTTTGACAATAGGATTAACCCTGATATTTTCGTCCTCTTATCATTTGATAATCGTAACTTAAGTAAATCCAACCCTGGATATAAAATTTGGCAACTATGATGAATGAAAAACAAAATGGAGGATTAAGATATAATCGCCTGTTTACCAAAGAAGGGGTAAATGTTTTTGATCTGTTTGAATACGATTACCGCAGCTCCGTAATTCGCAACCCCAACGGAGAGATTGTATTTGAAATGAAAAATGTGGAGGTTCCTAAACAATGGAGCCAGATTGCTACAGATATATTGGCACAAAAGTATTTTAGAAAAGCTGGTGTGCCGCAACCGGATGGATCATTAGGGCGTGAAACTTCTGCCAAACAGGTGGCTCACCGTATGGCCAATTGCTGGAAAGTGTGGGGTGAACGCCATCAATATTTTGCTACTGCTGAAGATGCACAGGTATTTTATGAGGAACTGGTATATAGCATTTTGAACCAGGCCTGTGTACCTAATAGCCCACAATGGTTTAACACCGGCTTGTATGAAAGCTATGGCATCAAAGGAAAGCCACAGGGACATTATTACGTGGACCCCACAGACAATAAATTGAAACAATCTACTTCGGCGTATGAACGTCCGCAGCCCCATGCCTGTTTTATTTTAAGCGTGGAAGATGATCTGGTAAACGACGGAGGTATCATGGATTTGTGGGTGCGGGAAGCTCGTATTTTTAAATACGGCAGTGGAGTGGGTACCAATTACTCCAATATACGTGGAGAAGGAGAGAAGTTAAGTGGTGGAGGAACATCATCGGGGTTAATGAGTTTCTTAAAAATTGGTGATCGGGCCGCGGGTGCAATTAAAAGCGGAGGAACTACGCGCCGGGCCGCAAAGATGGTATGTTTAGACCTTGACCATCCGGAAATAATGGAATTCATCAACTGGAAAGTTGAAGAAGAGAACAAAGTGGCCGCGTTAATTGCTGCAGGCTATGCTTCAGATTATGAGGGAGAAGCCTATAAAACCGTGAGCGGTCAAAACTCTAATAACTCGATTCGAATATCAAATGATTTCTTTGAAAAACTGAAAAATAACGAGGATTGGGAATTAAAGGCGCGTTCCGACGGAAGAGTGATGAAAAAAATCCCTTCTAAAGAAGTGTGGAACCAAATTGCGTATGCGGCTTGGCGTTGTGCGGACCCGGGTACCCAATACGACACCACCATCAATGAATGGCATACCAGCCCCAAAGGTGGACGTATCCGGGCCTCCAACCCTTGCAGTGAGTATATGTTTTTGGACAATACCGCCTGCAACCTTGCTTCCGTTAACCTTCGGAAATTTTTTGATGAAGAAACGAATACTTTCGACGTTAAAGGTTTCGAAAATACCGTACGCCTGTGGACTACCGTGCTGGAAATTTCTGTGTTGATGGCACAATTCCCATCTAAAGAAGTGGCACAACTCTCTTATGATTACAGAACGCTGGGATTGGGATATGCTAACCTCGGGTCTATGCTTATGGTGAGTGGTATCCCATACGATAGTAATGAAGCCCGTGCCGTAGCTGGTGCTATTACGGCCATCATGACCGGGATTGCCTACAAAACCTCCGCTGAACTGGCGCAACGCCTCGGAGCATTTGCCCGCTTTGAGGAAAACAGGGAAGATATGTTGCGGGTAATGCGAAATCACCGCCTGGCAGCGTATGATGCAGATGAATATGAAAAGCTGAGTATTAAACCCCAGGGTATTCACGCAAAGTATTGTCCTGATTACTTATTGAAAGCTGCCTGTACAGCATGGGACGAAGCAGTGGAAATGGGTGAAAAATACGGTTATCGAAATGCACAAACTACCGTAATTGCACCAACCGGAACTATAGGATTAGTGATGGATTGTGATACTACCGGAGTAGAACCTGATTTCGCCCTCGTGAAGTTTAAGAAGCTGAGTGGTGGAGGCTATTTCAAGATCATTAACCAGTCTGTTCCACAGGCTTTGAAGAATCTTGGATATCGTCAGAAAGAAATTGATGCGATCATTAAATATGCCGTAGGTTCTGCAGCGTTCGCAGGAGCACCGTTTGTTAATCCGCAAACGTTGAGTGAAAAAGGGTTTATTACCGAAGAAATAAAAAAGCTTGATGCCGCTCTTGCCTCCGCATTTGAAATCGGATTTGTTTTTAATCGGTTTACATTAGGAGAGGCCTGCCTGGAAAGGCTCGGGTTTACTCCGGAACAATATAACGATTGGAGTTTTAACCTGCTCGAAGCGTTAGGATTTACCGCTCAGGAGATAGAAGCAGCCAATGATTATATATGCGGAACCATGACCGTAGAAGGCGCTCCTTATCTTAAAAAAGAACACTACGCTGTATTTGATTGTGCTAATAAGTGCGGCAAAAAAGGGGAGCGTTATATTCATGCTCACGGGCATATTCGTATGATGGCTGCTGCACAACCCTTTATTAGCGGGGCGATTTCAAAAACCATTAACCTGCCACATGAGGCTAAAGTGGAAGAAATAGCGGATGCCTATATGCTGAGCTGGGAACTGGGGCTGAAAGCCTGTGCTCTTTACCGCGATGGGTCTAAGCTAAGCCAACCTCTTAGCAATAAGAGTGACACGAAAAAAGCGAAAGACAGCAGTACATCAGCAGCGGAAGGGCAGGAAAGCCAGTTGATAGATATGGGCAAGCTTACCGTGGATGAGTTGCTGGAAGAACTGCACAAACGCATGCAGGAATCCACCGACACGAAATTGAAAAGGCAACTTTCGCGAATCGTGGAAAGAAAGACGCTCCCGGCTAAACGGCGCGGCTTCACACAAAAGGCAAAAATTAACGGACAGGCGCTCTTTCTGCGTACTGGTGAATATGGAGACGGTACCCTGGGTGAGATATTCATTGATCTGGCTAAAGAGGGGTCAACCTTACGTAGTTTGATGAACTGTTTTGCTATCTCGGTTTCGGTGGGCCTTCAATATGGCGTTCCGCTGGAGGAATTTGTAGAAAAGTTTGTATTCACCAAATTTGAACCTGCCGGGATGGTTGATCACCCCAATATCAAATCAACCACCTCTATCGTTGACTTTGTATTTCGCTGCCTCGCTTATGAATACCTGGGAAGAACGGATTTGGTGCATGTGCTTGACAAGCCCGAAATCGGCAACGCGGGCAATGACGACTGGGATGACGTGCCTACCGGATTGGAGTATGCTAAGCCACCGCTACTGAGTGATTTAAGGGTGGTGGGAAGTTCCTCCAACAGCGGACCTGCCGTACAACCCTCCAAAGCTCAAAAAACGACAGCGAATTCAAGTGTGATGAGCGAACATCTGAAAAGTATGCAGAGCGATGCCCCTGCCTGCAATACCTGCGGACATATTACGGTGCGCAGCGGTACCTGCTACAAGTGTTTGAACTGTGGCAACAGTATGGGTTGCAGCTAAACATATCATTTAGGACGGTTAGGAATATAAACCTACACAAATCCGTTCCGGTTCTCCGGGATGGATTTTTTTTGGTGCGCCACGCATGGCGATGAACTCGACGGTGCAAGTCTGTCATGGGGGTTGATAGTCACCAACCATTAGTCAAGAGCAAGGGTGTCCACTGCGAAGTGGAATCCGAAGGAAGCTGGCGGCAAATTTCCGGCCCGAGGAACACGAACAACATGAGGCGCAATCTATGGGATGAGCTTGCCAAACAAAGCGAAGTCCAAAGACTATACGGACATAGAAGCGTAGATGTTGCGGGTAGATGGAAAGAAAGTTTATCGTCTTACCGTGGGAGATCTCACAGACATGCGGAAACAAAAGTCAGAAGCATGGTTGAAACAAGATTTACTGTGAGAAGTCAGCCGAGGCCATAGTACAGCAAAACGACGGAAGCTGGAAGGGCTGAACCTTAAGAAGTAAGTAGTCAGTGAATGTTACCGGATGAAAGGTAGAAAGCAGAAAAAATCGCAAGATACCTGCCTGCAAAACAATAGGGCGGAACCCGAAGGCTATGCAGGAGGGCAGACTTTCATGTGGATAACTGAAAACAACCTTACGAGTATCGTGCAAACAGGGTATGGATTACTGGAACACATCCTATCACCATCCAACTTAAATGCGGCCTATAAAAGGGTAAAGCAGAATAAAGGTGCGGGTGGAGTAGATGAGATGGAAGTTGAATCCCTAAAGGATTATCTCATCAAAGAAAAGGATAGGTTAATAGAATCCATACTGAAGGGCAAATACCGCCCCAATGCGGTTCGTCGGGTAGAAATACCCAAAGACAATGGAAAGAAAAGACAGCTCGGCATTCCTACCGTTGTAGACAGGGTGATACAGCAAGCCATTACGCAAGTACTAAGTCCCATCTACGAGAAGCAGTTTTCATCAAACAGTTACGGGTTCAGACCGGGGCGCAATGCCCATCAGGCACTACAGCAATGCCAACAGTATATTACTGAAGGATACATATATGCTGTAGATATGGATTTGGAAAAGTTTTTCGACACGGTAAATCAAAGCAAATTGATAGAAGTGTTATCAAGAACAATCAAGGATGGCAGAGTAATCTCTCTCATTCACAAATACCTTCAAGCCGGGGTAGTAGTGGCCAATAAGTTTGAACAAACAACTGTCGGCGTACCACAGGGAGGTCCTTTAAGTCCGCTGTTAAGCAATATCATGCTTAATGAACTGGATAAGGAACTTGCCAGACGTGGTCACCGCTTTGTTCGCTATGCAGATGATATGCTCATCTTGTGTAAAAAGCGAAAGGAGTGCGAAGCGCAGTATGACAAACCTGCTTGGGTACATCGAAAACAGACTGTTTCTTAAAGTGAACCGGGAAAAGAGTACGGTGGCTTACATTACAAAGGTTAAATTTCTTGGATACTCCTTTTACAAAACAAAAGGAGCATGGCGCCTGCGCCTGCACACTAAAAGCGCAGCGAAGATGAAATCCAAAATCAAGGAGTTAACCTCCAGAAGCAACGGCTGGGGCAATGCAAGAAGAAAGGAAACACTCAGACAGTATATAACCGGCTGGGTGAATTACTTCAGATTAGCCGATATGAAAAAGCTGCTACTGCAAACAGATGAATGGTATCGCAGAAGACTAAGAATGGTACTGTGGAAACAATGGAAACGCATCAGTACCCGCTTTGTCAACCTCATGAAACTTGGTATTAATAAACAAAAGGCATGGGAGTTTGCAAACACCAGGAAAAGCTATTGGCGTATAGCCAAAAGCCATATCCTCAATACATCTGTAACCAATGCACGGCTGCAAGCTACGGGCTATGTTTTTCTGGCAGACTGCTATCTGAATGCCCGAAAACTAAATTAAGGAACCGCCGTATACCGAACGGTACGTACGGTGGTGTGAGAGGACAGGTAGTCAACTAATGGCTACCTTCCTACTCGAT
>JADZFY010000285.1 GCA_020854215.1 Chitinophagaceae bacterium | reverse complement strand
GCACGATGCAAATCTGCAAAGCAATCAAATGCGCCGGAATAAGCCATGCATTCGAGAGATTTTTTATTCACTACCCGCTGATTAACCCGTTTTGCAAGATCGAAAATGGATTTGAAGGGTTCCTTTTTCCGTTCTTCGATAATGCCTTCAATTGCAGCCTCACCCACCCCTTTTAAACCACCAAGGCCAAAACGTATTTCTCCTTTTTTATTCACCGAAAATCCTTTCTGCGATTCATTTATATCCGGGCCGAGCACTTTCAACCCCATACGCTTACATTCCTCCATAAAAAAAGTAATCTTGTCAATAGCGCCCGCATGGTTTAATACGCCCGCCATATATTCGGAAGGATAATGTGCTTTTAAATAAGCGGTTTGATAGGCTACAAATGCGTAACAGGTGGAGTGCGATTTATTAAACGCATATTGTGCAAAGGCTTCCCAGTCTGTCCATACTTTTTCCAGCACACCCGAGTTGTGTCCTTTAGCCACCGCTCCCTCAATAAAGCGAGCTTTCATTTTATCCAGTACTGCTTTTTGCTTTTTACCCATTGCTTTTCGCAACACGTCGGCATCTCCTTTACTAAAGCCACCCAATTTTTGCGACAGCAACATCACCTGCTCCTGGTACACCGTAATGCCATAAGTGTCTGATAAAATCTCTTCCATTTCCGGAAGATCATAAGTAATCGCTTCACGTCCGTGTTTGCGATCAATAAAGTTGGGAATGTACGCCAGCGGACCCGGACGGTACAATGCGTTCATCGCAATCAAATCGCCGAATTTATCGGGCTTCAGTTCGCGAAGATATTTTTGCATACCCGGACTTTCAAACTGGAACGTACCGTTGGTATCTCCTCTTTGATACAGCAGATAGGTTTTCTCATCATCCAACGGAATCGAATCAAGGTCTATCGTTACGCCGTGATTCTGTTTTATCAGTTGTAAGGCCGTTTTAAGAATGCTTAGTGTTTTCAGTCCTAAAAAGTCCATCTTAATAACACCGGCTTCCTCTATCACACTACCCTCAATTTGAGTGACCCACAAATCGGAATCCTTTGCTACGGCCACAGGTAAGAGTTCCGTGAGATCTTTTGGGGCAATGATGATTCCTGCTGCATGAATACCGGTGTTGCGCACTGATCCTTCCAAAATTTCCGCTTCGTGCAGTACATCAGCGTGCATATCGCTTCCCTGATAATACTGCCGTAACTTTTTTACATTTTCTAAATCGTCCGGCGACAAGGTTTCTTTTTCTTCCAGTGATTTCTCTCCGTCTTTGGAGGTGAGGGGCGCATGCAGTACACGTTTGAGAGAAATCCCTTGCCGATCAGGCACCAGCTTTGCCAGCATATTGGAATCTGCAAGCGGGAGATCCATCACGCGCGCTACGTCTTTAATGCTCATCTTTGCGGCCATGGTGCCATATGTAATAATCTGGGCCACCTGGTTTTTACCATATTTGTCCACCACATATTCAATCACTTTCTGCCTGCCCTCATCATCAAAATCGGTGTCAATATCGGGCATGCTCTTTCTGTCCGGGTTAAGAAACCGCTCAAACAGTAAATTGTATTTTATCGGATCAATATTGGTGATGCCTATACAATAGGCTACAACGGAACCCGCAGCCGAGCCGCGCCCCGGCCCCACAAAAACTCCAATATCTCTTCCCGCTTTAATGAAATCACTCACTATCAGAAAGTAGCCGGCAAAGCCCATGGACTTGATGGTGAACAATTCAAAGTTAATCCGCTCTTCTACATCTGCCGTCAGCGGATCGTAGCGTTTTGCGGCACCTTCAAACGTAATATGTTTGAGGTATTCCCATTGATTGAGATTATTATCGGTATGTACCTGAAACTCCCTGGGAATGGGGAAATTAGGAAGCAGGATATCTCTTTTCAAATCCAGCAGTTCAACTTTATCCACTATCTCTCCCGTGTTGTCAATCGCTTCGGGGAGGTCGTGAAACACCTGCTGCATTTCCTGCGTAGTTTTAAAATAAAACTGATCATTAGGAAAGGCAAAACGCTTGTTTTTAACAGCAATATCATCATCGGAAAACTCCCTTAATGCAGGTGTGGCTTGTTTCTCCCCCGTGTTAATGCAGAGCAGAATATCGTGTGCATTAAAATCCTTCTGATCTATATAATGCGAGTCATTAGAGGCAATAACCTTAACGTTGTAATTTTTTGCGTAACGGAGCAACACTTCATTTACCTTCTCCTGTTCGGGCAATCCGTGCCTCTGTAACTCCACGTAAAAATCTTCCTGAAAAATATTCAGCCACCATTTGAATTCATTTTCACCTTCCTCTTCGCCTTTTTTCAAAATCGTTTGCGGAACAAGCGCTCCCAGGCAGCAGGTTGTTGCAATTAAACCTTCGTGATATTTATGAATAAGCGCTTTATCAATCCGTGGATATTTACTGTACATGCCTTCAATAAATCCCAACGAAGTTAGCTTACTGAGATTGCGGTAACCGGTTTCGTTTTTTGCCAACAGGATCTGATGATGACGCGGGTCTTTTTCTTCTTTGGAAAAAACTTTTCGCAGCCGGTTTTCGGTAATATAAAATTCACAACCCACAATGGGTTTCACTTTCAAAGGACTTCTTTTATCATCAGGATTAACCTTGTGTTTATACGCCTCGGCCACAAAAGCAAATACGCCAAACATATTACCGTGATCGCTTATCGCCAGCGCCGGCATATTGTCTTTTATGGCCTTTTGATATAACCCGCTAATGGATGCGGCGCCGTCCAACAAAGAGTATTGTGTGTGAACATGAAGATGAGAAAACTGACCCATTGGGCAAATTTCGGAAACTAAACCTAAGATTTATGGTTCCATTTTCCACATTCGTGAAAACAAAGTCTGTTTCACTGCAAGAGTACCGCTTTCGTGGGCCCAACAATACCGGAGCGCCTATTACACACAAAAACGAAGAAGGATGGTAATTCATCAACAAATGTGTAATTTACCGCCCGTTTGCAGGATATGTGGTTTTAACCGAAGTACACCATGACTAAACCGTTTAATATTTCAAATATTTATTATTCACCTTTTAAAATGTACAGATGAAACCGATCAGCAGTATCTTTTTATCACTCTTACTTGCCATTGCCGTTAGCTCCTGCAATAGCGGTAATAAAAGCAGCGAAGCCGAAACGCCTGCCGCTCCCGCTGCCGTAGCCAGCACAGACAGCGGTAGTATTGACGGCTTTAAACTGGGCCTTCAAATGTGGACATTCAGGATGTTCTCTGTTACGGACGCACTGAATAAAGTGGACAGCGCAGGTATTAAAT
>JADZFY010000284.1 GCA_020854215.1 Chitinophagaceae bacterium | reverse complement strand
GTATATTCATCATCTACTTTTATCATGGGCATCGTGGTATTTGTCTGCGTGTGGATTACATCTTTATTCATCTTATGACAGGCCATTTTTAAGATACAAAAAAAATCCTTTCCTGTGTCTTCGGTTGATTGTAAATTGCACCGGGTTATCACTTTCGCAGCAGAGCGTTTTTGTTCTCTTAAAAAAAATCATCTATGGGAGTCTGGCGGCAAATAGGCGAGTATTTATGGATTGTAAAAAAAGACCCGAATGCTCCTCATTCCAAATGGATTGGCTATATGCACTTCATTAACAGACTGTCTGTTTTGCTTTTCTTACTGGCATTGATCATTATGATTATAAGAATGATAGCAGGGTAAGATAACATACTATTTCTCTTGCAGATAAGCTATTACAATTTTCGAAGAAAAGTTCTTTGCCGTGTGGTACAATTATTGTTAATAGTAACTGTATTATTTGGCCGGGCATCGTTTAATGCGTTACCGCATATCTCTTCTTCGTGCATACCCGATGGATAGGAATTACAACCCAGATAGTAGCAATTACCGGTCTCAGTGCAATAATCATTTACTTCCCATGTCTCGCATCTGTAACTTTTTTCACATGCCGATAAAGCAAAAATTGAAATACCGGTTATTATTAGCTGGCTCCCTTTCATGTTATGAAATATATAAATTCAAAGTTAGAATATTTTTTAAAGTTAGAATATTTTTTTGCCCGACAAGTCTCCTGCAGCGGACTCAGCATTTCGCATTTGTTAGTATTGTCAAATCTAAAAGCAGCTCCGCCGTGGTCGCGAGTAAAAGATTGCTTTGTATGACCGCCAACAGCCACACATTGGATGACAGGGCATTCAATGTACCTTTCGCTGGTACGTACGATCTGATGGCTATTGGATAAAGAACTAAAAGTATATAATAAGTATGAAAGTTCAGCAGAGAATTTTCAGTCCGGGACCGAAGTCCAATAGCGAAGAAGAAGTTGATGTTTATTCCGTCAGTCAGCGTAGAACCAATGTTGTTATAGCCAGTGGTTCTTGTCATTCTTGGTTTGCTGGTATGTGTTTTTCCTTGCAATATTTTTCTACCTCTGTGTCGTTTGCAAAGTATTCGTCACAAAATTCGTCAAGCTCTTTCTCTGCACCTGAAATGTATTTTTCACTTGCTGTCATTAGTTTTTCTGTCTGCTCAATGAACTTGTTAAACTTGTCATTCATTTTACAGAGTTTGTCAATGGTTTTAAAGTCCAGGTCACGATATGTGGCAGGAAAAAGTATTTTGCTTTGGTACGGATTTGTATTGAGTTCAATTATTCCAATTCCAAACGATTGGTTTAGTCGTCCCATTTCTTCGTTCAAACTATCACCGAACTCAAATGCAACTAAATAGCCATAGTTTGCCCAGCTTGAATTTGAAACTGCTTGAAAGAATGCTTTTTTAAGTTCGCTGTTGCTGTTTATTTCCTTTTTCAATTCGTATGAACTCATTTTGAAAGTGTCAACACGATTGATAGATTTTAAAAAGTTTTGGCTGGCTTTGGTCTGCAAGTTTAAGAACTTAATTCCAACCATATCGGGATGTGTCCAAATTTGGTTGTTGTCCTTTCCGTTAGATTGTTCGTGAAAAATTGTCTTTGAATAAGTGTCAGCGTTTTTTAGGTAACTGCTTAAAAGCTTATGTAAATCTCTTTCGTCAAAGGATTTTGCTTTGTCAGCCTTGGTAGCTTTTGTTATTTGAGTTTCATTTTCACCAGACAATACGTCAATACTAATGTTTTGCTCGTTTTTTGTCAAGTAGTAAGAGTAAGTTCCACCGGTTTGCTTAATACGTTTAACTCTAGTGTCTCCGTTACGGATAAAGTCGCCAAGTAATGCAGAAATTGTAGAAGCTGGTGTCTTTGCAGTTCCGAAGTCATAATAATTGCTTTTTACGATATGGTTATAAACGTCCATGTAATTTGTCAAGGCGTTAATCTCGTCCATACTTTTTAAAATCGCTTCTTTAATTGTCATTTTCTAATCGTCTTTCTGTTTTGGTTGTTGTGTCACTCTACCATTGGCTATAACTCAAAAATATCCGAATGTTTTTAGCCTGCCAAAAAACTTACAATATTTTTAATGAATTGTAATTTAAAAGTTCATAAATAAAAACGCCGCGTTTTTTCAATTTTAAAACATGCATAAATACAACCTCCTTATTTCCATTTCAATCTTAAATCATCAGGGGGAACGACTATCCTGAGCAAATCTTTATTGCCTGTGTGAAGGTAAATCAAGCCTTCTACGATACTATTTTACTTATTCTCAATCCGTAGTTTATAAAAAATTTCAGACGGCACAATTCTTTTCTAAACACCTAACTCTTTCAGCGAAGCAATGATTCTATTCCCGGTCTCATCATCATTCAATTGCTCAGGTTTAAATTTTTCCCCAATCAATTTTTCATACAACTCGATATAACGGCCGCGGATTACAGAAATCCATTCATCGCTCATTTCAGGAACCTGCTGACCTTCTTTTCCCATAAAATTATTTGCGATAAGCCATTCCCTTAC
>JADZFY010000283.1 GCA_020854215.1 Chitinophagaceae bacterium | reverse complement strand
TGGCTTCAGGCTGAGTTAACAAAAGTGGATCCATTGATTCATGTCGCCTACCCCATGAGTTCAAAATATTTTTTACAGATGAGAGGACTTCCGATTCAAACCATCAGCCGGGCGCACCCGCTCGATCCTACCCCTCAGCAAAAAAAGGTGTTACAAACCATTCACGATACGTTAAAAACATGGTATGAAAAATTGGAGATTAAAGAACTGATGTTTGAGGATGTGGCCTGAAGGGGAATATCTCATCACAAAAATCAACTCACAAGTTCCGGCCGTGGGTGGCAGGAGCCAAAAACAGGGCACGAATACTAAACAGGAAAACCAAATCATAAATTTCCAATTTCAAATCTCTGATCATGCTATTACGACAATTTGTAAGTGTATGTATTTGTTTTTTGTATGCGTGTTCCGGTACACAACAAAAAAACGATTCGGCCGATAAAACAACAACGATGCCTGCCGGTGATACTACTTTTGTGAAAGGCTACTTTTTTGATACGCCTGCGCCCTTTGCAGAGTGTCATGCATCCACAATCCTTCATCTGAAAAATGGTGAATTTTTGGCTGCATGGTTTGGCGGACAAAAAGAAGGGACTGATGATGTTGGAATATGGCTTGTAAAAGGAACACCGGGTAAGTGGTCGGCACCTTTAGAAGTTGCCAAAATACGGGAGGATGCACATTGGAATCCGGTATTGTTTCAGTCTCCGGAAGGAAAAATATTTCTCTACTTTAAAGTGGGTAAAAAAATACCTTCCTGGGAAACCTGGGTGAAAACCTCCGACGACAACGGGCAAACCTGGTCAGACGCCAGAGAATTGGTGCAAAGTGATAAAGGTGGGAGAGGACCCGTTCGCAACAAACCCATTATCACTTCTGCGGGGCTGTGGATAGCAGGGGCATCGCACGAAGAAGGAAATTGGGATGCGTTTGCCGATATCAGTGCAGACCAGGGAAATACCTGGACGGCATCACCCTATATTAAATTAAACAGAAAAGAATTTAAAGGCAAAGGTGTGATTCAGCCCACCTTGTGGGAATCTGCACCCGGAAAAGTGCATATGCTGCTGCGCAGTTCAGAAGGCGCTATTTACCGAAGTGATTCGGAAGACGGTGGAAAAACCTGGTCTGCCGGTTATAAATCCGGATTGCCTAACCCCAATAGTGGAATAGACCTTACCAAACTTTCGGACGGTACGTTGGTGCTTGCTTATAATCCTGATACGGCAAACTGGGGATCAAGGTCTCCGCTTTCTTTAGCGATATCGTTCGATAACGGTGTTACCTGGCCGAAGATATTGGATATAGACAGCGGCGCTAAGGAGGATGAGTATTCCTATCCTGCAGTGATTAGTTATGGCGATACGGTTGCTGTGAGTTATACCTGGAACAGAAAAAAAATTGCGTACTGGATAGGCACAAAAGACGCATTGATCGGAGCTGCGAAAGACAGGAAGTAATTGGTGATTTTTCGTACGAATAGTTGAGGATCCGCTGATTTTCGCCCGATAACTCCTTTTCGATTTCAAATTCCACATAATGAAAGTCTCTACACTTTTATGGAGCCGTATGCTGCCGGTGGCGCTTGCATTAGGCACGGCATGGGCCGCCCGTGGGCAACTCGGGCATGAATATGGTGCTACCTGGGCTGCTGCTATCGGAATACTGACGTTGATTACAATTTCGGGACGAAAGGACTGGCTCGACCGATTGCCAACGATAGTGGTGTTGGGCGCCGTGGCATGGGGTGCCGGCGGTATGATCAGCTATGGAATGGTTGTTGGCTACGGTCATGCGGCCGACTACCTCAATACCAGCTACGGATTAATGATGCTGGTTGTTATTGGAGCATTATATGGTTTTTTAGGAGGTGGAATAACCGGACTGGCACTTTCCTCCACTACAGAAAATAAAGTGGACTGGCCATCACTATTGACGCAAATGTTTGTTGGTGGTTATTTGTTCTGGGGATTTTTTATTTTTCAGTTAGAATGGTTTATGACACCGCCGCGTTCCGAGCTGTGGGCGGCCTGTATGGGTGCATCACTGGCGCTGGGATGGTATTTATACAGAAACGGGTATCAAAATGCGCTTCGCACGGCTTTCTACAGTGCCATAGGCGCCGGGTTTGGTTTTGGCTTTGGTAATTTCCTGCAACGATTGGGGAATAGTTCAGGCATCTCATTCAACTGGTGGAATGTTATGGAATATTCTATCGGTTTTTTTGGAGGACTGGGAATGGCATATGGCGTTTTCTCCCGGAGTAATTGGTCAAAGACTATCGCACCAGACAGGGTGTCTAACACGGTGGCCTGGATATTTTTTATTGTTTTGGTTCCGATGATCAATTTAATTGAGGGCGTGGGTACCGAAAGGATGATCAATACCGGTAAGGGTATCCAATCTGCCGATCCGGCTGCGTTCGCGTTTAACTGGCAGGTGATTTTATGGGTGATTTCATTGCTGGGAATGATAATATTCACCTGGTATTATAAGCCGTCTCAAACGTCGGTAACCAGCTTTCCAAAAGCAGCAACGATCACGCTCCTTTATCTTTGCTGGTACATTATTGTAAGCAACGTAGTGAGCGCTATTTGGCTCACACCAAAGTTTAGCTCTCAACATTTGTATTGGGTTAATCTTGCGGCAATAGGGTTGTTCTTTCGAAAGTTGTCTGTTGTAAAAGTGCCGGAAGATGTACGGGCACCATTGGGGAATTGGGCGATCCCGGTGCTCAAATGGTGGGTTGCAGTGGTGATTTGCATCCTGGTGTTGAGTTTTATTGCGGTTTCCGTGAATTATGTACATCCTCATGCCCAATTACGCTTCAAGTAATTCCATCACTCCAAATAAGCCTCAAATTCACAGCATTATAACAATAACATGGTTAAATTTGTGTAACCAATTTATTATTAGAAAATGTCATCTGATTTTGAAAAGGCAAAGAACGTTAAGGCCGGAACCATTACCGGAGTAATTTCAGGATGCCTGTTGTTGTTTTTCTTCCTCGTATCCTGGTCTGTACCCGTGGTAATTCCGCCTCCTGTTGAAGAAGGGTTAGAAGTTAACCTTGGAAATAGCGATGATGGACTGGGAGAAATTCAACCTCTTATTCCGGGTGAACCCGCAGCAGCAGAACAAGAAGTGAATACGCCTCCCAGGGCGGCCAATACAACGGTTCAGGATGTTAGAGCCATCGAAACTGATGACAATGATGCCGATGCGCCGGATGTAACGGTACATAAGCCGAAAGTTTCTAATCCCAAAAGCGTCAATGTTCCGACGAAAGAAAATACGACAGTCAATAAACAAAAAAATAATAACAAACCGCAAATCGTAGAAAACCCAAAACCCGCTCCGCCAAAACCAAAAGCTACTTATAAAGGCGGTGATGGAAGTGGTCCCGGAGGTAATAATGCGGACGCATGGAACAGTAGCAGGAGTGAAGGAAATACAACAGGAACGGGAGACAGAGGTAAAATTAACGGCGATCCCAATTCAAAAAATTACGACGGATTTGGTGGAAATGGTGGCAGTGGTTATTCAATACAGGGCAACCTGAGAGGCAGAGCCATTGTAAAGCAACCCTCGTTTAGGGATGAATTTAATGAAAATGCTAAGGTTGCGGTGGATCTTTCGGTAAATGCAGCTGGCACGGTAACCAGTGCTACCTACCAACCCAGGGGATCAACCACATCCAACGCGGGACTAAAAGATATCGCTTTACGAAAAGCCCGCGAACTAAAATTCGCTGCCGGAGACGAACAGAGGGGAACCATAATTTTCAATTTTAAAGTAACCAATTAGCGGCACCCGTTTTAGGAACCCAATATCTTTTTTAGAATAGGGCATGCATAACCGGATGAGTATCGTAGGAGCATGCCTTATTTTTTTATCTTTTTTCTTTCTTCGTTGCCGGTTTAATTCTGCATTACTAAAATTGTACATCTTGCTGCAAAATCCCCTTTAATTTTGCGAACTGCATACGGGCAGTCATTACTCATGAATTACAATAAAACTATCGAATTTCTTTACAAAGCCCTTCCCATGTTTAGTCATTTGGGAGCAGCTGCAATGAAGAAAGACCTTACGAATACAACAGCGTTATGTCGTCATCTCGGTAATCCACAAAACACTTTCAGGTCGGTGCATATTGCCGGTACAAATGGAAAAGGGTCGGTCAGTCATATGCTGGCGGCGGTATTGCAAACGGCAGGATACAAAACGGGATTATATACTTCACCACATCTGAGGGATTTTAGAGAACGCATAAAGGTAAACGGCGTAATGATTGAACAGGATTTTGTAGTATCCTTTACTGAAAAAATGAAACCGCTGATTGCGAAACTGCGGCCATCTTTTTTTGAGATCACCGTAGCCATGATGTTTGAGTATTTTTCAATTCAAAAGGTGGATATCGCTGTTATTGAAACCGGTTTGGGCGGACGTTTAGACAGCACCAATGTAATTGTACCCGAATTATCTGTTATCACAAATATCGGAATGGACCATATGCATATTCTGGGTAATACACTTGGGGAAATTGCGTTCGAGAAAGCCGGGATAATTAAACCGGGCGTACCAGTAGTGGCAGGTGAAGTTTTGCCGCAAACTGAAAGCGTGTTCGCTGCTGTAGCCGCGAAAAATGGCTCGTTAATGATTCAGGCAGCACAGCGCAGATTTGCTGATGCGTACAGTTACGATAAAAAAATGCTTTCGGTGGATATGGTGCATTTGCCAGACAGAAATAAACAAACTTACCGGCTTGATCTTCCGGGTGTGTACCAGGTGAAAAATCTGATAACAACGCTGGCAGCTATTGATCAGTTAAGATTATCCGGCTGGAAAATTCCGGAGCAGTGTGTTCAACAGGGAATGGCGCATGTAAGAAAACTAACGGGACTGCATGGACGATGGGAGATAATCCGGGAACAACCTGCCGTGGTGCTGGATGTGGCCCATAATGAAGACGGGATGAAACAGGTGGTGGCGCAACTGGAGCTAACAGACTATCGCCGTCTGCATATTGTGATTGGGATGGTAAAGGATAAAGAGGTGGAAAAAGTGATTCAGTTATTGCCTAAAGATGCAGCGTACTATTTTACAAAAGCTCAAATTCCACGTGCGATGCCGGAGGAACAACTTGCTGCGATTGCTGCCGCGCACGGGCTCCACGGACATTCATTTTCCTCGGTACAGCAGGCGGTACAGGACGCGCTTGGTCATGCCCATAATGATGACCTTATACTGGTATGTGGAAGTGTGTTTGTGGTAGGAGAGGTAAATTTGTCCTGATTTTTTTACGATGCTGCCGAACAGACAAAGAACCCGTCGCGTCTTGGCACCTTCATAGATACTTCCCGGCCCAAATTCGTTCTGTTTCCTTGTCGCCGAATGAAACAGTCATACCATTTACGTTACTAACGTCAACGGTTACCATTGTTTTGGGAATTCAATGCTTCCCGGAGAAATTTTCCCTGGGAGGGTTTGTGCTTAGATGTTGGTATAAATATACATTCCGTTTATAACGTTACCGCCAGCATTACTCTTATCTCTGATTTTTTATTGCCGTGGATTTCGTCTAAGCCACTGCCGATGGAATCACGATTGTTGTAGATAGTTTGTGCCCATTTTGCCCAGATGTTTATTTGCCGGTTCAGCTTATACCGAACGTTAACGTAATACCGTGTTCCTTTGTCGTAGAACACCGGAACGGAATAATAATACAGTACATCATTTTCATAGGCATACAACCTGGAGTTATAGCTGGTACTCTCAAAATATTGCAACCGCATATTAATGCTTAGCGGACTTTGCAAAGGCTTGTAAAAAAGATCAAAAAATGCAAGAAATCCTTTTTCCGGAGTTGCCGTTTCGGATGAATACCACAGCAGTTCAAAACGGTGTCTGACCGTAAAGTTTTTACTGACACGATGGTTCACCTGTGTTCGCCAGGAACGATGAACATAGGGAACTACACCCTCCAGGGCATTGGTATCATTTTTTTGATTGATAAATTTTTGTCGGGTTCTGTACCGGCTGTATATCTCAGTATATTTTGACGGTTGAAATTTTACATCAACAAAATAGTCCTTGCCGGAGGAAGGTGCATCTACGCGGTATTTGAGCCAGGGAAATCGAAAGATATCTGTATAAAAATTGAATGTCCAGGCAGCAGCCGGTTTAAGGGCAAGACCTACATACAGCCCCCGTTCATTGGATACTGTAGTGCCAACAGTAAATGCATTCCCAAAAAAAGCCTGATAGTCGGTGGCTATATTTCGGTACAACAGGGAGATATCTGCTTTGGGGTGTACGCTGGCTAATAAGCCATGTATGTTGGCAAAGTGGGAACGGCTGTCTGTTGCGGTCTCGCCAAAAAAATGAAAATTTTTTAAAGTATAGCTGTAGTCAATACTGTAATTCGCATGTTGTTTTCCACTTAAGGCAAACAGGTTATAAGGTGTGTTCTTTTTTTCTAAAGGCAGCGAGAAATGATATTGAACCATATTTATGCCACCAGAGGCATTCCCGTTTGTATAGTTCAGGGAAGTGCCATAAACAAATTGTTTGAGTGCGCCGCGGTCGTCTATTTCATTGGGTGTTCTGTGGTATCCGGATGTTTGGATGGAGGATACCACCGGGGTTTCATCTACCGGATTCAAATAAACATTGGCGTCCAACTTTCGGTGTGAAATATAAAACGTTCCCACCCAGTAACGTTTTACCAATTGAACCGCTGCTCCCCGGTGAAAATAGAATGCGCCGGACGAACTATAGGGGCGCAATACGGGAGATTGCTTTTTGACGTGCATAATGCTTCCCCCTTTTCCAAAGGAAAGTCCCTGCCAGTGAATCAGCCCTTGTCCTATATTAATGGTATAGTCACCCAGTGCAATGGTGTTGACCATTCCTTTCTTTTTTACAAACAAATGAAATGAATAGAAGTCAAAACCTCCCGCAGCACCACTCAATAAGCGTTCGCCTGCATCTTTTGAAAATGTAATTCCATATCGAAGCAGGTTTTTGTACCTGTATCCGTAGCGAACCATGAGTTTCGAAGGGTCTCCGGCATATCCGGTTTCGGCACTGTCTTTTTTGAGATACCCGCGTGCATTTTCTATAGAACGTGAATAACGCATAACAACGGAGTGTTTCCCTTCTCTAACACTTTGTAACAAACCTCCTCTGGTTAGCGTGGGCGTTGCCACTGTAATATAGGGCAAGAGCATTTGAATCAGTGGAATGTCCCAGCCGGGTACCGACTGTAATTCGTAAATGCTGATCAGGTTGCCCAGTAATTTTCGGTATTGCAAGAGCTGATTTACCTGTAATGCTGTTAATATTTGCAATTCCATGAGGTCGGCTGCCGTGGCATTGTTGATATTGAGCGGAGCGGTCTTTCTGTATTCTAATTGCTGCCACCAACTGTCATCCGCGGGTTCTGTATTTTCTGCATTTTCTGAGACATTTTCTAATTGTTGTTCTGTTTCAGGAAACGGCTGTTCCTGTCCCTGTAAATTCGAGAGCAGCAATAAACAAGGTATGATGCAGCACCATTTCATTCCTCATTTTTTTTCAGTTGATACAATAGCATTATTCCCGGCGACACACCTAATTGCTGATGCATACTTACGGATACGTCCATACGAAAATGACGGTACAGGTATCCCGCTCCAAAATAAATGGCATTGTTACCCGTTTGTACACCGGCTCTTGCCAACACCTGTTCCAGGGGTTTGTATTGAATTCCAAGATGTATATTGATATCCCGCCCTTTTTCTTTAATGATTTCCAGTTGGGTAAAAAAAGAGGAGGACCATTCGTATCCTATTCCGGCCTTGTACACTGCTGCGAGTCGCTCGCCGGTATTTTTTCCGAGCGGGCTTTCTAAAGGGTTATATACCGATACGCCGGTATGCAACTGGTCGCTGATATGAACCATTGTGCCTATTTCAAAGTTCACGGATGAAGTACTGATATACGATGGGATACGAAAATGGTAATAGTTGAATTTTGCGCCGATTCCGATGCTTTCGTTCAGTTGCAGTCCGTAACCCAATCCAATTTGCGATTCGTTGAAATCATCGTATCCTGAGTAATCCGCCTGTAGTCCTAAATTTCCGGTATTTAACGGAAGGGTAGCCACCGCAGTGTAAACACCGGTTTGCTGCAGCATAAATCTTTGTTCACCATTAACTCCAATACTGAAATATCCGAGAGACGATAACGCACCTGCATTAGCCATCATCGAAAATGCATCCTGAAAATGCTTGCTGTAAGCCCCGGTGGTAAAATGATAGGTGCCCAGAGGACTGTGAGTGGTTTGTGCAATATTAACAGCCGTATAGCATAGCCATCCGACCGTCAGTAGGTTAGCGCGGATCATGAGCTGGTGTTTGTTAAACAAATTAATAAAAAAATATAAGGCAAATAAATATTTCCAAAGCATAACTTAGCAGGGTATGGCTTCCTTCCCCAGAGTTCAATCACCCATAAGGTTCGCCCGTATCGCTGTGAGCGCATTGTTTTTTTCTGCCGGGTTCAGTTTTTCAAGTTGGGCGTCGCGTATTCCCGCTATACAACAAAAGCTCGCTTTGAATGAAGCAGGACTGGGTATGGTGTTACTTTCGCTCCCTGTTGGACTAATGCTGAGTTTGCCGGTATCCGGTTATGTGGTGGCCCGGTTTGGAAGCAGAATCGTTTCCATTATCGCATGTTTACTCTATGCTGCCGTTCTGCCATTTCTTGGATTAGTTACCCAGGCGTGGGAGTTGGTAACTGCATTGTTTCTGTTTGGATTTACCGGCAACCTGCTCAATATTGCCATGAATACCCAGGGGGTTAATGTTGAGGAAAAATACGCGAGGTCTATTATGGCATCCTTTCACGGGGTGTGGAGTTTAGCAGGATTTACCGGCGCAGCAACGGGTATGCTTATGCTTTATCTATCTGCTTCTCCTTTCGTTCATTTTTGTATTATTACCGCTGTGGTGTGGATATTGGTTCTGGTGGTTTATAAATACCTTCCGATACATGATATTCATTCGGGAAGCCGCGCACCGGTATTTGCCCGGCCGGATAATGCTTTACTCAGGTTGGGGTTAATTGCATTTTGCTGTATGGTATGTGAGGGCACTATGTTTGACTGGAGCGGTATTTATTTTTCAAGAGAAGTAAAGGTGTCTGAATCCTTTACCACGCTGGGGTTTGTTGCCTTTATGACCACTATGGCAGGAGGGCGGTTCACTGGCGACTGGTTGTCGGTAAAGCTGGGGCGAATGAAAATGATAAGGCTGAGCGGTTTGCTAATAGCCTCCGGTTTGATGCTTGCCGTTGCATTGCCCTACCTGGTACCCGCAACCATTGGATTCCTGATTACCGGAATGGGTGTTTCGTCGGTGGTGCCGTTGGTGTACAGCGCTGCGGGACGTTCGGGCAAAATAGCTTCCGGTGTTGCGTTGGCTGCTGTATCTACTATAGGTTACCTGGGATTTCTGTTTGGTCCGCCGGCAATTGGTTTAATAGCAGAAGCATTCAGCCTGAGATGGTCGTTTACACTGATTGCTTTTCTGGGTTTATGTACCGGAATATTGGCACGCTACTCGGGTATAGAAGATTAGGATGAAGGTAGTCGGAAATTCGGCCGATAATCTTATTTGATCAAAAAATCATGTTACTTCAAAAAACAAGCCGGCTATCTTCTCGGGGATACCCGGTTTGTTTTCCTAATTGCCTTGTGTGATCTGTATTTCAGTTTCACGTTTTATTTCATCGTTTTAAAATAGGATACGTTTCCGTCGGGTGTTACATGAAGTATAATTTGTTCGGGCTGATCATTCTTTTTCAGTAGCACAAAATAGTTGGTCCTGTATTCGTATGGAACCAATGGAAATAAGTCGTTGAGATTGCTTTCATCGTCTTTTAACACAATGGTTTTTTCAACGGTGTAATTTTTGTACTGCCGTGCAATATTATTTCGTGCCGCTTCGGGGAGGCTGTTGTAAGCATAATCGTGGGTTGTACTGCTAAGGTTGCCGTCCCAGTTGTAAAACGCATGCATCTTCATTCCTTTATTCACAAATGTTGCTTCACTATACTCCTTATCCCTGTTCCACTGTACGGTTTGCGCTTTCGGAAAATCGGCACGGAAGTCCTGTTTAGTCAAATAGCTCACTTCCTGTTTGTCTTTTTTATGAATACCACCTGCAAATACAAAAGGACTAAAGAGTAATGTCATCAGTATTGTTAAATTCATCTTTTTCATATTGGTAGTTTTAAAGGTTCTGAAATTGGGTTTACATTTCTTCAGACCTGTTACGACGTTCTGTGTTTATCCGGCAATTGTTAACCAGATGTTTTTGGGGAACGCAAAAAAAATCCCCGTTGCATGTACAACGGGGATAACAAAAAGTATTTTCAATATTATTTGCTGCCCTTATTGGTTTTCTTTTCCGTTTCATACTTTGCGTATGCAGCAGCCGTAAGTACATCCCCCGTAATTCTTAATTCCAATGGAATTTCGATACCCTGTACTTTTACATAAACTGTTTTGTCAAATGGTCCGGCAGCGGCGGCATTAAACCCTGCTTTAATAATACTGTTTTTGCCTTTGCCTACGGGCTGTTCCGGTTTGGTGGGTGTAGTACAACCGCAGGAAGCCCAGGCGTTTTCTATTACCACGGGTTTGTCGCTAATATTTTGAAAAGCAAAATCGAAAGTTACAGGTGTTCCCTGTTTTATCTTTCCAAAATCGTGTTTCTTTTCCTTAAAACTAATCAGATTTTCAGCTTTAGGTGCACCTTCGGTTTGTTGAGCTACTGCCAGCGTTGTAATTGCGAAAGCAGCCATTGTAAATAACAGTTTCTTCATATTTAATGGTTTATGTTTTTTAATAGTTGAACACTTGCGTTAGCCGGAGCCGGATCGGCAGGGGTTTCCCAAACTTCCCCTTTTATATAAAGCACTTTCATTTTTCCCGAGTTATAAAATACAGTAATTGTTTTTTCAAAAGCACCATTTACTGCGGCATTATAACCAACTTTAATTTTTTTTGATGCACCGGGTGCAATTGGGTCCTGGCTCCATTCCGGTGTAGTACACCCACAGGAAGCATGTACGTTTTCAATTTGAAGCGGTTCTTTACCTGTATTGAACACTTCAAAGGTATGGGTTACCGGTTTTCCTAGCGGAATTCGTCCAAAATCATACCGGAATTCTTTTATCGTCAAAACCTCTGGTGGTGTACTCACTGGGCCTTTATTTTGAGCCCTTACAACCGAAAGACAACCCAGGAGCAATATACACAGGTAAAATTTTTGCATTTGCTTTTATTTCAATCCGCCTGCTACAACGTACACACAAATCTACATATTGTTAAGGAAGTACGTTAAAAATGTGTTACTTCCCGTATTTTTTAACAGCCTTTTGCTGAATTGGTGATTTATCCATTGATTGCTACTTTTGAATAAACATTTGATCCCAATGAAATATATCTTCATACTGTTGCTTTGTTGTGTAAGCGGCAAAATGGTTGTAGCCCAACAGCAAACCTCTGATTCAACACCGTTATATGCCCAATACCCATTACCCCAGTTTTCCATTTTACTCACCGACAGCATTACCTGGTATACAAAAAAGGACCTTCCCAAAAAGAAGAATACAATTATTATGCTGTTTAGTCCGGATTGCGAACACTGCAAGCATGAAACCGAATTATTTAAGAAAAACATCAGTCACTTCAAAAGCACACAAATCGTAATGGTTACTCCCCTGCCTTTTCACAAGATGAAGGAGTTTTATGAACACTTTGAGTTGAGAAAATACAGGAATATTACGGTGGGCCGAGATCCGAAATTCTTTTTCAGCAATTATTTTAAGGTACGTTTTCTTCCTTTTTTGGCGATATATGACAAAAATTACAAACTGCTGAAAACTTTTGAAGGTTCCACAAAGTGGGAAGAGTTAGTGAAATACCTTTAACGCCTTTCCGACAACCTGGATGGGTTTGTGAGCGTTCACGATTTAACATTCGGTCAAAATGCCTTAATTTGCTGCATAATTTTTTCATCTCATCATTAAATACATTCTCTAATGAAAGTAACTGTTGTAGGCGCCGGGGCCGTTGGTGCAACCTGTGCCGATAATATTGCCCGTGCTGCCCTTTGCGAAGAATTGGTTTTGCTGGACATAAAAGAAGGCTTGGCCGAAGGAAAAGCGATGGATATGATGCAAACTGCTGCATTATTAAACTTTGAAACAAAAATTATTGGGAGTACCAACGACTATGCAAAAACCAAAGGTAGCGACGTAGTGGTGATTACTTCCGGTATTCCACGCAAACCCGGCATGACACGTGAAGAGCTAATAGGTATAAATGCAGGCATTGTTAAGGGCGTTGCCAATAATATTCTTCAACATTCACCGGATGCGGTTATTGTTATTATCAGCAATCCAATGGACACGATGACCTATTTGGCGCTTAAATCCACCGGGTTGCCTAAAAACAGGATTATTGGAATGGGGGGTACGCTTGACAGTTCCCGTTTCAGATATTTTCTTAGCCAGGCATTACAGGTTTCTCCCAACGATTTGCAGGGCTTTGTCATTGGCGGACACGGTGACACCACGATGATTCCCTTAACCCGCCTGGCCACCTACCAGGGTACTCCGGTTAGTGCCTATGCCACGGCCGAAACATTGAGCAAAGTAGCCGCCGATACGATGGTGGGTGGTGCTACTTTAACCAAATTATTGGGCACTTCGGCGTGGTACGCGCCAGGAGCTTCAGGGGCAGATCTGGTAAAGGCTATTGTTAGAGATGAAAAGCGACTGATGCCCTGTTCGGTTTATCTGGAAGGCGAGTACGGCCAAAAGGATATTTGTATTGGTGTACCGGTAACAGTTGGCAGAAACGGATGGGAAAAAATTATTGATTTCAATCTGAATGACGATGAAAGGGCGCTGTTCAGTAAATCAGCAGATGCTGTTAGAAACATGAATAATGTATTGAGTACTTTATAGCAATATCTTACGTTCCTTTTTGGATAAGGAGTCTCCCGTGAAGTCAATTTCAACAGATACTGCGCGGGAGATTTTCTTTGAGGATAGGTTCACTTCTAACGTAATCGTCGGCGGTAGTAAGCGCATTTTTTTATCTTACCGTTTCTGGCTAAATTTAAGTTTTCCATTATGCATTGCAACCTTTAACCTGTAATCCGTATCCTACATGGTGAACCGATAACAAAAACATGCGTATGAAGTTAGTTTTACTTTTTGTATTCATTTCCCTTTTTCAGTTCGCAAATGCGCAGATTCCGATGAAGCGGAATCCCCAGTATAATCAGACATTATCTCCGTATTTCAATGAACGCATCAGTCCGGAAAAAAATCTGAAAATCAACCCGCTGTATAACTGGCACCTGAATCCATATTCCAATGCGGCTATTAATCCGGGAAGTAACGCATTAATCAATCCTAAACTAAACACCAGAATTAACCCTCACTTTAATGAGTTGTTGAATCCTTTTCGATCACTGAGCCTGAATCCGTTAATGAACAGTAACTGGACCGGATTCTATTTGTTTGATAAGGAAGGTAATCACCTGGGATATTATGTACAGGGAGATCAGCAGGTTTTAATTTGTTTTGATCTCAAAGGGAAATGGACCGGGTATCTGGTTCAAACGGACAATAAAACCTACAATTATTTTGACTTAAACGATGAGTGGACTGGCATCTTTGCCTGCACCGATTCCGACAGCGGTGTGAATTTATTTAACCGGGAAGGGGAGTGGACCGGGAATTATGCAAAATAATCCGGAACTGCGTGGTATGATCCATCGCTATGGCTTACAGTGTATTCCGTTTTTTTTCTGTTGATATACGTTAGATTTCTGTGAACCACCTGCTTCGATCGTTGAAGTTTTGGGGCGGAAAGGATAATTTTATCGGTATCCTTTATCCTAACCCTAAAACGTCAACTATGCTAAAGTATATCAATTCACCGTTGAAAGCTACGGGTAGTCTGTTGATGCTGGCTGGTATATCTATAGCCGTATTCACCTATCAACAGTTTTTTTTTCTTGGAATGTCGGTGACGTGTTTAGGTGTATTGTTGCATTTCACTGCCGGTTTATTCTTCAAATCGTCAAATAAACGACTGTCTGGTAAACTGCATGAACTTCTGCTGGTGTTGTTTCTGTTTAGCTTTTTCCTGGTGCTGCTGCTCGACTACCTGGGTTTTATTAAACTTACATTATAGCCTTCTTAACTTAGGTTAAACGTTTTATTTTATCAGCGATTGCCGTAATATCCTGGAGACGCATACACTTGAAATGTTTTTTTGGACAGGTACGTGTTCCGAAATTGGAACAGGGTTGACAAGGTAGATCCGGCACGATGTAATTGGTATGTGCAGGAGTTAGTGCGGTACCGTAATAGGGTTCAACGTCCAGCTTGGGAGATGTGCCTCCCCAAATGGCAAGTACCGGTTTTTGAAAGGCGCAGGCAATATACTGCAAGCCGGTATCGTGGGATATCACCAATTTCGATTTGCGGGTGAGGTCGGCAGACTCATTGAGTGAAAACTTTCCACAGGCATTATATATTTTTACCGGATCAATAGCAGCAATGGCCTCTCCCTCCGGGATATCCTCTTTTCCCCCCAGCAATACAACCGGATGCTCAATGGTTCGGCAAAGCTCCTGCAGTTTATAAACCGGAAGTTTTTTTGTATAGTACGAACCACCGATTACGATGGCGATATAGCCCATTTGGTGCGAAAGTGGGAGCTCGGTCATTTCAACTTCATCGGATTGGGGGATAAAATAGTCCAATCCTTTTCCATCATCTTTTACACCTAAAGGAAGCAGGGTATTTAAGCTGCGTTGCGAAATATGAATACGCGGCATTAGATTGATCCCCAGTTTAGTAAGCAAAAACTTTTGTACACTGAGTTTTCTGTAACTCAGCCATTTCGTTTTTAAATCGGTTTCCAGATAGATGCGCAGGGTACGCCAGTTTTTGTGCAGGTCAATAATATAATCGTATTGCTCCTTTCGGATATCCCTGATCGTTTGCCGGATATCTTTATCAAAATAATGAAACTTATCAATATACGGATTAGCTATAGTTACCGCCTTAAATTTTGCCTTCGTAAGAAAATGCACTTCAGCGCCCGGTATTTGTTGCCTGAGGCATCGGATAGCCGGAGTAGTTAAAACAATATCGCCTATGGAGGAAAAACGGATGATCAGAAACTTCATGGATGTTGGTTGAGTGGTCATTAGCCTGCAGGCAATGGATAAAATTAACTGGCGCATTCAACGCGCGGTGCTGATCGTATTGTATACGCTCTAATCCGTCTATCGCAATTTCAAGCTCGTCATTCTTCTACATAGTTCAAATCCTTGCCAAAGGTTTCTTTGGTGAGAATGATTGCGGCCGTACCTATACCCATAATAATGATTCCGGAAATCCAGCCGCCTGTATAAAAATCTGTCACATCGCGTAATCCCTGAAAGAGCGGAATGATAAAAATTGCCAGCATTCCCCGGATCATATTAGGTATGGTGGTAGCCGCAGTCGCCCGGATATTAGTTCCGAATTGTTCGGCGCCCATGGTAACAAATATAGCCCAGAATCCGGTGCCGAAACCAAGTCCTGCACATATCCAGTACATTTGTGCCGCAGTGCGGTTCCACTGTATGGTAAAATAAAGCAGCATAAATACAGCCGTTATACAGTAAAAAACATACAATGCTTTTTTGCGACTTTTTAACCACTGGCTCACAAAGCCAACGGCTATATCTCCTATGGAAATGGCCACATAGGCAAACATGATGGCTTTGCCGGGATCAATAGCTTCTTTGATGCCCATTTGCTTGCCAAATTCACTCGAAAAGGTAACCAGAATACCGATAACGTACCAGGTGGGCAGGCCGATCAATATGGCTACCAGGTATTTTTTAAATCGTTCCGCATTGGTAAAAAACATCAGCAAACTGCCTCGTTTTACGTTCAGTTTTTTCACCTCGTGAAACATGCCCGACTCAAAAACGGAAATTCGCAGTATGAGTAGCATTAGCCCTAACCCGCCGCCGATAAAATAACAGGTACGCCAATGGAAGTTTTCTTTAATAAAAAATGCGGCAACGGCTCCTGTTAATCCCAGCCCTGCCACCATAGAAGTGGCAATACCTCTTTTTTCTTTTGAGGTAAGTTCGGATACGAGCGTGATACCTGCTCCTAATTCTCCCGCCAGTCCTAAGCCGGCAATAAACCGTATCCATTTATACTGGTCAACGGTTTGAACAAACCCGTTGGCAATATTACCCAGAGAATAAAGAATGATAGATCCAAATAGTACACTTATCCGGCCCTTTTTATCACCCATTACCCCCCAGATAATGCCTCCAAGCAATAACCCCCACATCTGCCATTGTAAAATGGTTTCACCATCTGTTAAAAGTTGTGCTTCGCTGAGTCCAAGGTCTTTGAGGCTTTCAATGCGGATAATACCAAACAGCAGCAAGTCATAAATATCTACAAAGTATCCCAATGCGGCTACGATCACCGCAACGCTAAAAACAGAGTTTTGGGTTTTGGGCATGGGTAGAAGGATTTAAGCCTTTGTTGTATGTTTCTTCTTTCCGGATAACAGTTTAAAAAACACCGGAAATGTGGTGACTAATACAATAATAATGATAATCACCTCAAGATGTTCTCTCAATTCAAAACCAAATTGTTTTCTCACCCAAATCTGCAAAAAGTGTCCGGAAAATATCATACTCACCACCCAGGCTACGCAACCCACAATATTATAAAACATGAACTTTTTTCTTTCCATTTGAACAATACCCGCCACAATAGGGGCAAAGGTTCGTATAATAGGCAGAAACCGTGCAAATATAATGGCGCCTCCCCCATGTTTTTCATAAAACTCGTGGGCATCGTTAAGGTACTTTTTCTTAAACAGAAAGCGGTCTCGCCAACTGTACATTGTTGGCCCAATTTTTTTCCCAAACCAGTATCCAACCGTATTGCCAACTATGCCGGCAATGGAAATAAGCAAAGTCAAAAGAAGCAGGTCTATCCATTCATTACGGATATGCCCCATACCAATCGTTTTGAAAAACTCATGCACCAGGTTACTGCTGTATATACCCGCCACAAATAACAGGCTGTCGCCGGGAAGGAAGAAGCCAACAAACAGACCCGTTTCGGCAAATACAATTAATAACAATAGCCACAACCCTCCATTGATCACATAAAACATAGGATTCAGAAGGTCCTTCCACGAAAAATTTTTATGAAGTGTAATATCAGCGTTTTTCAACAGCTCAGCCGAAGAGGTGGTAAGATCGCCGTATCCACTGCTACGCACAACGATGGTGCCAGACGCAGGTGCTTTAATGGTAACATAACCGCTGTCATCTGCCAGGTACTCCACCGTGCTATTATTGAACGTAACGGAAATCTTATTGAGTTTTTCTTCGTACTGGTTAAGCACCTGAATTTTTATTTCATGTTCCTGTGCAAAAAGGGAGTAACATAAAATAACACTAAAAGCCGTACTAATTATTCTTTTGATCATACTTGTGTTTTGACGAATTTCGATACCGGTGGCAAAATTGCACTTTCTGCATAAATAAACGTTCGGTTTTATCGGCAATTCTAACGGGAATATGAAAAAGAAAGGTTAAAAAACTGTTAATCGGCCTTAAAGGCCGCTGCTTTCTGGTCGTCGAATTCTCCTTCCCATCGGGCAATAACACAACTTGCGAGGGTGTTGCCAATTACATTTACGGATGTGCGGGCCATGTCCATCAATTCGTCTATTCCATAAATAGCCATAATCGGCCACACCGGAAAACCAAAAGTGGAAGCCGTGGCAATAAGAATCACCAATGAAGCTCTCGGTACGGCTGCCACCCCTTTACTGGTAAGCATTAGTGAAAAGCCAATCATTAGCTGTTCACCAAACGACAAATGAAGTCCGGCGGCCTGAGCAACAAAAACAGACGCCAGTGAAAGATACAGGGTGGTGCCGTCCAGATTAAAAGTGTAACCCGTAGGAATTACAAAGGATACAATTTTACGGGGTACGCCAAATTTTTCCATATTCTCCATCGCTATGGGAAGTGCTGAGTCGGAACTGGTAGTTGCGAAGGCAATGGATACGGGCTCCTTAATGGCCTCAATGAATTTTTTAACCGGAACTTTTATGATCAGCAATACGGGGAATAAAATCACTACCAAAAACACAAACAGGGCCAGGTATAAGGTAATCAGCAGCATGGCAAGATTTTTCAGTATGTCAAGACCAAGATGCCCAACAGTTACTGAAATGGCCGCACCCACACCAAATGGAGCAAAGTACATGATGATGTGTACAAACCTGAACATTGTTTCCGCCAGGCTCTCCGAGAATTCCAGCATGGGCTTTTTTCGGTTAGGTGCCAGTTTTGCCAGCGCAATGCCAAATATTATACTAAAAACCACAATTGGCAACACATTGCCTTCGTAAATAGACTTTATAATGTTTTCCGGAAAAATATCTATGATATGATCCTGCCAGGTCTTCTCAACCGGTACCGGCAATTCCTTAAGTAACGCCTCCGGTACTTCAATCCCCACACCGGCATGTGTGATATTGATAAAGATGAGTCCGATAATGAGTGCGAACGTGGTAATAATCTCAAAATATAAAATGGATTTCCAGCCCATGCGACCCACCTGCTTCAGGTTCGAGTGACTGGCAATACCCACCACTAAGGTGGAAAACAACAGTGGCGCAACTATCGTTTTCACCAGGCGTAAAAATATGGTACTCAGAAACCGAAGGTTTTGGGAAAAGGCTGGAAAGTCAAGCCCGATTTCAACACCGGCAGACATGGCAACAAATATCCAGGTAGTAAGTGATTTTTTAAACCACGCAAACAACACCAGACTGCCGATTACAACCCAGCGACTAAAAAATAGAATGCTTTCAGGAATGGAAATATTGAATTCAAAATGAAGCACGTGCAGCAGTGCGGCAATGGTAAAAAGGAACAACGCCAATAAACCTGACCTGCGGGTATTCATATTTAATGTTGATAGTAACCGGGGCTGGAAAATTTCAAAACTAACAGAAAGTTTACGGTTAATGAAAAAGAAGTCCTTCTTTTTTGAGGCTTTTCTTTTATTAAATTAACAATCTTGTGCTGCTTTTGCCTATAAATCATTACTTTTCGCTTCGAATTTTTTATTCTGAAAAAACTTGAACTAAAATACCTACTAGGGCTATGAGTTTATTTGTAAAGAAACCAATTGCCGGATTAATTGCTGAAGCACAGGAGTCGGGTCCAGGAAGTTTAAAAAGGACGTTAGGTCCCTGGGCTTTGGTGGCCTTGGGCATCGGTGCTATTATAGGAGCGGGTTTATTTTCGATAACCGGTCTGGCAGCTGCTAACCAGGCAGGCCCTGCCATTACCATTTCGTTTATTGTGGCGGCATTGGGCTGTGCCTTTGCCGGATTGTGTTATGCAGAATTTGCTTCCATGATCCCTGTTGCGGGTAGTGCCTATACCTACAGTTATGCTACAATGGGTGAGTTTATTGCCTGGATAATAGGTTGGGATCTTGTTTTGGAATATGCTGTGGGGGCGGCAACCGTAAGTATAAGCTGGAGCAGATATTTGAGTAAGTTTTTGGAAGGCTTTGATATTGCTTTACCGGCGGCACTATCTGCCGGTCCATGGGAAGGCGGCTTAATCAATCTGCCGGCAGTACTCATTGTGGTGCTGGTGAGTGCGCTACTCATTCGGGGTACACAGGAAAGTGCATGGGTAAATGCAATAATTGTGCTGCTCAAAGTAAGTGTAGTACTCGTGTTTATTATTTTGGGATGGAAGTACATCAATATGGAAAATTATGTTCCTTATATCCCGGAAAACAACGGCAATTTTGGTGAGTTTGGTTTTAGCGGAGTGATTAGGGCCGCAGCCGTAGTGTTTTTTGCGTATATCGGGTTTGATGCCGTGAGTACGGCGGCCCAGGAGGCCAGGAATCCCAGGAAGGATATGCCAATAGGTATTTTGGGATCTCTGATTATTTGCACCATTTTGTATATCCTTTTTGCGCACGTTATGACAGGGGTAACCAGTTATACCTCGTTTAAAGGGAAAGATGGTATTGCACCGGTTGCTGTGGCTATTGACCATATGGGCAAGGCAGACAGTTCCGGAGTTATACATCCTGATTATCCCTGGCTTAACCGGGCTATCATTGTAGCAATACTGGGAGGTTATGCATCGGTAATTTTGGTAATGTTGATGGGGCAAAGTCGCGTGTTTTACAGTATGAGTAAAGATGGTTTGCTACCTAAAATGTTTTCAAATGTTCATCCTAAATTTCAAACCCCCGCAAAAAGCAATTTGATTTTTATGGTACTGGTGAGCGTTTTCGCTGCTTTTGTTCCGGCAAGAGTAGTAGGGGAGATGACCAGTATTGGTACCCTGTTCGCATTTATTTTGGTTTGTATTGGCATTTGGGTAATGCGGGTTAAGATGCCGGATGCTCCCCGCGGGTTTAAAACACCGCTCGTTCCGCTCGTTCCGATTCTGGGTGTTGCTACCTGTTTTTTCATGATGGCTTTTCTTCCGCTGGACACCTGGATTCGTTTAATCCTATGGATGATTATTGGCTTCGATGTGTATATGTGGTATGGCATTTATCACAGTAAACTTTCCGGAGGCCAGCCGACGACCATTCAGCAGGCTAATAAAATTGGAGGAATAAGCGGTTTGGTTTTGTGCCTGAGTTTAGTGGTTATCGCGTTCATTCATCACCATGTTACCGATGGAGCAGACAATGTAATTTTTTACTTTTCACACATTTTTGCTGCCGTACATATTGTGTTGTACGCCCGTAGAATCATGAAAAAATAAACCGGGCAAATCATGCCCCCGTGTTATTCGTGAACAGTGGAGCGTTAAACGTGAAACTTTCGGGGACTGCAGGTATTTGCGATATTATGGATTAGATACTGCACTGATCGCAGGTTATTGCAAAACAACAGTTATCCAATTCGCCAACTGCACATATTGCCAACAGACTCAGAGATGTATTGCTCAGTGGTCATTGGATTGCCAACACGAACATTAAAGAGCAGTTGTTAGGTATCACGCGGGAACAGACAGTTCATAAAGTTGGAACTTTAAACTCGATTGCGGCACTTACTTTTCATGTTGATTATTATCTGTCGGGACTGCTGCATGTGTTCAGTGGCGGGACACTTCTAATCCGGGATCAGTATAGTTTTGATTTACCTCCCATACCAACCGAAAAAGAATGGAAAGCATTAGTTGATGATTTTTTATCGAATGCTGAGAAATTTATTTTTCAGGTTGAAACGATGTCCGAATCAAAACGATTTGACCCATTTGTGGACGAAAAATACGGGGACTATCTGCGGAATATTGAAGACGTTATTGAGCATTGCTACTATCATTTAGGGCAAATATCGCTTATCCGGAAAATGATTTCGTATCGAAGATAATTTTTCAGTAGACTTGAATGGGGGAATTTGAAATTGATCACTTTAAAGCCGACCAAATTTTTTTTATGACATGCGACGAGCTTGCCTTTGAATTTTACGCGCAATTTCTAATCTGTCTTCACAAGTCCCGCCGGAGAAAATAATATAAAAAGCAAGACTGAAGCCAGTACCAGCAGCAGTGCCACAATCCGATTATATTTCCAGGGATTGATATTTACAATATTATTCATCTTTAACTCGAAAGGAACAGGCATTGGCTTTCGCCGTCCGATCACCAACATCAGCAATACTGTGACCACGAATAGCAAAGCCAGCACATGCAGGAAATGCAATCGAGTGGGGAATACAAATTGAGAACAACCATAGCAGACCATAAAAAAAACAAGCCCAACTTTGGCAGCAAGTGCCGGTACTCTTTTTGTGAGCAATCCCACTACCATTATAGTTAAAATGGGAATGCTGAACAACCCGCTTAGTTTCTGCAGATAATTGTAAAAGCCCCCGGAAGCGAAAAAAATAAAAGGTGCAATTAATATTGCGATAAATGCAAAAAATACCTGCGCTTTTCTAGCCACAGCTAAATCGCCGTTCTTTTCAATGGCTTCTTTTCTTTTTGCTTTTATCGGGTTATAGATGTTGAGCACAAACAAAGTAACGGAACTGTTCAGTCCCGCTACAAAAGTAGTAAGTGTGGCGCCAAATAATATAGCAGCAAGGAAACCGGAGTAAACAGGCGGCGCCACATCAGCAGCCAGTTTTGAAAATACAATACTGCTATTGGAAAGATTGTTATACAAATGTGCTGCAATCACGCCGGGGATATTAAGCAATAACGGCAGTACCAGTTTTCCCGAAGATGCAAGCGCTATTCCCTTCTGGCAGGATGCAAGATCCCTGGATCCCAAAGCCTGCTGCACGATATACTGTTCCGTTCCCCAATAGTATATATTAACCAGCATCATTCCTGTAAAGATGGTGCCAAAGGGAATAGAATCATACGGTTTCCCAATACTGTTGAGATGCACGGTTTTTGAGGAAAGAATGATATGCAGTCCCTGGTGCCAATTGCCTTCGCCAAGAAACTTTAGTGCAAAGTATGGCAAAAGGATTCCTCCTGTGAATAAAGCAAAGCCCAATAATGTATCAGAAATGGTAATAGCTTTTAGTCCTCCCAATACAGCATACAATACGCCGCAAATACCTGTTGCCCACACGAGAACCCATATTGCCGCCCAGCTATCTATTCTAAAATTTCCCGATATATTAAATAACCCTTCAAAACCTACAGCGCTTCCATATAGTACTCCTGGTAGTAAATTGAAAATATAGTTGGCAAGAAATATAACAGATACGATTGATTTTGTTGCACGATCATACCTTGCTTCCAGGAAATCAGGAGTAGTGGCAATACCTGTTTTCAGGTAAATGGGAATAATAAACTCAGACACCAGCATCATTGCCGCAACTGAAGTTACCCCCCATGCCATTACACTCATATTGTTGATATAAGTGAGCTCATTTTCGCCGATAAATGAAGTGGTATTGATATTCGTAAACAGCAGCCCAAACCCCACTGATACAAACCCGAGTCTCCTGTTGGCAAAAAATATCCCATTAAAGGATCCGGTTCTTTCTTTCCTGGTTTTTAACCACGAAAACAAAGCCACGGCAACTGTAACAACAAGGAATGTGATCAGTATCATCAATTCATTTCATCAATAACAGCTTGCTAAAGGGTTACATGCATGGGTTCCCCACCATCCCATAAAAACAGTTTTTTGCTCTTTCCCTTTTCCCAGATGGTTATGCGATATTTTCCGGTTACCCTTTGCACCAAAATATCAAATTGTGTATTAAACGTATAAATATTTTTAAGCGACAACTGCTGCCAATCCTTTGGCAGCCTGGGGGCAATGGAAAATTCATTGAAACCTAACGGATCAAAGCCCAGCAATCCCTCTACAAGTGCACGGCAATAAAGCCCGCTTTCTGCAGATAAGTGACGCTGGTTGCCTTCGGGCCAGGCTTCAATAGCATAAGGAACGTGCCCGCCCAGCAGGCGTTTATGCGAATAAAGCGAAAGGTATTTTATAGTGGTATCTGTGGCGCCTGCTTTAAAAAGCCCCCTGAATGCATAAAGCGTGGAACGGTCCCAGAATGTAGTGGAGCCCGACTGAGTAAGCAGCCCGTTTTGCGACCATAATTTGGGCGACAGCAACGCCTGCTGCGTTTGCGTTTTACGGTCAAATATGCCCATCACCAATGGCAGGCAAATCCAGGAACGTAGTTTATCATTCCCGTCATAATATTTATAAGTATTAAAGCCCTCTACCACGCCTCCAAAATAAGACTCAATATTTTTTTTGAGCTGTTTTGCCTCCTGTTGCCATTTTGCTGCAATATCTTTTTTACCCAGCGCGGCAGCAAGGCGGGCGCCATACAAAAATCCGCCATAGGCCAAGGTATTGGTAGAGAGATTGATTTTACCTGCGGGGAAACGTCCCTCCAGTTCATCTGAATCAGACACAATGACTCCTTTGCCAGTTTTTTTTCGAAGCAAAAAGTTATTGCACCACTCTATTAAAGTCCAGAGGTCATTGGCTTCAATTGTATCCGCACAGGTTAAGGCAAACAAAGAAGCCCCGTAAGCGATCATAGCCTGATCTCCCCGGTCGCCGGCGCCATTCCAGTATCCTGCACCTTCTGCAATGATAGAACTGGGAATGGGATTATAAGACGGATTAATATACTTTGCAAATAAGCGATAGCTGTTGCGGGCAGACGCTACTCCCGCCGGGTTTCCTAAGTAAGCAAAAAAAGGATTGATGTACTCGGCCTCGTCATTTGCCCATATAGCTGCATAATACTCTCCGCCGCCGGGACCGTGCATTAATCCTTCTTTGGTTTCATAAATGCTTTCCGCAGCCCTGATCTTTGCAAAGGCAAACATGCGGTTGATAACCGGGTCGGGAGTATTAAGTATTAATTTATCCTGCAAACCGTCAATCAATGCCGCCCTCTTCTCCAGCTCGTACAGGTCGGCATAATAATTAAGCGATTCACATTTTTTCCTCGCAGAAATCGTCACCCAAAAGTGAAAAGCCCCACCCGGGCTAATTTTTTGTGTTCCGCCGTTATACAATTTCGTATTGATAATATATGCGCCGTACACCCCTTTGCTTTCATCCGTTATTATATTGCTGTCAACAGCAGGTATGTATACGGAAACCGGAGATACACTTCGATTGCGTACGATGTAAGACTCTATATACACAGGGTTGTCTGCCGAGGGAAAAACAGTTCGTTCTAAAACAACTCCCTTTTTTATGCTGCTGCTGCTGTGCAGTATTCCCCTGATGGAAAAACACGCCGGCGTTTCAGCTATCTTATGCCCGTCTATTGTTGCAGCGTCTGTCACATTGCCAGTAAACTCTCTTATCAGGTTGCCACGGGTGTCGTTGGGAATAGTGCGCAGCATAGGGAAAACAAGTTTCCGGCTCAGGTGCATATTTCCGGAGCTGTCTGTTCCGTACTGAACTATGGCAGAAAGCTTTTTCCCGCTCATCTCAATGTGGTCGCTGTGCACCTGCCCGGGCTTAACCTGCCATTCAATACCGCCATCATTTTTAAGGTTCCAGTACTGTTGCGAAAAAGATGAAAGCGCAGGTAAAATAAAGAGGAGCAATAATAATTTTTTCATCGTTAATATCATAATGTTTTCCTTTTAGCAAGCGTGGTAGGCACTGTAACCTGTATGCTTTCATTTTTAAGGATTGCATTGGCAGCCATTGTACCCATTTGGGCAAAATCGGCAGAGTAGGTGGTGATGCCTACAAACTCTTTTGCAGGCTCGTCATTATGTGAGAGGATACCCAGATCTTTTCCGGGTTTTAGTTTTTTAGCATTGCATTCCCTAAGCATTTCCCACATGGCAAAGTTGTCGAGGGTGAAATATACTTTCCCTTTTTCTAATGTGCCGGGAACAAACTCTTTTATAATGCGGCCTTTTATATTATGCGTTTTTAAAAATTTACGGAAAGCTTTCGCAATTTCTTTAGGATCGAGCGAATCGGGCGAATGGAAAAAAATAAATTCGTCAAACTTCCTGATCTCGTCGGCCAACTGAGTAAACACTTTGTAAGAAGAGTTTTCAAATTCCTGTGTAATATGATTACATTCGCCATCAAGCTGCTCATACCGGTCAAACATCAGTAACTTATTTCTGGGAATGGGGCTGATCAGTTCTTTTGATTTAGGATGAGGAATGGGCGCAATAACATACATGCCAAACTGCCTTTTTATCCTCAGCAGAATGGTTTCAAAAATTTCAATATTGCCGTGATGGAAGAATACCTGTAAATGAATTTTTTCTCCCAGTGTATTGCGGAAATTCCTGTAAAACTGCTCTTCAAAACTATCTAAGTTATACATCAGTAACGCTACTTTCAGCAACTGGCTGGTGCTGCCATTGGCGACAAAATATCCCAGCCTGTTCTTTGAATCCACTATGCCACGGCTTATCAGCTCCCTGTATCCGCGTATGATCGTTTCTCTTGAAAAGCCAAGATGCTTTATCATATCATTTACCGATGGGAGCTTGTTGCCCGGTACCAATATCTTATCGTTAATCGTATTGATGATACCCTGCACCAGCCGGTCGTGTTTTGAAAAAGCGCTGACCTGTTTCAATTCTATAATCTTATCAAATACTGTCGTCATACTGCTATTAAAAATATTGTGTTATTACCTATTTGGGTTGATCTTCTTAAACTACGGAACAGCTACCGTTGCTGTTTTCCCCGGCAACAACCTTATATCGGTATAGGAGGTTTGATTACCCATAATTTCAGTGTGCAAAAAGGCTTTTACTTTTTTCCCATTCATCAGCAACAAGGAGTGGCTTCCGTGAAAAGCGGCTCTCCAGGTAACAGCTTTTTTCCCGTTATTGGTTAGCGTTGACTCCTTTTTGCAGTGTTTAAGATTTACTTCTGCAGAAAGAATGTTGAGATGATCAATGGACGCACAATGCTGAAAAGGATAGTTATAGAGCGTGGTAATGCGGTTTGAGCCTGCATCGGCGCTAACACCCATCACTCCCTGAACAATCCCTTCCATTACGCCGAAAGATACTTCGGGATATTCCCGTCTTTCAGTAGCCGGATGCATAAGGTGCAGGATATTTCTATACGCCTCATCCGCATATCCATACCTGGCAAACTGGTAAGACAGGTAAGAGCGGTTTTCTACGTTTAGTGTGGTGTCAACAAGCTGCGCAATGGTTTTCCGTATCCGGCTGCTGTCGTTTAACACATCATACCATAAAAGGAATGTTGCACCTTCACCATTGCCAAATATGCTATTATTGGTATAATAAGTATGATACTGCTGTGCACTGTCGTCCCACCATTTTTCATCTATTTGTTGCCGGTAATTTTCCGACATGCGGGTATATGCTTCCGATTTTTCCCGGTTGCCCCATAAAGATTCCATTGCTGCAGAACACTTATAAGCCCTTGCAATAGCTGCAATCAGATCAATACCTATTTTTATATCATCTCTTGCTTCATAGTACGAAGGAATGCCCCGGCAACGGTGAAAATAATCTTTTACATTGAACGGAACCGGTGCATTAAGATAAGGCGGCCTTTTTAGCAATGAATCTGCCTCTAATTTCCATTTGGTAATATATGAAGTAAGGGTAGCGGTAAAAAACTGTTTGAAAACAGGTGAGCTGATATAGTATTTGTCGCCTGTCCACTGGTACATGCGCCAGCAGGCATATACCAGTTCAAAATTTGCATTGAGGTTATACCAGAACTCTTTATCATTGCGGTAATCTTCCGGGGCGGGTTTGCCAAATTTGTTCATTTCCCAAAAAGTGCACCAGTCTTTAGACGCAGAGATATTAGACACAAAATGCGTAAGCATATTTTTGTTTTCGGCGCTCATGCCCAATATTTCGGCGCCAATACTTTGATGCGACACATCACGTATGCAAAAGGCCTGTCGTGAAGGCAGGGCCGCTTCGTACCAGGGCCCTACCGGGTCTGCAGGATTCCCTTTATAAGAGAGCGCCAGCGCCTTTGCACGATAGAAGCTGTTTTGCAGGGCGGTATCGGATGAAGCAAATTCAACCGATGGTTGTGCAATAGCAGAGGTACATGTAATACCTGCAACGTATAAGCAGAAAAAAAGCCTTTTTATCATGGGTTACAAAAATATTGTTTTCATCATTTACAACTGCCCGCTGCCGTTTCTCTCACCGTACATTTCAACAAGGCTTCGGGGCCGATACCAAGGTATGCCGGGCTGCCATTATGATTCGGTATCCTGCCGGAAACAAAATCCCTGTACCAGTCCATCCACGGGAAAGTATAATGATATGTTTCTGCGGCGTGTACAGAGAAACCGCTTTCTTTTTCCGGAAGGCTCAATCCCACATCCTGGTAAAAGTTTTCACCTACTGTGTGCAGCCATTCATGTATCCATACGCCGGGATCATTTGTTTTGTAATCATTTATTTTATCGGCTATATTGTTGCCTGCATCAAATTTCACTGCTACAAAGCCTGTTTTGGTAGCATCAGCCAACGGGTTTGACCATGCCAGACCGAAATAATTGCCCGGAAAACTGCAACTGCCCTCGCTTTCTCTCCAGAATACGAATATACAATCATATATTCCCGGCTGTATTTGGGGTAATAACGTGGTAATGGATGACGGTTCTACAGTGTAGCCAATACTTTCTTTGGATAGTATAATGGGGGTGGTTATATCTTTCCTTTCTGTTTCCCATTGCGTGGTTCCGTAAGTATATTTTTCAAAATGCTCTTTCAGGCTCCATGCGAAAAAATTGTACGCCTCGTCTAATTCCGATGTAGAAAAATGAGTGCTGCACTCACTGCCGGCCGCATTTTCTTTTGTCTCGTTTAACCCTATCCATAAGGCTTTCCATGTTTTTGGTACAGGTTTATCGGCCAGCGAAAAACCGACTGTAGATTTTGCTGATATATCCACTTCTTTCCTCAGGTAGCTCCATGAGTTTTGAAGCGCTACACCAATAGTATGCCGGCCTGTTGGAATAGTTATTGTTCCGGGCACAAGTGTACCGGTATATTTTCCGTCAACGTAAAGGTATCCCTGTTCACTGCCCGGGGTAGATATAGTTATGTTGTAAGTTGTATCGGTATCCGGTTTACCATTATTTTTTTTACAGGCTTGTAAAAAAAACACAGGCAGTAATGTACAGAGTAAATGCTTCATTTTGGAATTCTTAAAAGGTAAGGGGTTGTTATTAAGAAATAATAACAACCCCTGTTAACTTTAATTGTATCCCGGGTTTTGTTGCAGGCCCGTTCTGTTTATTTCCGTTCTGGGAATGGGCATCAGGTAATGTTTGGTTTTGTCAAAGCTCCTGGGTTCAATATCCTGGTACGTGTAGGTTTTTACACCGGTGTTGGCATTGCGGGTGATGATCACCTGGCGTACCGGTTGATTTTCAGTAAGCTCTGCTATTTTCCAGCGGCGTACATCATAATACCTGTGACCCTCAAAAGCAAGCTCCACCTGTCTTTCGTTGCGCAGCCTTGCTTCAAGTGCAGCGCCGGTTTCGGTAAGTGGCGTGGTGATGCCTGCTCTTTCCCTTATCTTGTCGAGGTAAGTTCTTGCTGTTGCTTCATGACCTAAGTAAAATTCGGCTTCGGCATAGTTGAGGTATATCTCACCGAGGCGTGCGAGTATCCAGAATTTGTTGGTTTGTGTAGTAGCGTTAAAGTTAAAAGTGGTGTCCATATACTTCCTGAAGGCATATCGGGTTAAGCTGTTATTCCATGTATCATAGCCCTGCTCGGAATCATAACCGCCTTCATAAAATTGTGCCTCGGTCGTGGTGCGGTCCGGGAAGTATGCGGGGTTGCCTGATGGTCTTCCATCAAAAATAATATCGGCATAAAAACGGGGGTCTCGGTTCGCGTAAGGATTTTGCGGGTTGTAGCCCGATGTGGGGTCAGTAATATATTTACCATCGGCAGTGCCAAAAGCATCAACTAAACCCTGTGTGGGTGCAAATGCCGCCCAGCCATGATAGCCGTTGGGAAAGCACATCATTTCAAGCCCGGTAAAAGCATCCCATTCCCCCTGGTAACCGGAGAGGTGTACGCCGATCAATTCGCTGTTTTTGGTAGTGAACAGGTCGGCATACCTGCCTGTATAGAGGCTGTAGCCGGGCAAATCAATTACCGCTTTAGCAGCATTAGAAGCAGCTGTCCATTTTGCCTGGTCGTTGGTAGGATTCCACAAAGGGCTTGCTGCATACAACAACAATCTCGATTTTATGGCAAGCGCCAGGCTGGCTGACGCACGGCCGGTTTGTGAATTGGTATTCGCCAGCAAAGCTGCTGCTGCATCCAGTTCATCGCTTATGAATTTTACGCAATCTTCAAAGCTGCTTCTCGCTACGTTAAAATCTGAATTAAGATCGAAAGGTGCTTTAATCAATGGTACACCGCCATAGTCGCTGATAAGCTGAAAATAGGCATAAGCTCGCAGAAAGGTAACTTCGCCTTTTATCCGGTTGCGGTAAGCATCATCGCCGGGCACACCATCAATTTTAGACAGGAAGATATTGGCATTCTGAATCTGGGTATAATTTTTTGACCAGATATCAAAACTACCGGCATTGTCGGGCGAGAGCAAGCCTTTGTTCAGCACAGTTCTTGCACCACAGATATAGCCATCGGTAAACTTGGAAAAGCCTTCATCACAGGCCGATGACAGCACAACGCTCCTGTTTAAAGAGTTTCCCCAGTCCACCGTAAATGTTGGCAGTACATTATAAATATTGTTGGCATAGGCTTCTGCCAGTTTTAAATCTTTCCATACAGACTCATCGGTATAAGAGTCCAAAGGAGCTTTATCTAACACCTTTGAGCAGGAAGATAAAAAAACACCTGCCAGAAAGATGCCCGTTGCAACTACAATTTTTGTGTTCATGAGTTAAATTTTAAATGTCTGATATAATCTATAGCCCTACATTTATTCCAAACCTGAAAATCCTTGTCTGTGGATAGTTGATCCCGGTTATATTATCAGTTTCGGGATCTATTCCATATTTCTTCAGCTTATCCAATGAGAACAGGTTGTACCCACTTGCATATACCCGTACCGAGGAAAGCCCGATTCCCGAAAACACCTGAGAAGGAAGGATATAGGACAACTCGAGTGTTTTGAGCCTGAGGAATGCAGCGTTCATCAGCCAGAAATCGGAATTGTTGTAATAATACGAGTTAGTACTGTTATCGTTAAAGGCGCGGGGATAAGGGCTGTTTGTGTTATCCTGCGTCCACCGGCCATCGTATAACCATTGTGGCGGAGCAATAAGCGACCCCTGCATCTGCGAATTGATGAGTTGTCTGGCTCTTGCCTGGCCGGAAAACAACATGTTCAGGCCAAGACCTTTGTAGCTGAACCCTAATGTAAGCCCATATACAATTTGGGGAACCGACGATTCGTACGTGCGTGTAGCGTCATCAAACGTAATGGAGCCATCGTTATTGGTATCCGTAATTTTTATATCGCCAATCCTTGCGCCGGGTACATGTACGGAATGGTCAATTTCATCCCGTGAACGGTAAATGCCATCTGATGGGAATAGCAGCCATGAGTTGATAGGATGTCCTTCAAACTTCTGCCATTCAGGTACAGTGGCAGCCTCATCACTGAAGATCACTTTGCTTTTTGCAAAAATTCCGTTAGCGCCGACAGCATATTTTATATCTCCAAACGCATCGTTATAGGTAACCGAGAAATCAAGTCCCCTGTTTAATGATTTTCCAATATTCTCCTTTGGCAGACTCATACCCGTGTATAACGGAATAGATGCATTTCTTGCAGCAAGAATATCACTTCTGAGATAGCGAAAATAGTCCGCAGTGATACTGAGTTTATTTTTTAGTAAACTCATATCAAAGCCGATATTCTTTGTATCCTGCTTTTCCCAGGTAATATCCGGGTTAGGAGTACTTGACAGGAAAAGAGCATTTGACAATCCATAACTACCAAAATAGGTCTGGTAGCTGGTATTGGTTACTAACTGATATCTTGTAAGAAAAAGATATTGTGTAACGGCATCGTTACCCAGTATGCCCCAGGACGCTCTCAGTTTTAACTGATCAATAAATGAAACGTTTTCTTTAAAGAACCCTTCTTCCGAAATACGCCATCCCGCAGACACGGCGGGAAATAGCCCCCAGCGCTTATCGGCAGGGAAATTGAACGAACCATTGTAGCGCATGCTAACTTCGAGCAGGTACTTGTTATCGTAATCATAAGCCACACGGCCTAAGTAGCTGGCGCGGCCATCCTGTGAAGCGGAGCCTGTGGCCACCTGCCCGTCTGCCGAGCCGGTAAATATCTGGTCTATCTGGTCGCTGAGCAGGTTTTTCCTGAAAGCGTAAGCGCCCCAGTTGGTGGTGCTGGTGGCTTCGTAGCCTGCAAAAGCATTAATGCTATGGTTTCCAAACTGCCTGTCGTAAGCCAGTTTAATAAAGCGGGTGCTGCCATTGTACATGCCTTCATTTTGTGTAATAGCTGATATGGCGGTGCTGGAGCGTTGGTTGGAATAAACGCCCGTGGTTTTATTATAAGCGTAGGCATCCCATGGCTTGTTGAATATCTTTTCGTGCCTCATGTTTACATCATTGGAAGCGTAACCGCTCACCGACAAGCCTTCAGTGATAAAAGGCAACTTCCATTCGAGGCCCGCCTGCGGTGTGAGCACATAATTTTTTATTTTGTCGTAGCCGGGGTCGCCTGTAACGAGAATAACAGGATTACGCCCTGCCGCAACTCCCGCGCTTGGAGACCCGTTGGGCCAGTGTGCCGGTATAAAGGGATACATGGAACGTGTTTCGTGCATAATGCTGCCTATGCTATAGGTAGGGTAAGTACGGTCTTCCAGCCTGCCGGCCACGTCTAAGTTTACCTTCAGATTTTTTGAAATGCGGGCATCAATATTAGAACGGAAGTTATATTGTCTGTAATGCTCAATACTGTTTTTGAAATTGCTCGACTGATCTACCAGTTGTCCGGAAAAATAATATTTTACATTATCGGAACCGCCACTTACAGAAAGTGAGTGAGTGGTCTGCGGTGCATTTTTGCGGTATACTTCATGAATCCAGTTGGTGCTGGTATAGTTAGGATCATTGCCGGCTTTATATTTGTCAACCTCCTCCTGTGCATAAGTGCCGGGGTTGATCTCGTTATAATACGTCATGTATTGCCAGGCGTTCACAATTTCAGGCAGCCGGGTTAATTGCTGAATGCTGTAAGCGCCATCGTATTGAATAACGGGCTTGCCGGACTTGCCGCGTTTTGTAGTTACCAATATGGCACCATTAGCGGCACGCACCCCGTAAATGGCTGCTGAAGCGTCCTTCAGCACGGTGATGCTTTCAATATCATTTGGATTGAGACGGCTGAAATCCCTGTCGGGTACTCCGTCAATAACTATTAACGGGCTGGTGCCTCCTCCAAAAGAGTTGAACCCTCTTATAAAAATGGATGAACCGTCATCGCCCGGACGACCGGAACGGTTGTTGGCAATAACCCCCGAAATGCGGCCTGCAATAGCATTGGAAACGTTGGCGGAACTGGTTTGTGTAATATCCGCTCCTTTTACCGAGGCAACAGATCCGGTAAGGGTTGTTTTTTTCTGAGTTCCGTAGCCCACAACAACAACTTCACTCATTGAGCCGGAAGCAGGCAAGAGTGATATGGTAGGCACCGTATTGTTTTTCACGGCAATTTCTGTTGACTGATAGCCGGCATAACTTACGATAAGAATGGCCTTCGCATTGGATACCGTTATTGAGAAACTGCCATTTTCAAGACTGACAGTACCATTTTTAGTTCCTTTTTCCAAAATAGATACTTTACTCATGGTTTCGCCCTTTTCGTTAACTACTTGTCCATGTATCTGAATTTTGGATTGAGCAAAAAGGTCGGGAGCTGATAAGAATACTTGAAAAAGAAGAAAGGGGAGCAGTAGTTTTTTGAAAGGAACAGGACAAAAGCTCCCCACTCCCTTAGTAACACAAGGTTTCATATTTTTTGAGTTTATGGCTAAGAATTAAATGTACAGCAAGCATGAGTATGCTTGTTTCAGGTACTGTCAAAATGATGTGGGAGATTTTTAAGCATAGCAATCGTTTTAGTGTTAGGTCATCTTATAAAACTGTTCTGGTCTAATCTATTCTGATACGAATATAACTCTTTTTTTAATTTTTTTTATTTTTTTTTATGTTGTGTCATTCGAACAAAATATGGTACAGTGGATAGACGTTTTGAATGAAATAAAGCCTTGCTTGGAAGCGACTTAGTTCCCCTGTACACTTTCATGTAAATCAAGTGAGAAAGCAGTTCTAACAGGACTTTTATTTTCTAAGACCCTCGTTTGCAGACTCTACAAACTATCGGGATTGTCAATTGGGTTCTGCAGGAAAAGTAACTTGTGCGGATGTGGGTCAGGGATTGTATGTCGTTAGTTGATTTTTGCGAATCGAGTTGGTTTCTCTGTTTATCGTTATAGGCATCGAAGTTAAGTTGGTCGCAATTTTTTTGTAAAAAGTGTAGCCATCACATCAAAGCCGTTCCCGAAAAGAATAAGGGAAGGAGCATTTTTACCTCATTGATTACCCATATCTCTCCCTCCATTCCTCCCAGAACTACCCGGATAGGTTGTTGCTGACGCAATTCATATTCCAGCAGGCTTTGCCTGCAAATTCCGCAGGGCGACAGGGGAGACAGACTTGTATTCGTTTTGTTATTGAAATAACTGATGGCGATAGTTAGTATCGGAACACCCGGATAGAGGGAAGCTCCTGCAGACAGCGCCACTCTTTCTGCACATAAACCCGCAGGGGAAGCTGCATTTTCCTGATTGGTGCCAGTAACTGTTTGTCCGTTTTGCAGCAGCAGTGCAGCACCTACAAAGAAATTAGAATACGGCGCATAGGCTTTACGGGCAACTGCTCTCGCTTTTTCAAGGAGTAAGCCATCGGCGGCTGGTAATGAGTCCACCGAATCAAATACTTCATATTCAAACGATGCGTTTTCCTTTTTCAAGCGAAATGATTTCGGAAAGATGAATCAATCTAATTATTTGATGGATTTAAACAACCTGCTCCAACGGGGACCACCATCCCAACTGAACCAGATAAGCGATGCTTTTCCTACTACATGGTCTTCCGGAACGTAACCCCAAAAACGGGAATCCTGGGAGTTGTGGCGGTTATCACCCATCATCCAATAGTAATTCATTTTAAAAGTGTATTGGTTGGTGGCTA
>JADZFY010000282.1 GCA_020854215.1 Chitinophagaceae bacterium | reverse complement strand
ATAAAGTGTCCGGAACTTTGAAAAACACTGTCCGACTTACCCAAATACCTCGACTTTATATTATAGCTGAGGTCTTTGTTGAGGTACACCGTAGTTTGAATGCCTTCACAGTCGGCACAGGGCAATATACCCCGGTAGATTCCTTCCCAATCGAGGGCGTTTTGGCTATTGTGTTCATCAATAATTTGGTTGGTGCCGGGTTTTGTACTGTTGCAGCTCAAAACAATGAGGAGGAGACTCGCAACAATGAAAGATTTTATCATAATGCGTGTGTTTGACGATTTTGAATAGCGTAATAAATAATGAGCCGGTTTAGGAATTCGAACGGCGATAACTGCCTTTGACCGTAATACACGCTTCTGCCCCGAATTCCACAAACAAATTACTTATTATCGGCAGCTATCTTAACGTGGCTGGCAACAATCCCTTTAATAAGCGAGGAGCTAAAGCCCTGGTGCTCCATTTCGTTTAGTCCGGCAATGGTGCAGCCCTTGGGTGTGGTTACCTTATCAATCTCTTGTTCAGGATGTGTATTCTTTTGCAACAGTAACTGGGCGGCGCCTTTTACGGTTTGCGCAGCAATCAAACTGGCGGTGGCTGCGTCAAAGCCTATTTCAATGCCTCCCTGAATATTTGCACGGATATAACGCATGGCGTAAGCAGTGCCGCATGCGGCCAATACCGTTGCGGCATCCATCAGCTTTTCTTCTATCACCACTACTTTTCCCAATTGTGCAAATAGCTCTTTCACATATTCCAGTTGTTCACTGGTAATGTCCCTGGCGCTAATGCAGGTCATGCTTTGCTGTATGGCGATAGCGGTATTAGGCATCGCTCTTACAGTTGATATTTTTGATTTCAATATTCCGTGAATATCGGCGGTGGATACGCCTGTTACAACGGATACGAGTACATGCCTGCTTTCGTTGAAATGGGGACGAAGCGCACCGAGTACGTCATTCACCTGAAAAGGCTTTACGGCAAGAATTACAAGATCGGCAAAGCGAACGGCTTCGCCGTTATCATTACTAACCAATACCCCCTTTTCCTCGAGTTGGCGAAGAGTGGAGGTATTTCTCTTGGTTATCAATATTTGCCCGGGCGCCACAAAGTTGCTTTGAATCAGCCCTTCTGCAATGGCTGTTCCGAGGTTGCCACCGCCTACGATGGCTATCTTTTCGTTCATAATGATTGATATTTCCTGTTAACTGATTTTATTTTTTTGGGTTTGACAGATACGGTGTACTGCTAAGGGCTTGGCTAAATGCAATGCAAATTAAGCGGAAACCTCAATTCGTTCAGCATTATTTGAAACGGGCATGGTATGCTTTTTCCAATGCTTCCTGGTGATCGGGATGGGCAATACGGATAAGGGCTTTCGCTCTCTGCTTTAAATTCTTGCCAAACAAATCCACTATACCATATTCTGTTACTACCCAGTGCACATGTCCGCGGGTAGTGACCACGCCCGCACCTTCTTTCAAAAACGGAACAATGCGGGAAATACCCTTTGCCGTAACCGATGGTAGTGCAATAATGGGTTTTCCATTTTCCGAAAGCGAGGCACCGCGCATAAAATCCATTTGTCCGCCAATACCCGAAAACTGGTAGGTGCCAATAGAGTCGGCACAAACCTGCCCGGTAAGGTCAATTTCAATGGCACTGTTGATAGCAGTTGCCCGTGAATTCTTTCGGATATTGCTGGTATCATTTACATAGGCAATATCCACTACTCTTACGGAAGGGTTGTCGTGTACAAAATCATACAGTTTTCGGGTACCCACCATAAAGCCGGTAACCGAGCGTCCGATATTTAATTTTTTGCGGCTGTTGTTAATTACTCCTTTTTCCAGCAAGGGAATCACCCCATCCGATAACATTTCGGTATGTAACCCAAGGTCCTTGTGGTTACCCAGGTTCTTCAACACCTGGTCGGGTATTACGCCTATACCCATTTGCAGGCAGGCGCCATCTTCTATCAGGGACGCAACGTGGCTCCCAATTTTTTCAACACTGTTGCTTACTTTTTCTGTATAGTCTAATTCCGGAAGACTGCTTTCGTCCCACACCATAGCAGAAATTTTGCTGATATGCAGGAAACCATCTCCGTGTGTTCGGGGCATATTGGGATTTACCTGGGCGATAACTTTTTTGGCCGTGTCAACGGCAGACCTCGCAATATCAACGGAAGTACCCAGGCTACAATACCCATGCGCATCGGGTGGAGACACCTGCACCATTGCCACATCAATAGGCAGAATGCCTTTCCTGAAAAGTTGCGGAATCTCACTTAAAAAGATGGGCACATAGTCGCCATCATTACTGTTGGCTACGGCCCGGGTATTGGCGGAAACAAACAGTGAATTGAAAAAGAAGCTTTTTCGGTATTCGGGTTTGTTGAAATCTATTTCCCCCAAATTCGTGATACTCACCAGTTCCACATTGCTCAGTTCTTCATGCCGTTCCTGCATTGCTTTGATAAGGGTGATAGGCGTTGCTGCGCTTCCATGCAAAAAAACGCGGTTACCCGATTGAATACATTGAACTGCCACAGAAGCAGAGACATACTTATTATTTTGTGACATATACCGTTTCGTTTTTGCTTTTTAATACGGAGGCAAAAGTATCCAAAATTAATCGGGTAGCAGCGGAAGCTAAGGACAATCGGATGCAGTCCAAACTATCGCATTGTTTTGCATTGCTTCATGCGGTCCGTGGAGATACTGCCTGCGGTAAGCCTTCCTGGCCAGTATCCGCATCAGCCGGCAACAATTTAGAACGCACCCGGACAATCTTCTGATACTCCGTTCGTTAATTCAAATAGGCTGTAATAACAGGCTTAAATAAACTGGGGTAAAAAAGAATGTTTTGAATGTCTAATAAGTTTGTGGCAGATGATGAGGAAATAAGGGAACGGACAATAATGTACATGGATTTAGCCGGTAATGGAATTGTATATGGCGTTTTCGCGTGTTACCTTTGCTGCTGAAATGGATATAACGCTCATTAACCCGCAGGCAGAAGCATATGCTGAATGTTTTTCCGATACTGAGGATGAGCTGCTCCGTGAAATAGCAGCCGATACGCATGCCACTCACCGGCATGCACATATGCTTAGTGGCAGGTTACAGGGTTTGCTGCTTACGATGCTTAGCCGGATGCACAGCCCTGCGCGTATTTTGGAGATCGGCACGTTTACAGGCTATAGCGCATTGTGCCTGGCAAAGGGATTGCGCGAAGACGGACTGTTATACACTATCGAATTACGTGAACAAGATGCGGCAAAAGCATCGGAATATTTTAACAAAAGCGCGTTAAAGGATCGTATTAATTTGCAGGTTGGAAATGCGCTGGAAATTATTCCATCTTTGAATGAATGCTGGGACATGGTGTTTATTGATGCCGATAAAGTGAATTATATAGCGTATTACGAAATGGTGCTTCCGCACCTGAAACAGGGAGGCATTATTGTAGCGGATAACGTTTTGTTTCACGGGCAGGTATTGGGAGGGAAGCCGGAAGGAAAAAACGCAAAGGCCATACATGCGTTTAACGATCATGTGCGGCGGGATAAGCGGGTGGAACAGGTGCTGTTAACAATTAGAGATGGTTTAATGCTGATAATGAAAAAATAGCTGTTGGATCTATGATTAAAAAAACGAGTTTACTTTTTGTATGCGTTGTCGCTGTTAACGCTGTGCTGATGGCGCAAAGTCCTGCAATAATTCAATACGTTAATACCTATAAATATCTTGCTATCCGTGAGATGCAGCGTACCGGAGTGCCTGCATCTATCAAGCTGGCACAGGGTATTTTGGAAACGCAGGCGGGTGAGAGTGACCTGGTGAAACGATCCAATAATCATTTTGGGATTAAGTGCAAAACGGGCTGGAACGGAAATAAAGTGTATCACGATGATGATGAACGTGGCGAATGTTTCCGATCCTATTCATCGGCGGAAGATTCGTACCGGGATCATTCCGACTTTCTGAAAAGGAGCCAGCGGTATGCATTTCTTTTTGACCTGGACCCTACGGATTATAAGGATTGGGCAAAAGGATTAAAGAAAGCCGGTTATGCTACCAATCCGAGGTACACTCAAATGCTGATTAAGTTTATTGAAGACTACGATCTGCAACTTTATACCCTCATTGCATTGGGAAAACGGCAAATAACCGATGAGCCGGCTATGTATGCTGCGCGTTCCGGTCAAGGACCCGATATCGGCGCGAACCTATTGGGACAAACCGATACAGGTACCGAAGTGCAGGAAAAAGCACTGCGCCTGAGGTATCCGGAAGAAGCATTTCGAATAAATGAAACCCGCGTAATCGTTGGACTTGCGGGGGCATCATTGCTTGCTCTTGCGGAACAATACGATATCAGGTATAAACATCTGCTGGACTTTAACGAGCTTAATGAAGATGATGACATCCTTCGAAAAGACCAGTTGATCTTTTTGCAGCGTAAAAGGAGGCAGGGGGCAAATGTGTTCCATGTAGTTAAACGAGGTGAAACTTTGTATGGCATTGCTCAGGAGGAGGGTATCCGGTTAGGTTATTTCTTAGCATATAATCACCTCACCGGTACGGAAACCCCGGTGACCGGACAGAAGTTGTATCTGCAAAAGGATGCAGCTGCTCAGGCGGTATCGGCAGTAGCAACAATAAGCCCTGCTATTGTAAAAGAGCAGGTGCAACAGGCGCTCGCACCGGTAGCAGCTGATGATGCCACCTCCATGCGTTTGGTAAAGCATGTGGTTCAGCAAAAGGAAACATTATTTAGTATATCGAGGAGATATGAAGTGGGGATAGACCAGATTCGTTCCTGGAACGGACTGAATACAGATGCTATACGAAGCGGACAGGAGCTGCTTATCTATAAAAATTAAATCATGTCTCTCATTCAGGTTCATGATAAATGGTTTCAGCCCTATATTTCGCAGCACGAAATTTCAACAAGGGTTCGGGATTTGGCAGGCATCATAAAAAACGATTATTCGGGAAAGATTCCGTTATTTATCCCAATTTTGAACGGGTCGTTTATGTTTGCCTCCGATCTGTTAAAGGAGATGGACATGCCTGTGGAAATTTGCTTCATAAAGCTGGCTTCCTATAAGGGCACCGTATCGTCGGGACGGGTGGTTACGGCTATCGGACTGGATAACGACTTGTTTGGCAGAGATGTGATTATTCTCGAAGATATTGTAGATACCGGAAAAACACTCAGCAGGTTTTTGCCTCAGCTTTTGCATCAACAGCCTGCATCATTAAAAATATGTGCGTTATTATATAAGCCCGATGCGGTAGTGAATCCGGTACCGGTGGACTATTTTGGGTTTTCCATACCCAATAAATTTGTGGTAGGGTACGGGCTGGATTATGATGGTTTGGGAAGGAACTTGAAAGAAATATATCAATTGGTGGAATAACTGTATCGAACGGTGTAATAATATCAGGAATCCAATATCGTTAGCTATTCAAAACTTCTGTAGAACAATGCCATACTATTTAAAACAGGCTGCTCTTATTGTAGGGTGGCTCTGCTTTTATTCAGTAGTTTCTGCCCAATATTTTTTAAGGGGAGAAATAAAGGATGGAAACGAAAAACCGCTTCAAAATGTGAAGATAGTGCTCCATTCTACAGGTTATCTGCATTCCAGTGGTGTTGGAGGCGCCTTCGGTATTCTCAGCACAAAAAAATATGATAGCATCAGCCTCTCTCTTGATGGATACGAGCCGCTGTCCGTTAGGGTAAATACTTCCGAATATCAGAAGCTCACGATGAAGATGCTGCCGTACACAGCCAGTTTACAGAAGAATTACCTGTTGTCGCTTACTACTTCCCCCCATGCGTTAATCGGCAAAAAACGTTCGATTGCCGATGAAACCTACAGTGTTCTTGTGGAAAACGGTTTTGTTCAAACCAGCGGCAATCCCGTTACCGGTATTACCCCCAACGTTAACCGTGCTTCATACAGCAATATTCGAAGGTTTATTAATATGAACAGCCTGGTTCCCGAAGATGCAGTGCGAATAGAAGAGATGCTGAATTATTTCAACTTTAATTACACGGCACCTGGCGGCGATAGCATTTTTACTGTGCGTTCGCAATTGAGTTCCTGTCCCTGGAACGCAGAAAACCGGTTGTTGTTTTTACAGATGGCCTCTAAAAAACTCGATCTGAACAGCATACCACCGAGTAATTTGGTTTTTTTAATTGATGTATCGGGCTCTATGGACATGCCAAACCGCTTGCCGTTGCTAAAATCAGCGTTCAGAAATTTAGTAGCGAACCTGCGTGCCGTTGATACCGTTT
>JADZFY010000281.1 GCA_020854215.1 Chitinophagaceae bacterium | reverse complement strand
GCTAATCCTAATCTTCAAAAAATAAATGGAACAGCAAAAAAAGAATAATGTTAATAAGGGTGCAGCCGTGGGGGTTATCATAGGTGTTGCCCTGGGTATTTTAGTTACGTTGGTTATGAGAAAAGTGGGGTACGGTATTTTAGTTGGAATAGTTGTAGCACTATTGCTGCGCAGGTCATTTAAATAAATCTTATGCACGAACCCGATGAACGTCCTCCATTATTCAAAGGCTGGAACACCTGGTACCTGACAGTAGCAGGTATGCTGGTGTTGATGATCATTTTGTTTCATTTTTTCACGAAATACTTTTCATGAGCTATCCCGATTGGTTTGTCCTGGTGATAACCCTTGCCATTATTATATTGTACGGTGTATATAAAAGCCGTACTACGCAAAATCTCGATGGTTATTTTTTAAGTAATCGCGAAATGCCGTGGTATATTGTGCTGTTTAGCATTATGGGTACCCAGGCCAGCGCAATCACTTTTTTGTCGGCGCCCGGGCAGGCTTATACAGACGGTATGCGTTTCGTGCAATACTATTTTGGTCTGCCTTTAGCCATGATTGTGTTATGTGTAACCTTTGTACCCATCTTTCATAATTTTCGTTTGTACACCGCATACCAGTTCCTGGAAAAACGATTTGATGCAAAAACAAGAACGCTTACTTCTTTCCTTTTTTTGTTACAGCGAGGACTATCCACCGGTATCAGTATTTATGCTCCTGCCATTATTCTGTCTTCTTTGCTGGGGTGGAATATTTACTGGACGAATATTTTTATGGGTGGACTATTAATTATATACACCGTTGCCGGAGGAGCCAGGGCAGTTGCCTATACGCAACAGCTTCAGATCGTAATTATTTTTGCCAGTATGTTTATTGCCGGATGGCTGGTGGTTAAATATCTGCCCGAAGGTGTAGGGTTATTTGATGCGTTGAAGATTGGTGGGGCAATGGGAAAGACAAATGTAATTACTACGGGTGTTCGTGAGGGCGGTGGATTCGACTGGAATGACAAGTATAATTTGTGGAGTGGTATTATTGGAGGTTTTTTTCTGGCACTTTCGTATTTCGGCACGGACCAAAGCCAGGTAGGGCGCTATCTAACGGCTAAGTCTATCCGGGAAAGCAGGATGGGATTGCTGATGAACGGACTGGTGAAAGTTCCTATGCAATTCATGATTCTGCTGCTGGGTGTTCTCATCTTTGCTTTCTATCAGTTTCATGATGCTCCTCTTTTTTTTAATCAAACACAGGTTCAAAAAGTACAGGCTTCAACATATGGCGATACTTTTTCTAAAATCCAGGATCATTACCAGGAACTGGATCAGCAAAAGAAGAACCTCGTACAATCTATTGTCGCTTCAGGGACAACAGAAATTTCGAATGTAAACAGGGAAGCACTTGGCAGGCTTAATCAGCAGCGCGACAGCCTTCGTACCGAATTCAAGGCATTGGTGGTTAAGCCGGAAGTGGGAGGAGATTCAAATGATGCGAATTATATCTTCCTCCGTTTTGTACTCGACTATCTTCCAAAAGGACTCATCGGACTGCTCATTGCGGTTATTTTTATCTCGTCGTGGGGAAGTATCGCTGCTGCGCTTAACTCGCTTGCCTCCAGTACTATCGTGGATATTCATAAGAAATATATCAACAAAAATCTCGATGAAGCCGGAGACTATCGCGTTTCCAGGTGGTACACCCTTGCATGGGGAGTATTTTGCATTATAGTGGCTCAGTTTGCATATAATTTGGGAAACAGTTTAATTGAAGCCGTGAATATTCTGGGATCGTTATTTTATGGTGTTATTCTGGGAGTATTTTTACTCGCTTTTTACGGCAAACCGGTAAAAGGCAATGCCGTTTTTTGGGGAGCATTGCTCGGTGAAGCGCTGGTTATTACCTTGTTCCTGATGAATGAACATAAAGTCATTACCCTCAGCTTTTTATGGCTCAATGCCATAGGTGCTATTGCAGTTGTATTGCTGGGATGGCTACTACAGATTTTCCTTTTCAATAAGAGGGTAACCTACTAACTTATCGCTACGAATTAACCATTAGTCGAAAAAGGACGAGCATTGGCCGATTTCGAAGCATGCCTTTGAAATAGCAGTGTATCTTCACACCTGTAATTGATTCTGCAAATCCATCCAAAGCCTTTGTGAAGCCGGAAAAAATCTAAAATTATGAAAACGTACCAATTGCTTAGAAACAACAAACAGATGGGCCTTTACACAAAAACCTGCTTACTTCAAATCGGATTAGAACCCATGGATCTGTTATGGATAGACGGGGAAAGCATTACCTGGAAGTATCCTTCGGAACTGGAAGAATTTCGTGCCTATGTTACCGAGGCGGAGTGTAATGAGGCAACGGTGGTGAATAGCCGAAAAGAAATGCAAATCCGGTATTTTGATTCACATGTGGCACAGATGGAGTATAAGAAGATAAATATTGAATTTATACAGGAGCCCGATGCTTTATTGAACGATATCAATCCGGGCTTTGAGTATCTGATATTGGCACAGGATTACAAACTTTCTGACCTGGCGCCCGAAAGCGAAATTGCTGCAGAGATGGAAGCTGGACAGGAGGCGGTAGAAGCTGTACGTGAAATCATCAACCATTCTTATTCGATCATGGGAACGAGGCAGACAATTGATACCCCTGAATTGCAGGCTGACGTTTATCATCAATCAATTTTTTGGACAACGAGCCATACGCAGAAAAAGCAGATGAGAGCAATGAGGAAGGGGAGAAAACGCAACTTTTTGAAAATCAACTTTAGCGCTGCTGTGATGGGAATCATTGGGTTGGCATCGGCGGTTCTGAACATTAAAATGTAGTTGAAGATGTTTCGTGTACGACACTTGGAAATAGATAAATAGTTTAGTATTTTAACGTGCAGTTTGCCAATTTTAACGGCAAACTGTATGCTTTTTGGTCACACTCCGATATCTTTGAACTGTGTTCCATTGGTTTTTCTCGTTTGCTTCTTATTCCTCTCCTGTGAACAAGCATCCTGAATATATCTTTTTTGATTACCATTATCCGTTCCTTTGAAATATTCACCATTGAACCTATGGTATAAATGATGCGTTCATGAAAGAATATTTGTTACTACGGAACAACAAAGAATCGGGACCTTATTCCCTCGATGAGCTTAAGCAGTTAGGTTTGAAGGCTTATGACTTGGTATGGATAGAAAACAGGAGTTATTCCTGGAAGTATCCGTCCGAAATTAACGAACTGGCGATATTTGCGCCGGCATTGGAAGTATTGGTTTTAGATAACAACTCGGGAGATTTGCTGGAAACGACCGAGGAACTTCAACCTGACGGAAACAGGGAAACCTGGTTAACAAAGGAGACCAATACTGTTGCTGTTCAACAGGAAAGCCGCAAAACCCACGGGCATGTTGTAACACTTCGCCCCAGGATAGAGAATATCCAGATCAAAACAATTAAGTCTGTTGCTCAACCCAATATCGTGAAAGTAGAGATTCGTGATCGGGCGGCATTACACGATTCGTTGGAGGGTAAACCAGAATTGCACTCCGAAGCCGCAATTGCAGTTCCGGAAACACACGCCGTTTCCTCTGTTACGGGGGGGTACTCAAATGGTTATGAATTACACCGGACTAAGTTTAATTTATACGAATCATTACGGGCACTGAGTGACAGTAATAAAATGGAGTTGATTGTATTGATGATTGCAACACTTTCTTTGCTGGCAGTAGCATTCCTGCTCATCACGGCAGGATATTAACACATTGCTATGCGGTTTATTTATAAGTGGAAGGCGCCTCCTTAGCTTCCACTTTTTGAATATTATGCAGGCTGTTAAATGTGAATCCCGTTCTGGATAGCTGAAATGTGAGAAGGCACAACGCAATACCTCCAACAATACTTGCCCATACCCACCATTTCTTATACCAGCGGATGCTTGCATCTTCCGGGTACGCATCTCCTTCAACAACTGAAGGATGTCGTAAAAAGCTCTCTTTTACTTCTGTATCGCCTCGTAATATGGTGTGGTTGGCATCCGTTCTGATAAGACGAATCGCAGGAACCGGCTCCATAAAATCATAGGTAATGGTCTTTGCATCCAAATGAATTGTTCCTCCGGCTTCACAATTCAGCACGCCTACTCTGTTCCAAACTATTTCTCCATCCTGCTTCAGTCTGTTTTTTAGTTCAAACGAAAAATCATTTACTCTCTTAATTGCTTCCCATTCTTCTACCTGCAGAATGCTCGCAACATATAGAAAAAGGTCTTTATCCGGTGCATCATGCAAATCATCAAAAATTATTTTTTGCATGGGTGGCTCAATGAGGTGGTCCGAAAAATTACTGATGGCCGGTATATTCTGTAGCACAAGCGTTCCCAATCCGGGCAAGCTTAGAGTTTTATGTTGTATGAGGTATTGATGAAGGATTTGAAACATGAAACGCGGTTAAGAGAATTGCAATGGCACTAAGGTAATGTTTTTTGTAAAGTGATTTTCCAAAATTGTCTATCCCCAATAGCTCGTTTTTTCGCAGGCAATACCCACTATTTGGAGAAGTTGTACACTATCCCTCCCAGGATATTAAACCCATATACATCATATTGATTCCAACGTTGGTATTTGTTGTTGAATACATTGTTGGCCTGTACCCATAGATTAAACTGCCTGGTTATTTTAAACTCTAAACCGGCGCTAAGATCTACCGGATGTCTGCCTGTGCCTACACTGCCGTTTCTGTTAATATATTTTGCACCTTCAAAAAAGAACAGATCGCTTTTTAACCACAAGCCGTTGAGTATTTGCCAGCGAAGTGTGGCGTTAAATTCTCTGGGGGTAATGCCCCAGGCCTGGGCTTCAGTTTTCTGTTTATTAAAAAGCAGCCAGTTAAATCTTCCGGTTAATGAAAAATCTTCAGCCTGTATCACACCCACTTCGCCATGCATCTGAAAAGCATTCAATTTGGCTTCATTTCTAATGGAAAACCGGTTACCGGAAAGTGGAACTCCGGGAGTGCCGTAATCATTTACAAACAGGGGCATATTGAAAAACTGAACAAGTCCAACTTTGGCATTATAAAAAAAACGTTCCAAAAATGTGCCTTTGATTCCGCCGTAGGTTTCGTTAATACGGGTGTTAAGCAATTGAGCCGGCTGGGCAATATAGGGATTTATGGAAGTAAATCTTTTGTAGGAACCCTTATCGTAATGCATCAGCCATCCCAGTTGAACAATAAGTCCCTCGCCGCCTAATTTAAAGTCGGTCATGAGATCGGGCAACAGCCTGAATGCGGAATTATCCCATGAAGGAATGAACCCGCCATGAATGTTAACCATGTCGTTCTTGAATCGGACGGCAACGGGTATTGTAAAAATGGTGTTATTAACATCGCGGGGTGTATTTTGGGATGAATACCGGGTGTAGTCTGCATTCACTCCAAGCTTTAAACTGAGTTCATCATTTATATACTTTTCCAGTGGCAGGTCGGCAACAGCATTAAACTCCCTTCCACTGTGATTGTCGGTAAAAAATGACAATTTAACATCCGGATGATATTTTAAACCAAACGCAGTTGGCAGGGTATTTCTAAAGCCAACATTCGCATCAAATCCAATAAATCGCTGCAATAAATCTGATTTATCCAACTGGTAAGCATCATGATCGTAGCCGTACCGGTAATATTTGTCGTTATCGAGAGAAACCTTTCCGTACAATTCCTGTTTAGCTGCATTAATGAGGCTTCCGTACGCACTTACTCCGGCATCTGCATATTCCTGGTATTTCGGTGTCTTACCCTTAGAGGAAGTATAATGCGCCAGAATGTTCAGGTTTGCATTTTTACTGTTGTTAAAGCTAAGTCCTGCTTGTGCAAATGGTGTTAGATAATTACCAAAGCCCAGTTTAACAAAATTCGTGGCATCCCATTTTGCGGCAGCAGAATCAATGCGTAACGCCAGCGGGCTCACGGCCAGGGGTTGATATACCAGCGATAAACTGGTAACGGGAATGTTATAGGAAAATGTTGGTTTTGCAGAATCCGGAGTTGGGGGTTCGGCAACAAAATTGATTTTGGCAGCCTCCTTTATTTCAGGTTTAAACGAAGAAGTGATATCAATGGTTTGTTTCTTCAGGGTATCCTGCGCCTGTGTGGTCAGGAACAAACTGAAGATACCCGGTATAATAAAGACTATAGATTTGATATAGTTACAACTTTTCATTTTCATCAATTTTATAAAATGCGGGAAGCGGGCGTTGATTTATCCTGCTATTTTGCTTTCTGTTTTTTCAGCTTCGGTTACTGCTTTCAATTTTTCGGCTGCTTCATTTTTAAGATCGGTAATCCTGCTGTTATCAACCACGCTTTGCAAAGTTGCCTTTGCATTGAAATAATCTTTTTGCTTATAATACACTTCCCCAAGGAGTATATACGCCCTTGTAATCCAAAAGTCGTAGGATCCGGATTTATTAATGGTTTCAAACGCGGCGCGGTCTGCATTTTTTAAGTCGTTCAGGGAAAAGTAGCAACTGGCTATTTCATATCTTGCTTCTGCGCCAAACGATGCGTTGTTAATACCCACTACCTGTTTAAAGTTGCTGATAGCCGCTGCATATGCACCTCTGTCCTGATCGGCTCTTGCCGTAACCATAAAAGCCAGCACCTTGTCGTCTATACTGGTATTTTTTTCTTTTAATAACTCCTGAGCATTATCTACGGCTTCTGTCCATTTTTTTTGCTGGTATTGGCTGCGCAGCAAGCCGCGCATAGCCTCCATACGGCTTTCACCGCTGGCTGCAAGGGATTTCAACCGTCCGAAGTATTGTTCTGCTTTCGGATAATCTTCGAGTTCAAAATAATAAATACGCCCGGCCTGAGAGGCGGCTCTTTCGGCATATTTGCTTGGACCGCGATCGGTAACGTCAACATATCCGGCTACCGCATTCTTCCAGTCTTTTCGCTGATTATAAATTTCGCTTCTCAAAAACCAGGCATCCAGGGCGTGTTGTCCGTCTGGAAATTTATTGATGTAATTGTTGAGGGCAGTGAATGCACCATTGAAGTCTTTATCAATATACCTGTTTTCGGCTGCTTTGTAGGTAAGGTTGTCCGCTTCGTCCACGGTAACCGATTTTCCGGACTGCTGCATAAACGCGATGTATTCGTCGGTTTTTCCTTCGCTGGTATAAATTGCCTTCACGTTTTCAATCGCTTCGTTGGCTTCCAAAGTGTTAGGGTAGGTTGCTACCAGCTTTTTGAACTGCGCTAATGCTTCTGCGTTATTATTGAGGTTGAGATAAGCGAGACCCAATTTCAGTTGGGCACCGGGTTTCAGGTTTTCGGACACTGGCGCATTGATCACCTGATTTAAATAGGGCACGGCTTCCCGATATTTTTCGCTGGCAAGATATGTTTTCGCAATTTCAAGATGTACATCCGGAATCATGGGCGATGAGGGATATTTGCGTTCAATAGATTTCATCAAACTGATTTTTTCATTTCCGCTATTGATTCCGGCAATCATTGCATTTTGATAGGTAGCATAGTCGCCCGATGCCCATGAGTAATTGACAATAGTGTTAAATATACTTTTGGCTCTTGAATATTCCTTATTCATATAGTAGCAATCTGCCAGTCGCAGATACGCATCCTGAATAACGGGTCGAGCATTTAACGGTGGATTTTTTGCAACCTGTTCAAAAAAAGCAGCCGCCTGCGCGTAATTTTCCTTACGGTAATAACAATAGCCCAAATTGTATTTTGCATGAATAGTGCTTGCTTCCCCACCGGAATACGAAGGATTACGCAAATAATCGTTGTAATAGAGTATGGCTGCATCTATACGGTTCTGCCGGTACGCGATTTCCCCTTCCCAGAAATTTACGAGAGGTAGTACCGATGCGTTATACGGTGCAGTAAGTGCTTTATCCAAAAGTGTTTTTCCGCCATTGATATCCTGATCGTTGATAAGTTCCATCGCTCTGCCGTACAATACACGGGGGAACATCCTTTTTACAGATTCTGACGGCGACGGAATGTTTTCCAGAATACTCAGGGCCTCGCGGTAGTTGTTGGTGTTGGCTAAAAGTGCAGCGGCTATTTCGGCTGCTTCTTTCTGATAAACCGATTGGGGATATTCATCCAAAAAGTTTTTGAATTCCGTTAGCGCGATATCCTGGAAACCCAGTTCGAAGGAGAGTTTTGCATAATTGAACTTTGATACTTCCTTTTGGGAAGGATTGGTGTTGTTGGAAGCACAAAATAGAAATGCATTTCGCGCATTGGCTTTATCACCCAATTTCAGATAGGCATCACCTAAAATATACATAGCATTCTGGCTGAGCGAATCGGTGCCGCCGCTCAGTTGCTTTAAACCTTCTACCGCCTTGGACAATTGTTTAGCCTGATAATAGCAATAGCTTAGCTGATAAAGCGTTTCACGGCTCACTTTCCGGGTATTATTGACATAGGTTTCCAGATAGGGAAGTGCCTTTGCATATTCACCTTTTTCGAACCATGCATGTCCAATTAACTCTTTCATGGGAACGTCATAATAGCCGCTCTTGTTACCAAGTGCCGACTCCCCATAAGCCAGGGCTTCCTCTTTTTGTCCCTGTACATAGTAAATATTGGCTACATAAAAGGGTACGACTTTTTTGTACAAATCATCGTTTTCCACTTTTCGAAACGCGGTTAATCCTTCCCGGTAGTTTCGATTGGCGTATGAAACAAGCCCGTAATAATAATTGGCGGCTTTATAGTTAGGGTCGGACGGAATTTTAGAGATGGATTCCAAAAGAGGAGCAGCTTTATTAAAATCCTGCAGCGCAAAGTAGGCATACCCTTTGTGGAATTTCATATCGGCAACCTGTCGGTTACTTAAGTTTTCAGCATTCGTTTGCTCATAGTAGGTCAACGCCTTCCGTATTTCATTCTTTCGAAAATAAAATTCGGCAAGGTGAAAACTCAGTTTTTGGGTAAGTGCCGGATTGTAATTCAATACTATAAACAGCTCAGCCTCTTCCGCGGCAAAAGTTTCATTCTGTTGTAATTCACAAGCGATGGTGTAAAACTGAACATCATCGTAGGTAATATTATTATTGCTCCGGTCGGTGGAACGCATCCCATTTCTGAGTTCCCGGAAAAGCGGGTAGGCCAGGCTGTATTCCCCTCTTTGAAAAAATGCTTTTGCCTGGTTAAAGTTGGCTTGTGGGTCGGTAAGAATTCGGGATTGCTGTGCAATGGACTGTGTGGTGACACACAGTAGAACCATCACCATATATTTGAAACGTCCTTGCATACATGTATGGATTATCGTACAACGAAGCTGTGATTTCGCAGATTGCACGAAGTTCAATGCTCTTTTGTTACAAATTTCCTAAAGTGAAAATTCGGTGCTAAGGTACACTGTCAAAATTTGGCAATAACTATTCTGAAACTCTTGTGGATAAAAGGTTGGTATCTGTTATTTTTGCTGCCAAAATCAATCTAAATGAAAAAACTGCTGTCTACAAATTATACCGATTGGGCGGTGAGTATTGCCCTGCTGGTACTTCGGGTTGGGATGGGTGTAATGATGCTACCACACGGATACGGTAAGTTGGTACACTTTGCCGAGCGAAAGAATTCATTCATGAATTTCCTTGGAATGGGGAGCACGGTGTCCCTTTCTTTGAGCCTTTTTGCAGAGTTCTTTTGTGCCCTCTTTGTTATTGTAGGTCTGTTCACTCGTTTTGCCGTATTACCACTTGTAATTGGTATGAGTGTTGCGGTTTTTAATGCACACGATGCGCAGATATTTGGCGATGGTGAAACGCCGGCGCTTTATCTCGCGGGCTTTATCGCTATTTTGCTGATTGGTCCTGGCAAAGTCAGCGCGGACAAACTGATGGGAAAATAGATAAGGCATCGGCCTCTGAGTTTGAAAAATTGAAATAAAAGGGTAGGGGAACGCACAGCGTGTTCCCCTATCGCTGTTAATAGGCCGTATCTTTCCCCTTCCTATCATTTCAGCATATTGAGCACTACATACATCTTATTTACGAGAGAGGAAGGAGATCCGTTATAGTTATTCACGAGAAATGAAAAGATAAAGGTTTTCCCGGCACTGTTGGTATGGTATCCGGCATACCCTTTTACGTTTCTTATCGTTCCGCTTTTCATCGTTATTCCATTATACACAGGTAGCGATTGCAAAAACTCTGGAAACCAGCTTTGTTTCATCGCGTATTGCAGGATGCGAACCTGCGCATGGGTAGTTACCCGGTTTAACGGGGAAAGCCCGGAGCCATCTACGATATTGAGTTCGGCTGCATTGATCCCTTCAGATTGCCAGAAATCCTGAATAACTGCAACACCGCTATCTGTTGTGTTTCCCCGTTTTTGTTGAGCGGCGATTGTTTTCAGCAATGCCTCACCGTAAAGATTAATGCTTCGTTTGTTGAACCAATAGATGATAGAATCTAACGAAGGGGATATTTCCGTGTGGATATTCGAAAATAGATCCATGTTGTTATTGTAAACAAACGCCGTTTTCAACGATGGCTCTGTTATACCCGTTTTGGCCAGCTGATCCCACAATTCTGCACAGAACTGTGATGAAGCAGACGGAAATGCACCTGATATGGCAAAGGCATTCTCATTTACGGGAATAGTACCGGTAACGTTTCCCACACTGTCGTTCAAGCCGAAATATATGTATGCATTGTCTCCCGTTCCCCTGGAGGCAGCGCGAACGTCTGATCGGAGGTGAAAACCAAATATATGCGGATTAGTGCCCACAATCCGCACCGGATCGCCAACCCTGCTTCCAGATTGAAGCAGCAGATCATATTGATTTTCGCGCCAGTTTATTGCACCGCTTGTTGCACCGTAATAGTTGCCTATATCCTGCCATATCCAGCCATCGGGTATGGCTTCATCTGTATAGTTGAAATTGTTTAAAGCGATAATGCCTATTCGATTTGGGTTTGGTTTTAAAGCCTGTGAGATTCGCGTCAAAACCTTATCCGGCTTGGTGTTCTCCCATCTTCCGCTACCTAACGTAGGGTCGCCCGAAGGAAAAACATACAGGCTGTCCCCTTTGCTGCTTAAAGCGAACGACGTGGTGTATCGGAAATTTTTACCCAATAGCGCAAGTGCGGTAATACTGGTAATAATTTTTTGGGTAGATGCGGGTGCGAGTCCAATTGTTGAGTGTTTATCAAAAACTACTTCTCCATTGGCGGCATCTATTACATATAGAGAACTGATAGCGTGCACCAGTTGGCTGTCGGATTCAAATCGCTGAAATGCCTTTTGAATCTTTTGAGGAAGCATTTGGGCTTGTAAGTTCGAAAAAGAAATAAAAGTAGATATAAACAGGATGAGCGCTGCCTTGGTATCAGAGGACCGGGTCTGTGTTGCTTGCGTCATATGAGATAAATGATAAAACCTGGAAAGACTTTGACAATTATATAGACATTGAAGTTAAAAAGTGCGTACCAGAATACAATTATAATTCTTCGTATCCATTTCCATAAACCAATAGGAAAGTGTTTGGCATGCGGCAAATTTCTTCTGCAGCATTACCCTTACCTTGCATTAAATTTAGGATAAAACAGATGGCTGATTCTTTAGATCACTCCCTTAAAGTAAATGTTTCTATTGTTACGATTGGCGATGAGTTGTTAATCGGACAGGTTATTGATACCAACAGTGCCTGGATGGCACAGGAACTGAATAAGGCGGGTTTTTGGTTACGGCGGCGCATATCTGTTGGCGATAGTAAGCAGGAGATTACTCATGCGCTGGATGAAGAAAGCCGGTACGCGTCAGTGATTTTGATTACAGGGGGATTGGGTCCCACCGCAGACGATATCACCAAGCCGGTACTTTGTGAATATTTCGGCGGGTCAATGGTCATTGATGAAGGAGCACTCGCCAACGTAAAATCCATTTTTTCGAAGTTGAATCGCCCCATTATTGAACGCAATTTGAAACAGGCGGAAGTGCCCGACAACTGCACAGTAATACCCAACTCCCGCGGTACAGCGCCCGGTATGTGGTTTGAAAAAGACGGGAAAATTTTTGTCAGTATGCCGGGTGTGCCTCATGAAATGAAAGGAATGATGACGGACTTCGTTATCCCTCATCTTCAACAGTTTTTTACGCTGCCGTTCATTACTCATCGTACCCTGGTTACCTTTGGTATAGGAGAATCCTTTTTAGCCGAAGCGATTGCTGATTGGGAAAGCCGGTTGCCTGTCCACCTCAAACTGGCCTATTTGCCTCACTACGGAATGGTACGGCTTCGGATCACCGGCAGTGGCGACAATAAACGCCTCCTGGACGATGAGCTTAACCAGGAATTTGGAAAACTGAAAGCGCTGGTAACCGAATGGCTCATCGCTGATGAAGATATTTCAATCGCTCAGGTAATTGGCAAAATGTTATTGCGGGGAAATGCAACGGTTGCAACTGCCGAAAGCTGTACGGGCGGGTATATTGCTCATGTGATCACATCTGTGCCCGGTTCCTCTTCGTGGTACAAAGGAACGGTGGTAAGCTACGCTAATGAAGTTAAACAACGTGTACTGGACGTACAAAAGGAAACACTTCAAACGAAGGGTGCTGTAAGTGAAGAAACCGTTAGGCAGATGGTGAATGGTGTGAGAAAAAAAATGCAGACTACATACGCAGTTGCTACTTCGGGTATTATGGGGCCTGAGGGTGGAACAACAGATAAGCCGGTGGGCACGGTATGGATTGCTGCCGGTAATGCAAAACACACCATAAGTGCTAATTTTCATTTTCGGTACGACCGGGCGCGCAATATTGAAATGGCGGCAAACTATGCGTTGAATATGTTGCGGCAGGTTTTGATGGAAGATGGTATTTCACTTTTATGACCTGCGACAATACCGACAGGCAATAGGAGTTATTATAAAAATATGCACATACCGGTGGGAGGGGTGCATTTTGCACAGCAATACTTAACTTTGAACCTTAACGATAACTAAAATTCTAATATGGCGATAGTTGACCTGATAATGCCTAAGTTGGGCGAGAGTATCATGGAAGCTACCATTTTACACTGGAATAAAAAGCCGGGCGATCACGTAAAAATGGATGAAACCGTTTTGGAAATTGCTACAGACAAGGTTGATAGTGAAGTACCCTCAACCGCCGAAGGAATTATAGACGAACTGCTTTATGGCGAAAACGACGTGGTTCCGGTGGGTACGGTTATTGCGAGAATTCGATCGGTGAATGGTGTGGAAGATCAACCTATTGTAACGGCAACACCTGCTGCCACAGCAGAAACAACTGCGGTGGTCCGGGATTCCAATGTTGATATTCCCTACCAACCGTTTCAACCGGCAACTTTCACACCTAAAACCAGCGGTGCCCGGTTTTATTCCCCACTGGTTCTGAATATTGCAGCGAATGAAGGGATAAGTCTCTCCGACCTGGAAAAAATACCCGGAACAGGCAACGAAGGAAGGGTTACCAAAAAGGATATACTTCAATGGATAGAGACAAGGCAAACGACAGGTGCCACGGAGCAGGCTACCACACCGGTTCAAACCGTAGCTGAACCCCAAACCTCCGTCATACCTGTGGAAACGACACCTGTTGAGAGTACGGAACTGGCGCCAGAATCCACCTTTGGCGACAACGTAGAGGTAATTGAAATGGATCGTACGCGCAGGCTTATTGCCAAACACATGGTGGAAAGTCAGCGCACCAGTGCGCATGTAACCAGCTTTACCGAATGTGACGTCACAAACATGGTATTGTGGAGAGAAAAGATAAAAGCCGGCTTTGAAAAACAGGAAGGGGAGAAAATTACGTTTACGCCATTGTTTATTGAGGCGGTAATCCGCTGTATCAAAAAACATCCCTGGCTTAATGCAAGTGTGGAAGGTGATAAGATAATTATTCGGAAAGATATTAATATTGGGATGGCTACGGCTTTACCTAATGGAAACCTGATTGTGCCGGTGATTCAGGAGGCAGATTTGCTTAACCTTACCGGACTTGCCAAAAAGGTAAACCGTTTGGCCGATGCGGCCAGAAACAACCGACTTCGTCCGGACGATACCCAAAACGGAACTTTTACCATCACCAACGTGGGAACCTTTGGCAGTTTAATGGGTACGCCAATTATCAATCAACCACAGGTAGCTATTCTGGCAATAGGTACCATCAAGAAGCGTCCCGTGGTGGTGGAAACCAAACAGGGTGACAGCATTGCCATTCGCCATATGATGTACCTGTCTCTCTCATATGACCACCGGATTGTTGATGGATCACTCGGCGCCACATTCCTTTCTGCAGTGGCTCACGAAATGGAAAATTTTGATATCAACAGAAGTATTTAACCCTTCTTCGCGTAGGGATGAGCGGATACGCATCGTGTGTCCCGGTATTGTGTCGCCCAACCTGGCAGTTGTCCCCGACATATAACGGCTTTACGGGAATTCGCAATTCATGTAGTTAGCCGGTTTGGGTTGATATGCGGCCAACTGTAATCTTGAGTTAAAATAATTAGCCCGTGCATTTCGTTATCATAGGGTAACGTTTATTCAGATGGATGGATATCCTATTGTGAATGGCTTTTCTAACAGGGGTCGGTTTTTGAATGGCATTGTACGAATAGTTGATTGGTAGGTTTTCGTATTTTTCTTATATTCGGTAAACTAACCCTTACAATTATGAAGACATTATCCCAAACCTGGTTCGCGGAAGGCTACATTGATTTTGAGTTGAAAAAATACACTCTGCTTGCCTATCTGCAGGAGATTCATAAAGAATTCACGCAAAACAAACTCTATCCCCAGCTTTCCGATATCATCTTCCATCACAATAACATTCTGCATTTTAAGCACAATAAGGAGATGCTGCAGGAGCAGTTTCCCAAACGATTTACCGGTGTTAACCTGGATAAGTTGCAATTACTGTATGAAAAGATTGTGGAAGACGACGAGTTGATGAAAGAGCTCGAAGATATTATCAGTTACGCCATCAGCACGATGAACTCCACCATAAAAAGCGGAGCGGAAATTTATGAATTCGTGGAAGCCAAACTGAGTATAGCGCCCGTAGGTATCATTCCATTGGAGAACCGGGAGGGATATTTTTTCTTATGCAATGGTTCTTTTCATCAAACCTACGTATACCAGTACCGGTTGAGTTTTTTTGAAAAACATGATGAAAAATACCGGAGTATCAAAACAACCCTAATTTCCCAATGGAAAAGAAATATTGTCAATACGGTAGAGCGCATAAAAACTGAACTGATCCGCAGCAGAAAAGAATTGCCCAATCCTGCTGTGTATTGTATTGAAACAGGCTTGAGTTTTCCATTAGAGGAAACGCTGCTTCCTGTGGCCAAAAGATCTCTCGTAAAATTTATTAGCGATAACGCAGCGTAGTTGCATGGGTTTTTTAAAACGATTTTAAGTCAAACGTCTGTTACCCGTTTTTTGTTAATGCAGGAGATGATTTATTAAAGAAGGTACTTCGCTTAACTCAACGGGTTAGTTTTTGCAACGCTGCAGTTTTGTCCTGCGCCAGCTGAATTTTTAGTGCATCCAGCCCTTTGAATTTTTGTTCGGCTCTCAAAAAGTGCTTTACGTAAACCCGCAATGTCGTATCATAAATATCCTGATCAAAGTCAAAAATATTCACTTCAATAGCCAATCGCTTCCCGCCCACCGTTGGTCGAAATCCGATATTCATCATCCCCTTATACATGCTATTGCCGGCTTTCACCTGAACGGCATACACGCCGTTGGCGGGTAAAAGTTTTTCTTCATTTTGTATTTTCAAATTAGCCGTGGGATATCCCAGCGTTCGTCCCAATTGATTTCCTTTTATTACCCTTCCCTCAAAAAAATAATCATAGCCCAGCAGTTCATTAGCCTGGATGATATCGCCTTCCTGCAGCGCTTTTCGGATACGTGTGGAGCTAACGGCTACTTCGTTCAATACTTTTTTAGATATTTCTTTTACCACAAAACCAAGTTCCGGCGCATAATGCTCGAGCATCAGGTAGTTGCCCGTTCGGTTTTTACCAAAGCGATGGTCATAACCGATTATGATGGTGTGTGGATGTATCCTGCTTACCAGGAAATCTTTAATGTAGGCTTCGGCACTTTGTTCGGCAAAAGCTTCGTCAAACGGGATGACAACAAGATGGTCAATTCCTTCGTTTGTCAGTAATTCTATTTTTTCTTCAATGGTGTTGAGGAGATGCACCTGATGAGATTGCCCTACAATTTTGCGGGGGTGGGGATGAAAGGTAATGATTACGGTTTCCCCTGTTATACGCTGGGCTTCAGCTTTAAGCTGGTTTAATATATGCCTATGTCCGCTATGTACTCCGTCAAAAGTGCCAATAGTAATAACGGCACGTTGAAACGGTGGGAGCAATGCTATGTTATCATGTATTTGCAGGGCAAACGGTGATTTTGTAAAAAAAACGGATTGATTTGAATATGCCCCGTAAAATTATTCGGGGAATGGTTTCCGGGCTGCAAAACTAATAGATAATTGATAATTGAACGGCGAATATTTACTTTTGCAGCGGCTTAAAATAATATCATGAGTTTATACAACCAGAGAGGCGTTTCCGCGCAGAAGGAAGAAGTTCACGCGGCAGTAAAACATTTAGACGCGGGGCTTTTCCCTAATGCGTTTTGCAAAATATATGCTGATTTTTTGGGCAAGGATGCCGATTTTGTAAACATAATGCACGCCGATGGTGCGGGTACCAAAAGTATTTTGGCCTATTTGTATTGGAAAGAAACCGGCGATGTTTCGGTATGGAAAGGAATTGCACAGGATGCCATTGTGATGAACCTTGATGATTTGCTTTGCGTGGGTGTACATGATAATCTTATCTTTAATTCAACCATTGACCGCAATAAGAAACGCATCCCGGGCGAGGTGCTGGAGCAAATTATCAGAGGCTCGCAGGAGTTTTTTGATACCATGTCCGCTTACGGTATCCACATTCACTACCTCGGAGGAGAAACGGCCGATGTGGGCGATGTGGTAAGAACGATTGCCGTAAATGGCACCATGACTTCCCGGTGGCCCAAAAACCAACTCATCACCAATGAGAAAATTCAGGCGGGTGATGTGATCGTAGGATTGTCGAGCTTTGGTACCTGTGCTTATGAGCAGGAATACAACAGCGGTTTGGGTAGTAATGGACTCACCAGTGCCCGGCATGATGTACTCAATAAATATTACGCCGAACAATATCCCGAAACCTTCGAATCTACCCTGGAAGGGGATGTGGTTTATATTGGAAAACACAGAATGACGGATCGTCTGTCTGTTGGCGGTAAGGATATTTCAATCGGAAAATTGCTCCTTTCTCCAACACGCACTTTTGCACCGGTATTAAAAACGCTGCTGGAAGAGAATTTTGAGGCAATTCACGGTTTAATTCACTGTAGTGGTGGCGGACAGACCAAATGTTTAAAATATATCCCGGAACAAGTAAGGGTTGTAAAAGACGATCTTTTTACTCCACCGGTAATATTCGATATCATTCAGCAGGCATCCGGCGCCTCGGCACATGAGATGTACCAGGTGTTTAATATGGGTTGCCGGATGGAAATATACAGTACCGAAAGGCATGCTGCATCTGTTATTCAGGCGGCAAATCATTATGGTGTAGAAGCGCGGATAATCGGCAGGGTGGAAGCGGCGGAAAGAAAGGAACTGGTGATTCAAACCAAAGATGAAGCATTGAAATTTTGAATTTGAAAAATTGAATTGCCCGGGCTTAAGCTTTATATTCAACAAAACGCATTGTCGGCGCCTCGGCGGCTGGCTTCTTTATGAAGTACTTCGCCGCCCCGTCTCCCACATAGCTAAAAGTTGAGAACAGGTACAAAGCTGCGGGGGACGTGTCGAACAAGATAAACCCAGTTAAAGGAGTGCGGGATTTATGTGAAAGTCCGGTTAACTGTAAACACAGCTCAGCACAATTTTACCTGGAAAATAATCATGGCGTTTATGTGGTTATAAGTTATGCGGATGTGCTGGAGGCAGGATTACGGAAGTGTACACAACGTCCTGGCTAAGCACAAAGCCGGTGAGAGACGTTGTGGCGAAGGAAACATAGCTCAGCACAATTTTATCTGGAAAATAGTCATGGCGATTATGTGGTTACAAGCTATGCGGATGTGCTGTAGACAGGATTACGGAAGTGCACACAACATCCTGGCTAAGCACAAAGCCGGTGAGAGACGTTGTGGCGAAGGAATGTTGCACTAATTAATGAGTTGTACGTCACCCTAAACAAGCCGCATAATACTCTCGGGCGACAAATAAATTCTTAGACAAATGAACAAAGTCGAAGGCATTGACATTACAATCTTACACTTAGCTAAACAAGAAAATCAAGACAAAGACTTCGACTTTTATTCTCTATTGACCGACTTATCCATTCCTGCTGATATACACAAATTTATTTTTCAAACGATGTTTCATAGGGGCTACATTTCTGGGCCACCTACTATAAGCAATCCAATAGTTCATATTACTAAACCAGGTTTACAGTATGCTGACCAATTAAAAGAACAATACTTTCAAAAGACAGGGTTGCCATTAGACCCGACAAACTCTACCAATATGGAATTAGACCAAACATGCGAAATACTTTTTCAAATGCACAAGAACGACAAGTATTCTCATTTTTGGACAAAGAGTTCGTACAACGGCAAACCGGCAAACCTATCAGTAGCAAAAGAACTATTGCTTTCTAAGCGAGTTCTGTATTCTAAATCCTCAAGTGGGCTAACCTCAACACATCTTAACTCCGACTTTTATAACACCCAAACTTGCAAAGAAGCATTAGATATTATAACCGAACAAAGCAAACCAAAACCAAGTGTTCATATTGACAACAGCATCACAACTCATGGCGACAATAGTCCTGCTGCTGGTAAAGAACTTTCATTTAATCAAACCAACAACCCAGACGCACCCAAAAAGAAATGGTATCAAAAATGGGTTGACGAGTTTATTAAAAACGCTGTTCAGTTTATATTTACAATTCTCATATCATTTGGTGGAGGACTAACCATTGGAAAATCTTGTACGCCAACCAAGCCCCAATCAAACTTCCAACCAAGCGACCCAAAATCCTTGCAGATTTCATCTGACACAATTTTAAATTTTAAAAAGTGACGCAGGGCGAACGTACAGTCGAGTAAGCAAGGGGGATTTCACCGCATTCTGGCGCAGGTGGGTAGGGCGGGTATTGTGTGATGGCACACCTGATGCCTAAGCGTTACTTGTTTCGCAATAATAATAGGTGTATCATTTTCTGCAAAGTTTGTTTAAGAAATTTATATAAGTAAAAGCAAGGCAGCAGGTCTGACCTGGCACAAAGAAAGGCTACCAAACCTGCGCCAGTGCGGGGAAGGAAAGGTTCCGTTTGGCTTCGGCATCCGGGATGCTGCCACCCATGTTATAGCGCGAGTGAAGAATGGGCTGAAAGGTGTTTCTGATTATTAAAAAAAAGGAGACTGTAAAATAAACTGTCATTACACATTTTTCTGTCATTTAAACGCCGTTTCCAACCGGTTTAAAATCTCCATTTGCTTTTCGTAAAAAGGTAAATTATTTAATGATTTATAATTTTCTATGGAGTCTTTCGCTTGTTCAGAACTATTTAGTATGAGCATTGCCATCATTACCCAAAACGGTAAATTTGTGTATTGATAATCTGCTTCATATTTAGGATAATCGTGAACGAAGCCAAGCCCTTCCAATGTTTTGATAATTCTTGTAATCGTGTATTCTTCCGAAGCGTAAGGTGTTAAGGATCCTTTTGCTTCCAATATTCCTTTAATAGAAGTATAGGCATTCATTCTATGCCAACTGGTCAGTAACCTTCTAAAATCGTTATGCCCACGATTGTTTTTTGCAACGGTAATTTTATCATCGAAACCAAAGATGAAAAGCCCTTCCAACCTGCTCATCAAGGTATATGGATAACCATACTTTTTTGTATCGAAATAGAGTGTTTGTTTTTTGTAGGCCTTTTCTAAAAGTTCGTAATGCTCCATTCCGTAAGGTAGTAGTGCATCTTTTCTGATCAAATGAAAATACAAGGTTTCCAAATCATCTTTGTTTACCAGGTCATCTGCTCTGTAGGCTGTATTTTTCAATGTTTCCCAATGTTCTGCATACCATTTTTCATCAAACATACCGGACTGCAATTGCATATCTTCCATCTCAATAAATGCCAGCAACAATTCTTTTTCATTGGCATTTTGTTCTAACCTTTTTAAATATTGTTGATTGAGCAACCCGATTTTTTGCTCCATTTCTTCAAAATAAGCAATGGCTTTTTTGTACTTTTCTGTTTTGCTGTAATGCACATAATACAGATCAAATTCAACGCCATTTCCGTGCTGGGTCATCAACACAGGTTTGCCGTTTTCAAATTCAATATGATAAAATTCAAAAATACTTTCATCGTTTTCGTCCCGCTCATTTAGTTCCTTCGTAATCGTTATTCGGGCATCTTTGCCGGAATCTTCCTGACGGAATTGCCAGCCCATATTTTTCCAATGATAAATAGAATCGTCATCGTCATAATCGCTCAATTCTGCTCGTACATAAGGCAGGGCCAATAAATCATCAAATCGTTTTTGGGTGATGGTTTCATAAAATTTTTTCTGCCAGTAAACCGCTTCGGAAAATTGCTGCTGAAAGGTTTTCCATTCTTTTTGAAAGAAAATATAGCGTTCGGGATATTCATCAAAATCGAAAAAATAGGTTGAATTGGAACCGAAAATATCTCCGTTATAAGTAATTTGTACTTCTTTATCATCTTCATAATAAGCAGCCAGTAAATAAAACTCTTCATTGTATTGAAACAACACCTGTGTTTGTTCAGGGTCTTTATCATCAGTAATACTTATTTTGCGATAAACATCTCCGTCCCAGTATTTATAATGATTCCATTGCGAATCATCATCTTTGTTTTTAGTTGGCAAAGTAGATTGTGTAAAGATTTTCAGGTTTTCCAAACTGATTAAATTGTTAGGAAACAAAGAAGGAATTACTTCATTATTAGCATCTTCGGATGAAATAGGTTCGTCATTCAGGATGTTCTTTGCTTCTTTCAAAGCTTCCAAAATCTCTTCCTTTTTCAACCAAGATTGCCAGCTCCATATTTCGTCTCCTGACAATAATAGTTCATCTTCATTTTCTAAATATTCTGGTTTAAACCAAGTTCTTATCTCTGAATCATCCGTTATGTCGTCGTCCACATCATCCCAAAAAATATGGTTCACTTCCATATTTTGCCTGTTGGTAAACCGGTCATAATCGCAGTGATAATCTGTATTGAGAAAGACTTTTATAGCTATTTTCCCTTCCACAATTAATTCTCCGTGATTGTAGTCGCCCCAAAACAATCCATTCACAATCAAATTGCCTTTTATATACAATTCCTTTCCGCCCACCACGATGTTTTCCGCAGTAAGGTTGCCCAATACTATAAGGCCTGTAGAGCCATCCGTTTCATCATTGAAAATATTCTGAGCTACCATATTTCCGGTCACCAAAATAAAAGGTGGAAACTCCGGGCAATCTCCGTCTGCAAGAAGTAGTTCCGGTTGGTCCAAATCAAGAGATTCAGCTATTATCCAATCGCCTTCGTGCAAGAGTACTTCTTTATCCAAGTAGTATTCATCTTTATAATAATGGCTGTCTTGTGGCAATAGGTGTTTTATTTCTTTAAGAGGTGCTGATTTCATATTTTTTGTTTTTATAGGATATGTAAATTTAGGTAATGAACGATAAAAACATTAATCCAACCGCAATGCCGTTTATGTGGTTACAAGCTATGCGGATGTGCTGTAGGCAGGATTACGGAAGTGTACACAAGCCTAAGCGTTACTTGTTTCGCAATAATAATAGGTGTATCATTTTCTGCAAAGTTTGTTTAAGAAATTTAGATAAGTAAAAGCAAGGCAGCAGGTCTGGCCTGGCACAAATCGAGGCTACCCAACCTGTGCCAGTGCCGGATGGAAATATATACAACGGAGAAAAATGCTGCAACCGTTATGCAGTCCGCGCAAAGTTATGGTGTGGACGCGCAGATCATTGGCAGCGTTGAGAACGCGGGCGAAAAGGAATTGATTATTGAGACTAAGGACGGAGAATTGAAATTTTGATTTTTTGGAACGGAGGACTCAGTTCATTTATACCAGGTCGGCTACGGTTTTTTTCTCCAGAATTTTCAAGGTGGCGTCTCTTACCATAATCAACGTATCCCGTAAGCCACAGCTATTTTCATCACAGTTTTTACATCGTTCATAAAAATTAAGACTTACACAGGGAAGGAGTGCAATAGGTCCGTCCAAAAGCCGCATCACTTTTGCCAGGTGTATTTCGGAAGGAGGTTCCTTAAAAAAATAGCCGCCTCCCTTTCCTTTCTTGCTGTCTAAAATGCCGCCGTTTTTCAGTTCGAGCAATATGTTTTCCAAAAACTTCAGGGGTATCTTTTTCTTTCGGGCAATTTCAGCAATCAGTATAGGGCCTTCCTTTTCAACCTGTGCCATATACATGAGTGCCTTAAAGGCATACTGTGTTTTTTTTGACAGCATATTCAACCGGGTTTAAACAACAGGCAATTTAATTTTTTAATCCGGATTTTAATTCCCAGGAATACCTGATTTTCGTCAGGAAGCCGGGTATTTTCGCTTCTGCGTCCATAAATAAATACGAAATGCCGAAGAGTGGATTTATGAAAGACCAAGCACGTCACTCATCGAAAATACCCCCTTTTTCCGGTAAAGGAATTCGGCTCCCAACACGGCACCCAATGCAAATCCCGAGCGATTATGCGCTGTGTGGATGATTTCTATGTCGTCGGTGTTGGAATGATACTGTATCCGGTGGGTGCCTGGTGCCGGGTCAATTCTCTTACTGATAATTTGAAGGTCAGAATTTGTGTTGGATTCAGTATTCACCCATTGGTCTTTAAAAGCGTTAACGGCGAGTATTTGTTCGGCCAATGTAATAGCGGTACCACTGGGTGCGTCTTTTTTTTGCGTGTGGTGTGTTTCTTCGATGGAAACATCGTATTCTTTTTGTGTAGCCATCAGCCGGGCCAGCTTTTTATTGACTTCAAAAAAAATATTCACGCCTATGCTAAAGTTGCTGGCATAGAGCAGCGCACCGCCCAGAGCATTGCAATTCCGTACTGCTTCCTCATAGCGGTTGAGCCAGCCGGTTGAACCAGAAACTACCGGTGTAGCGGCTTCGAAACATTTGTTGATATTTTCAAACGCACTGTCGGGGCCTGTAAATTCAATGGCTACATCTGCCTTACGTATATTTTCTACTGTATTGTCGTCGGTATTGTCTATGGTAACTTTTAATACAATATGATGACCACGCTGCAGGGCTATTGCTTCAATAGCCTGCCCCATTTTTCCGTATCCGATTAATGCAATATTCATCTGTTAAGTGGGTTGATTTTTAATGGGCAAAGGTAAATATAATTAGCGGCCGGTAGCCGAACGGTTGACATGGTTTTTCCCAATATTCAATACAATACCAATTCCGGCTGTATTCGCGATTGGCATATAGCCTGACTTGAGCTGCAGGCTCAAATCGTCGGTGATATTAAAATCTTTTAAATGAGCGTCAACAGTTGCGTCAACCACATTCAATCCCCACACGAGCAAAAAAACGAGCGCCGAATAATCCACATTTCGCCTGAAATCATCCCGGTAATTTTGCAGGCTGCTGGTGTAACCGTTCTTAACCATATAGATCAACCTGGGATCAACTTCGTCATATCTGGCGGTATCTTTATTGAAAGCAATATTAAAGGCAAGTCTGGTTTTTTTAAACCAATTCAGGTTGTCCACAAATGTGTAGGTGGGAATAGCAAGTACACCGTAAACCAGTGGTACCTTCCAGTATTTTTTATTGTACACTTGTCCGGCGCCGGGAATAATAGCTGAAAGGAGGGCGGCGGTACCCGCAGGTGTTCTCTTTTTTGAGGTATCGGGTGATGCTGAAGCTATATTTTTTTTGAGCGCTTTTTGATTGGTAACTCCGGAACTGTCGGTGATTTTATTTAAAGTAGCAGTATCTTTTTGTGCTTTTGTTACAACGGCAAAAGACACCAAAAGGAACACCAGAAACGCAAATCGCCTGTGCATAGCTACGGTTAGGTTATACGGCCGGAACATTCATTTTTTCCAGGATATTATTGAGTTCCTGTATGGAAAAATACTCAATGGTAATAGCACCATGACCTTTCTTATTGTGTTGCATTTTAACACGCGTGCCGTAATGAGAGGCTAAATTATCTTCAATTTTTCTGAACGGAGCAGACAGAGGAGCTTTTACCGGTTTTTTAACAACGGCAGGTTTATAGAGTTTTCTAACGAGTTCTTCGGTTTGGCGAACGGAAAGCCCTTTAGATTTTATTTCATTAAAAATGAACAACTGCTGGTCAACTACATCAACGTTAATGATCGCCCTTGCATGCCCCATGCTGATGGTGTTGTTGCGAACAGCGATCTGAATATCCGGAGGGAGTTTTAACAACCGGATGTAGTTAGTAACCGTGCTTCTCTCCTTACCCATGCGCTCTGCCACCTGCTCCTGCGTATAGGCCAGTTCTTCCATCATACGCTTATAGCTGAGCCCGATTTCAATGGCATTAAGATTTTCACGTTGCAGATTCTCCAGCAGAGCCAGTTCCAGCAACTGCTGGTCGTTAGACTGACGGATATACACCGGTACATCCTTTAGTCCCGCAATTTTAGCTGCCCGCCATCTTCTTTCTCCTGCAACAATCCGGTACTTGTCACCCGATCTGGAAACGGTTAAAGGCTGTATGATATCGTGAAGTTTGATAGAAGCTGCCAGCTCATTCAACGCCTGTTCATCAAAATCGTGCCGCGGTTGTTTAGGGTTAGCTTCAATTGCGTCCACCGGAATACGTGTGGTAGTGGTAACTTTTTCCACCACGCCTCCTTTCAGGTGATCGCCACCGGTAGTTTTTAAATCGGCATCAATGCTTTGCAACAGAGAGCGAATCCCTTTTCCCAAAGCTTCTTTCTTATTCTTATTGTTCGGAGTGCTGCTCATTGTCAAGAGTTAAGATTCTGTCTTCCTGCGATATTTTTGTCATGTTATTGCGCTGCAAAACTTCTTTAGCCAGGTTGAGGTAGTTAATGGACCCTTTGCTTTCCGCATCATACAATATGGCAGGCTTTCCTACGCTTGGAGCCTCACTCAATCGCGTGTTACGGTGAATAATCGTATCGAATACCATTTCCTCAAAATGATGCCTTACTTCATTGACCACCTGGTTACACAAACGTAAACGGCCATCGTACATTGTCATTAGAATTCCTTCAATAACCAGGTCTGTATTCAGGCGGCTCTGCACAATTTTTATCGTGTTCAATAATTTCCCCAAACCCTCCAGCGCAAAAAACTCCGCCTGCACAGGTACCACTACACTGTTGGCAGCTGTGAGCGCATTTACGGTAATAAGACCTAAGGAGGGTGAGCAGTCAATTACTATAAAATCATATTCACCCTGTATGGGGTCGAGAATATGTTTGAGTACGTTTTCCCTGTTGGGATAGTTAATCATTTCAATTTCAGCGCCTACCAAATCAATATGCGATGGTATCAGATCTAAATTGGGTATCTCTGTTTTGAGTATTGTTTCACTGGCCGGCGTTTCGTTCACCATACAATCGTACAGGCTTTTTTGAATATTATGCAGGTCGAATCCCACACCTGTTGTACTGTTAGCCTGAGGGTCGGCGTCCACAAGAAGGGTCTTTTTCTCCAGCACCGCCAAACTTGCAGCCAGGTTAATGGCAGTCGTGGTTTTCCCAACTCCTCCTTTCTGATTGGCTATACCAATAATTCTCGCCATGTGTTGTTTTACGTAATTTGTTGTTCAATTAGTTACTTATCCTGATGATGCCGCTTTGTGAAACGGCAAATGTAATTTATAATTTCGCTGTTTTCATTAAATGTCTAAGGTTTCTCCTATAGACAAAAGAAGCAACTCCAGATTCTGGTGTTCAAACTCCAGTTTAGCCTGAGTGTGATCAATTTTTATATATCCAAAAGTATCATAATGAACGCCAATAGCCCGCTTGCATTGGATAAAGTGCATAGCCTGAATCGCATCCGCCGTACCCATGGTAAAATTGTCGCCTATCGGAAGCACGGCAAAATCTATAGGGGAAAACTGCGGTACGAGTTGCATATCTAAGGTGAGGGCAGTATCGCCGCTGTAATAAAAGTTGCGTTCTTCGTTGATGAAAATGAATCCCATGGGATTTCCGCCATAGGTGCCATCCGGTAATCCGGAGGAATGTTGTGCCACAACACATTTCACCGTTCCAAAATCAAAAGTCCGTTTGCCACCCGTGTTCATGGGATGGGTATGGGTTATACCCTGGTTGTTCAGCCAGGTATGAATTTCGAAGCTGCATACCACCAGCGCACCGGTGCGTTTGGCGATGCCGATGCAATCTGCAATATGATCTTCGTGTCCATGCGACAAAAAGATGTAATCGGCAGGTATTTTATTAATGTCAATAGCGGACGCCAGGGCATTGGGGCTAATAAATGGATCAAAAAGAATGTTTTTGCCCTTAATGCGTACCGCAAAACAAGAATGTCCGTAATACGTAAACTGCATTAGTGATATTAAGAATGTTACGAATATAGTTTGGTGCCTGAAACAGGTTTATCTTTGCCAAATGGCTCAATTGCGAACTGTGACAATTTGACAAAAATACAGTTTCGGTTATAATATTCATTGTATAGTTCAAGCGCAACAGTAGATTAAACGATGCATGATGATATTTACACGGTGATTTCTGGTACCAACCGCCCAGGCAGTAATACAATTAAAGTGGCAAGACAATACTTTCAATTGCTTGAAAAAAAGGGCATTGCTGCCTATTTTGTTACCCTTGAAGGATTAGACGTGAATGGAAGAAACGATCAGTTGAGAGATTTAGAAAAGGAAGTATTGATACCTACCCATAAATTTATTTTTGTTGTTCCGGAATACAACGGCAGTTTTCCGGGAGTGTTAAAAGCAATGATTGACAATACCGATATTGAAAAAGTATGGTGGGACAAGAAGGCCTTGTTAACCGGGGTATCCACCGGTCGCGCAGGGAATTTGAGAGGAATGGAACACCTAACCGGTGTTTTGCATTACCTTAAAATGAACGTTCATCATAACAAACTTCCTATATCCGTAGTGAATAAGTTATTAAATGGAGAGAAAGATATTGACGATGCCGCAACACTAAAAGTGATGGGCGACCAACTGGATGAGTTTATCCGGTTTTAGGTTTTTTTTACAATGGGGGATGTGTAATTTGTTGTTTTTGGCGTGGTACATTGTAGTCCTTTTATGAAGAAATTTAATTCAATCTTAATGATTTCGTATGCGTAGTTTTTCAGGGAGGTGGATTCTGATTATTATTGTTTTACTCGTTGATTTGTACGTTTTTCAGGCCGTAAAGTTTACGCTGCAATCTGTTTCGCCTAAAATCCGGTATACGGTATATGGACTGTACTGGGGTGTTAGTGCACTTGCAATCATCACCCTCATTTTACTTCCTTATCTCAATTTGGATAATTGGCCTAAAAGCTTTCGCACCTACTGGATGGCAACTATTATTGGATTGTTTCTTTCTAAATCGCTAACAGTAATATTTTTATTGGTTGATGACTTACGCCGCCTGCTGCAATGGGGTGGGGGCAGACTTTTTTACCAGTATGTAGAAGGTGAACCGTTTAAAGCTGCCGGCATTTCGAGGTCGGTTTTTATGAGTTGGCTTGGACTGGCAATCGGTGGAAGTTTAATGACCGTGATGATGGTGGGATTTTCCAATAAATATCGCTATCAGTTGAAAAAAATTAAACTCAGATTTCCTAATCTTCCCGACGCTTTTAGGGGGATGAAAGTGCTGCATATCTCAGACATACATTCCGGGAGTTTTACCGATAAAAGCGCTGTGGCTCATGGTGTGGAGATGATTATGAAACAACAGGCAGATATTATTTTATTTACCGGTGATCTTGTGAACGACCAGGCAGTAGAAATGAAAGAATATTCAGCAATGTTTAGCAGACTTCAGGCGCCCATGGGTGTTTATAGTATTTTGGGAAACCATGACTATGGCGATTACAAAAGATGGTCGAACCCCGAAGAAAAAGTACAAAACCTGGAGAAATTGAAACAGGTGCAGGCTGATATGGGATGGCGCCTGCTAATGAACGAACACGTAGTATTGGAAAAGCAGGGTCAACAGATTGCGTTATTGGGTATTGAAAACTGGGGCGCCAAAGCTAATTTTCCCAAATATGGAAAGTTGCATGAAGCGTATGCCGGTACAGAAGCTTACCCTTTTAAAATATTAATGAGTCATGACCCAAGCCATTGGGACGCCCAGGTGATACCGGAATACAAGGACATTGATTTGACGCTTAGCGGTCACACACACGGTATGCAGTTTGGTGTTGAACTTCCAGGGTTCAAATGGAGCCCTGTACAATACGTGTATAAACAATGGGCCGGTTTATACGAGCAGGATAAGCAAAAGTTATACATCAACCGTGGATTCGGATTCTTAGGCTATCCGGGCAGAGTAGGAATTCTTCCTGAGATTACCGTAATTGAGTTGGCCTAATAGAAGGTAAATTTTCTCAGCACCTGTCGTCAGGAGAAGAAACTATAACATTTCCATTTCATTTACTTAACAAAATACTCTGAAGCAAAAGTTGTAAGCCCCTGCTCATTGATTTAGATTTAGGTTATAAAACGCAATCATATGAAACGATTCATTCTTCCAATCGCTTTTGTGAGTTTTCTTTTTATTGCCACTTCGTCCGCTGCACAAGGTGTAAAACTGGCCATTCATGCCGGCGCCAACATGGGCAAATTAGACGGCAAATCTTTTAAAGACGAATACCAGTTGGGATACCATGTGGGAATTGCCCCGGAAATTATGTTCTCCTCCAAGTGGGGTATTCAGCCTGAAGTGATGTTCAGTCAAACGAATACCACTACCTCCACAGAATTTGACGATTTGTATAAAGTATCCATTAATGAACTTAAGGAAGTAAAACTGAACTACCTGAGCATTCCATTGATGTTGTCGTACAGGCCGTTTTCATTCTTTACATTGCAGGCCGGTCCGCAATTCAGCATATTAATGAACAAGCAAAATACATTACTCGAAAACGGGGGTGATGCCTTTACGAAAGGTGATTTTTCTATGGTGGGCGGGGCCCAGATCAACATCCTGAAACTGAGAGTATATGGCAGGTATGGAATTGGTTTGTCGAATATTAATGATATAGACAATCGTGATAACTGGAAAAGCCAATCCATACAACTGGGCGTTGGAATTGCCCTATAATCAAAAAACAGGTTATATCGAAAAATCCGGATCATCGTCTCCGGATTTTTTTTACTGGCATTAATCTTGACCAACGTAGTACGGAAGGCTTTCAGGGTATTATTATCTTGAAATTATGTCATATTGACTTTTGAAAGGAATATTATGAAAAGAAGCGAAATTTATGTACGTACAGAAGAGGAAATGGAGTTTATGCCCATCATTCCCTTAAATGAAGATGAAGCAGAGAATAATGATGAGATCAGCATTCCAACTGAATTGGCTTTGTTACCCCTGCGTAATACCGTACTATTTCCGGGTGTGGTATTACCCATAACAGTAGGAAGAGACCGCTCCATAAAAGCCGTGAATGACGTTTATAAGACTGACAAACTGGTAGGTGTTATTGCACAAAAAGACAGTACCGTGGAAGATCCGGCTGTAAAAGATCTGGAAACAACAGGTACCGTTGCAAAAATTATTAAACTCATCAAAATGCCTGATGGGGGAACAACCATCATCATTCAGGGTAAAAAAAGGTTTTCAATTGAAAAGATCATTGCCGAAGAACCTTATTTTCGGGCTACTATTCAATTGTTGGAAGAAGAAAAGATTAGTGTTGAAGATGACCGCCATTTTGCGGCTACGGTTAGTTCCATAAAAGATTTGGCTTCCCAGATTATCCTGCTTTCACCCAATATGCCTTCCGAGGCATCAGTTATTCTGAAGAATATTGAAAATCCGGCCTTCCTTATACATTTTGTAAGCAGTAATATCAACAGCGATCTAAAAGAAAAACAGGAATTACTGGAGATGAACGACCTGAAACTCAGGGCGGAGAAACTTATGCAACTGCTCAATCGGGAGCTCCAGTTTGCCGAGTTAAAAAACCAACTTACCAACCGTACCAAAACTGAATTAGACAAACAACAAAAGGAATACTTTTTACAGCAACAACTGAAAAGCATAAAAGAAGAGCTGGGGGGCGACGCCAATGAGCGTGAAATTCGGGAAATGCAGAAAAAGGCTGAACTGAAAAAATGGCCCGATGCTGCGAAGGAAGCCTTTAAGAAAGGGATAGAGAAGCTCGAGCGCATGCACGTGTCCACACCAGATTACTCGGTAGTATACAACCACCTTGATTTGATGCTGGAACTGCCCTGGGAAGAAGGTACCGTGGATTCCTATGATTTGACCAAAGCAAAGAAAGTATTGGATCATGACCATTATGGTATGAATAAAATAAAGGAGCGGTTACTCGAATACCTCGCCGTTTTGAAATTGAAGGGAGATATGAAAAGCCCGATTCTTTGTTTTGTGGGGCCTCCGGGTATAGGTAAAACATCGTTGGGCAGAAGTATCGCTGCAGCGCTCAACCGTAAATTTGTGAGGTTGAGCCTTGGAGGAATGCACGATGAAAGTGAGATACGGGGGCACCGTAAGACGTATATCGGTGCTATGCCGGGGCGTATTCTTCAGTCTATCCGCAAGGCAGCGTCATGTAATCCGGTGATTATTTTGGATGAGATAGATAAAGTGGGTAACGATTTTAGAGGTGATCCTTCTTCTGCACTGCTGGAAGTGCTGGATCCCGAGCAGAACCATTCCTTTTATGACAATTACCTGGAATTAGAATATGACCTGAGTAAAGTGCTATTTATTGCCACGGCTAACGACCTGCAACATATCCAGCCGGCACTGAGAGACCGGCTCGAAATTGTGAACCTGAATGGTTACGCCGTTGAAGAAAAAGTGGAGATTGCCAGACGTCACCTGTTGCCCAAACAAAAAGAGCTGCATGGTTTGAAGAACCAGAGTATCAAAATCAGCAATTCGGTATTAGAAAAAATAATTGAAGATTATACCCGCGAAAGTGGTGTGCGGGAGTTAGACAGACAATTGGCGTCTATCATGCGGTCGCAGGCTAAAGAATATGCAGTAAAGAGTAAGTTGAAGCCTTCATTAATAGGCAGAGATATCGAAAAAATATTGGGGCGCCCCAGGTACAGCAACGATCTGTACAAAATTGCTAATATGCCCGGTGTAGCAGTAGGACTTGCCTACACGTATGTGGGCGGCGATATATTGTTTATTGAAACCACGCAAAGCGAAGGTAAGGGTGAATTGAAACTCACCGGCAACCTGGGAAACGTGATGAAAGAAAGTGCTACAACAGCATTGACCTATTTGCAGGCGAATGCCCGCAAATACGGAATTGATGCGGAGTTGTTTCAGAAAAGAAATATCCACGTGCATGTTCCCGAAGGAGCTGTGCCTAAAGACGGGCCGAGTGCCGGTGTTACGATGATGACTGCAATCGCGTCTGCACTTACCGGACGAAAGGTGAAGCCCTATTTGGCCATGACCGGCGAAATTACGCTTCGCGGGCAGGTACTACCGGTAGGAGGTATCAAAGAAAAAGTGCTCGCAGCCCGCCGTGCAGGGATGAGAGAAGTAGTGATGTGCTGGCAAAATGAAAAAGATGTACAGGAGATCAATGCTGAATTTATAAAAGGCATGAAGTTTCATTATGTGAAAAATATGCAACAGGTTTTGGACATCAGTTTGGTTTAGCATTGATGTTTGATAAAAAAGCAGCCGGATTTTGACATAAAGATTGGGTGATGGGGATTTTTCTACGTATTTATACGATTATTGTAGAATAGTTACCCTAAACACACCAGGCAAATGATCAGAATTGTAATTGTTGACGACCATCCGGAAGTGAGGAAGGCATGGATAATGTTTTTACAACGCTACGAGCATATTTCTGTAGTGGGGGAGTGTACCAATGGACCCGAGGCAATTGACAGGGTGCCGGAATTGAATCCGGATATCATACTAATGGATATCAATATGAAACCGATGTCGGGTATTGAAGCCACGCAAATTCTTACCCAAAAATATCCTGGCGTTAAAGTAATCGGTGTTTCATTTCACACTTCTTCGGTTTATATTAAAAAGATGCTTGCGGCCGGTGCACGCGGGTACATTTTTAAGTATGCAGTGGTGGAGGATCTTCTTCCTGCTATTTATGCCGTACACAGTGGTACTATTTTTTTAGGAAAAGGCGTTATAATCGAACCCTAAGGGTTTCGCAACCCGGCATTGCCATATTTCAAGTATCTTTGGCGCTTATGAATAATAGTAAAACAGTTGCCTTTCATACGCTGGGATGTAAGCTTAATTTTGCAGAAACTTCAACACTTTCCCGTATGTTGGAGAATGAGGGTTTTGAGAAAAAGGCGTTTGAAGAAGTGGCAGACGTGTATGTAATCAATACTTGCTCCGTTACAGATAATGCAGATAAAGAATGCCGGCAACTGGTGCGCCGCATTCAGCGGAAAGCTCCGTCAAGCATGGTAGTGATTACGGGTTGTTACGCACAGTTAAAACCTAAGGAAATTGCCGAAATTGAAGGGGTTGATTTGGTACTCGGTGCTGCGGAAAAATTCAATATTGCCTCCCATCTGAAAGAAATCACTAAAGGAGATTCTGCCAGAATATCCAGCTGCGATATTGATGAAGTGTCTGGTTTCAACAGCTCCTTTTCATTGCACGACCGAACCCGTACTTTCCTGAAAGTGCAGGATGGGTGTAGCTATAATTGCTCTTTTTGTACTATTCCCATGGCTCGCGGAAAAAGCAGGAGTGATACCGTTGAAAATGTAATCCGTCACGCAAACGAACTGGCAGGAAAAGGTGTAAAAGAGATTGTTTTAACAGGTGTGAATTTGGGTGATTTCGGTATCAATGAAAACACGGATGCATCTCATGGGCGTCGTACTGAAAACTTTTTTCAATTGGTTCAGGAGTTAGACAAAGTGGACGGAATTGAACGTTATCGCATTTCTTCCATCGAACCTAACCTGCTCACTAACGACATCATTGCATTTGTTGCGGAAAGCAGAAAGTTTATGCCGCATTTTCATATTCCGTTGCAAAGCGGTAGCAATCATATTTTAGGCTTAATGCGCAGGCGGTATAAACGGGAATTGTATGCCGATCGTGTGGCAGTCATTAAAACATTAATGCCGCATTGCTGTATTGGCGCTGATGTTATAGTAGGCTCCCCGGGGGAAACAGACAACGACTTTCAGATGACCGTTGATTTTCTCAATGCTATTGAGGTGTCGTATCTCCATGTTTTTACCTATTCCGAAAGAGACAATACCGCAGCCTTAGCTATTAAGCCTGTAGTACCCGTGTCGGCTCGTCATGAACGCAATAAAATTCTGCGCAACTTGTCGTATAAAAAAATGCGGCAGTTTACCGGACAACATTCCGGACAAGTTCGCAAGGTGTTGTTTGAAAGCCGGAACAAAAGTGGTATGATGGAAGGTTATACCGACAATTATATTAAGATATTGGCACCGTATCAGGATAAGCTGGTAAATACCGTTGCCGATTGGACGGTTTAGTATTTCCTGCGTAATTCGTAATAGGTGTTTGCCATTTACGGATGATATTGGTACGGCGCTTTGATTGTTTTTCGCTCAAACTTGATTCGTGTTGAATGATTTAACAAGCACACAAATACCGGAACGGATATGCATTCGACTTTTATAAAAATTATACTTTTTGCATTTTTCCTTACTGCAGCATTATCTCCTGAAACATACGGCCAGCAGCGCTATCTGCGGAAGGAAATCAAAAGAATCATGGAGGAGTATGATGCTGTGGGGTTATCGGTGGCGGTAGTAAAACAAAATAAAATCGTATATACTCATTCTTTTGGCTTAAAGGATATTGCCCTGGACCAACCGCTGAAACCAAAGAATATTTTCCGCATTGCTTCTATTTCCAAATCATTTTCTGCAACTGCCATTATGCAATTAGTAGATGCGGGAAAGTTATCGCTGGATGACGATGTAAGCAAACTCATTGGATTCGCGGTTCGAAATCCAAAATATCCGGATGTGGTTATTACTCTGAGAATGTTGTTATCCCATACTTCAAGTATCAATGATAGCCAGGGTTATTTTAAATTAGACGTTATCAATCCGGCTGTTAATCCCGATTTTGCAGCGTGCTACAGCGATTATGCGCCGGGTGAAGGCTACCGCTATTGTAACCTTAATTTTAATATGGTGGGTACTTTGTTAGAAAGACTGAGTGGAGAGCGTTTTGATCAATACATCGTGCGTCATATTTTACAACCGATGCATTTGTATGGAGGATATTGTATTGATTCGCTGGATAACTCCCTTTTTGCCACGCTATACGAATATGATTCTGCCACACAAAAGTATAATGCTGCTGCTGATGCTTATAATCCGAGGAGAGACGAAATACGCAATTACAAAATGGGATATTCCACTCCAATTTTTTCTCCAACAGGTGGAATGAAGATATCTGCGAGGGATCTTGCAGTATACATGCAGATGCATATGAATATGGGCGTCTTTAACGAAAAGCACATCATCAGCCCATTCAGTGCCGAACAAATGCAAACTCCGGTAAATAGAGATCAGACCTACGGATTGGCATTAATGAAAACCGATACCTTTCTTCCGGGTAAAATACTGATCGGCCATACTGGTTTGGCTTATGGCCTGCACAGCGCCATGTTTTTCAGTCCTCAGGAAAAATTTGGAATGGTGCTGATCACCAATGGCTGTAATACTCCTGACACAGACGGCTGGAATCCCTTCTTGCAATCTGTTGCTAAACTGCTATTCGAAAATCTCATTCAGCAGCATTAGTTTTTAGATTCAAAAAAAATTTTATTAAAAACTAACCAAAACCTTTGAAAAGGGTGGGAGCACGACTATAAACGGTTAGCTCCCCATCTTTGCATATTTTAAGCACCCTTGGTGATGCAACGAGTTTTAAAAAACAACGAATACCAGGAATTTGAAATCTTAAAAACGGGTAGCAATAACTGATGCTACCAGTATTTGCAATACTGGTGGAAAATGGCTAATGGTAATATCACCCTAAAGTGGTATTGATCACTAATTTAAGGTTTCGTATTTTTTTGTTTTAAAACTCATAAACATGGCAGTAAAAAAAAGTGCAACCGGGAAAAAAGCTAATAGCAAATCAGGGGCTATTACGAAAAAGAAACTTACTAAAAGTATTCCCTTAAAAAAGCCAGGCCCCTTCATTGGCGCAAAAAAATCAAAAAGTGTGTTAAAGAAACCAATTTTAGCACCTGTTGTTAAAAAAACGAAAGTGCTGTACATTGACGCTTCTTTTTTCTTTCCGCCGGGTAACGGAGGATATACGGATAATTATCAGGACGGAAGATACTCAGCCAATGGTATGTTGATTGCTCCAATTCTACTGCAGGTGGGATCGGTAATGAAAACCGTCACTATTTACTATAAGAATAATACCGCTGAAGATTTAACTGTATGGATATTGAAGCACCATATTGATCACCATGCTTATTCAGGTGAAGTGGAGGTAACTTATGAAGCCTGTCCTCCCGGAATTGCAGCACCAGACAATTTTCTGCAAACAGTAATTAATCATTTTGATGCCGGAGGAAAAATATTGGATAAGTATATGTACCATATAGAAATTGGCACAACGATGAAAACTGCCACTGAAGAAAGATTATTGAGAGGAATACGTATCGCTTATACAGAACCTGCTTAACAAAAGGGGAGTAGCACATATAGAAAGTTCAAATAATAAAAAAGGTTTTGATTAAAACTAATCAAAACCTTTAAAATATGGGAGCACCACTTGTTCCGTAAAACGGAACGGGTTCGAACCGCGGACCCTTCCGGCTTATGAGCCGGAATGCACTGAACCAATAAGCTGTTGTAACAGTTTTCTGCTTTTCCATTTTTTTACTTCCCGTTCTCTTTTGTATGCTTCTT
>JADZFY010000280.1 GCA_020854215.1 Chitinophagaceae bacterium | reverse complement strand
TGAGTGAGAAAGCACTCGAAAATGCAGCTACCCTGTTAATCTTATCGGCATGGCTCCATGCCAGGTCCAGCGCCGATAATCCGCCGGCACCAAATCCCGCAACAACAACCGACTTAAATTTTCGTACACCGGCGTTTTTCTTTACAAAAGGATACAATTCGTTATTGAAAAAACTATCGTAATGGTCAGCCTTTCCACCTGCATCAGCTGTACCCGCCTGATCGGCAACGCCATACTCCTGGCTGCGGTTTCCCGCATGAACACCCACGATTACAAGAGGAGGAATTGATTTTTTCCGGTACAGACTGTCTGTGATGGCTGCAATATTCAACTCCTTCAATAGCTGGCCGTCATTGCAAACCAGGAGGTGGATAGCCGACTTGTCATCCGGGATGGGTGTATGGATTACTGTTAATGTCACTTTTCGCTGCAAATGCCTCGAATACAATTCATCATCCTGTTGTTTCACTCCTTTTTTGCATGAAAACAGGATGCAACAAAACAATGCGGGTACGACAATCCGGCACAGGCTCCTCGATTTGTAGCAGTTCATAATCTTTTTTTACGGATGATCTTTATATGTAAAAAGGCGAAAGCATTGGAACACTTTCACCTTTTCGGTTACTTTGAAACAACATAAAATGTTAAGCGGTTACTGCCTTATTCACCAGGTGGGCAGCTTCGCTGAGCAATATGGCAGATTGCACCTTCAATCCGCTTTCTTCAATCAGTTTTTTAGCTTCTTCGGCATTGGTACCCTGCAAACGTACAATAATGGGAACGTGGATGTTGCCGATAGAATTATAGGCATCTATTACACCCTGGGCTACCCTGTCGCACCGTACAATTCCACCAAAAATATTAATGAGGATGGCTTTTACTTTGGGATCCTTTAAAATGATCCGGAATCCCGCTTCTACGGTTTGTGCATTGGCAGTTCCGCCCACATCCAGGAAGTTTGCCGGCTCGCCGCCGCTGAGTTTAATCATGTCCATGGTAGCCATGGCCAATCCCGCACCATTTACCATACATCCCACGTTTCCGTCTAACTTAATGAAATTTAGATTGTATTTGTGTGCTTCCACTTCTGTGGGATCTTCTTCACTGATATCGCGAAGCGCTTCTAAATCGGTATGCCGCATTAATGCATTGTCATCCAAATTCATTTTGCAGTCAACCGCGATGATCTTGTCGTCGCTTGTTTTAAAAAGCGGATTTATTTCCAACATTCCGCAATCGAGATCTACGTAAGCCTTGTATAAATTGGTAACAAATTTTACGCAGTTCTTAAATGCTTCTCCACTCAGTCCGAGGTTAAACGCAATTTTTCTCGCCTGAAAAGGAAGTAAACCTCCTGCGGGATGTACCCACTCCTTAAATATTTTCTCGGGCGTATCGTGGGCTACCTGTTCGATGTCCATACCGCCTTCGGTACTATACATGATTACGTTCTGCCCTTTACTGCGATCAAGCAAAATGGAAAGGTAAAACTCCTTAACGGGATTGGGCCCCGGGTAATACACGTCCTGAGCCACCAGTACTTTACTCACCAATTTACCTGCGGGTCCGGTTTGTATGGTTACCAGGGTTCCTCCAATAATATTTCCTGCGATGGTTTTTATTTCTTCAGCACTTTTCCCTACAGCTACGCCCCGTTGTTCCGACCCGTTGATTTTTCCCTTTCCGCGGCCACCGGCATGAATTTGCGCCTTTACAACTGCAAAATTATTTCCGTATTGTACTTTCAGTTGCTTATATGCTTCCTCTGCTTTTTCGGCAGTATCCACCGGTATGCCATCCTGAATGGGAACATTAAACTTTTTTAATAGCTCTTTAGCCTGGTATTCGTGCAGATTCATGAGTAGAAATTTCAGCGAAAATAACGCAGAAAGGGGGAATAGAAAAATGCAACAGAAAATGGAATTATTTCAGGTTTCAGAGGGGATCAGTCTGATTAATTCTGTACATTTTCTGTTGCAGTAAAAGTGGCAATGATTTGAACGGACGGTTACAAGCACTGCGGTTTTCCTAAAGGTCTCGGATAAACGGGCGTTTTTTCATCAGGGCATCGGTTTTTCAAAGGAAAGGATTCAGGGTTTTGGGATATTGGATAAGGATCAGGATTTATTGGATTCGGTAAACAAATTAACAATCTTTCCCCACCGATAAAAATAGGTTAATCTATTATTGTTTAGTCATTGTAAAACTACATTAGGGGAAATATACGATAGCTATTTGCTAAGCAAATACCTTTATTTAGTTACTAAAAAAACGGGTGATGGCTGTGATGCCGTACAGTACTGCATTCTGTGCTTTTGAGGTTTCAGGTATTTTTACCCCGGGAGCCGGAGCGGCTGCGAAAAAATACGAGTGGCTAACGTAATATCTCACAAAAATAAAGAGAGTTGGGTGGATTTACCTGCCGGTTGTGTTCGACTGAAGTTTTTACCGTTTGCATTATTTTGAACCACATATACCTGTGTTTCGTGATAGCGCGAAGCCACGGTAATGGTGGTGTTGTGTGCTACCTGCCGGAATAAATGTTCCACCAGTTCCGGGCGGTTGTTGTTTTTGGAAAGATGGGATAAAATCAGTAGCGAGAGATTTTCCCCACCGTGCTGTGTAAATAAATCCAAAGCCTGCGTGTTTGACAAGTGTCCATGTGTTCCGCTAATTCGTTGTTTTAGATGATGCGGATAGCTGCTCTCCGCAAGTAAACCGGCACAGTAGTTTGCTTCAAGAAACGCTGCGTCACACCGGGCGAATTGCTGAATAACATTTGAACAAGGGGTTCCAATATCGGTGAAAACGCCAACGGTTACGCCATTTCCGGATACAACAAAACTTTGAGGGTCTCTCGCATCATGTAGCTTCGGAAAACTCACTACGGTTAAATCGCCTATCCTTGCGGGTTGGAACGGAGAAAAATGATGCAGGAGATGGACTTCTACGTGAATTCGCGAAGCGTGAAATGTTGCCGGAGTAATATAAACCGGAATCTGATATTTTTTTGATAGCCTGGGCAAACCGGTGATATGGTCGGCGTGCTCGTGTGATATAAAGATGGCTTTCACCCTGTTAATATCCAGCCCTTGTCGCTTCATTCGCTTTGCAGTTTCCCGGCAGGATATGCCCGCGTCTATTAGCACTGCTTCATTAGTATTGCCTATATAATAGCAGTTACCATTGCTTCCTGAATTGAGAGAGGCGATATGGAGTGACATGGATGTGCAAATATAATCAACTTGCTCACGGATCAGATTTATTTTGCTGCCGGTTGAAAATGTTCCACTTTGTTTTTAATGGGTTTGATTGTTTTGAGGTAGGCGTAAATAGCTTTTAGGTCTGTAGTGTCCATGCCGGCATACATAGACCAGGGCATCACTGTATTGACCTGTTCCGGTGAAAGTTTGGGCAAATTAGCTGTATCGGCGTACGATTTAAACCTGGCCACAAATACGTCTTCCGACCAATTCCCGATTCCCGTTTCAGGGTCGGACGTAATATTGGCGGAACGTAAGACGCCCGAAGGCATTTCAAATACCCGTCCGCCGGCATACCCCAGCTCGCGGATGAGTTGTCCTTTTTCGACCGGAGTATGACATTCTATGCAAGCCGCTATTGTAGTGATATATTCGCCGTATTTTACGCGGTCCGTTTTGTCCGGACGTTCCATCGGAGTGGCATCGGTGGGAATTGTATTGATGATGAAGTTCATCGGGAAGTCCGGGTTACCCGCAGTCGTGCTGCTATTGATGGGAGGAAGTTGCCGCAGGTAAGCGATGATATCGTACACATCCTCCTTATCCATTTTTCCGTAATGCAGGTAAGGCATTACCGGGAACAAAGCCTTGCCGTCTTTATCAACTCCGGTAGTGATGGTTCTGTATATTTCGCCGTCGGTCCAGTTGCCAATGTTTTGCGGCGTAATATTTCTCGAGTAAAATGTACCCGGGAAGCCCGCCTCTCTTCCAAAATATTCTCCTCCTTTTCCCAGTGTGCCAGGGATGACAGGGCCGGAAAATCGCGTCCAGTCCCGAGTGGAATGACAGTCCATACAAACCAAAATGTGGTTGGCCAGGTATTCTCCATGCGCAATGCGTGCCGGAGAAATGGAAACGGTAATATCGGGTGCAGGAGAAACATCGGGTAACGCGAATTTGAGATAACCGGCAATGCCGGCAATGGCAATTACAATTACTAGAACACCGATCAGGATAATCTTTTTCATACTTAATAAATTGTATAAAAAATGAAGAATGCAAAAGAGGTGGGTAGCACAGGATGCATAGTAGCGATAGTAAAAATAAAATATCCTGGAAAAAATTTCCAAACTTTTCAAAAAAGTCTTGTTGTTTTTACTACAAGCAGCTATATGCACGCTGTTTATGTGTCATGAAGCACGGTTGTCTATAATAAACTCCAGGCACCATTTTTTTGAATAACTCAAATTCACGGTGGAAGAGGAAGGGTTTTCGTAATTTTGCGCCTTTGTTTAAATTCCAAAAAATTTTTACTATGAATTGTTCTTTGATTTTCCGCCGGATGGTGACCGCGTTAACAGTATTTCCAGCTCTTGCTCTAGTATTTTCGTGCAACAGCCCCGCAAGTGACAAATCAGCTTCTGACAGTGCTCAGGTAACTGAAGAACACCAACATCCTGCCGGTGATAGCGCCAATGTTCCGTTAGTGAAACATGCTGAAGCGATATTGACCGCAACCTATGCAGATACTACATTATCAGGTACGGCAAAGTTTGATGCTAATGATAGTGGTAAAGTGAAACTGCAACTTGAAATCACCGTTCCCTCTAAAGCAG
>JADZFY010000279.1 GCA_020854215.1 Chitinophagaceae bacterium | reverse complement strand
AGGGCGCGGTTGGGGTAGGAAAAATACTCTTGGCTTTTACATATGTTGTTCAATGGAGTGATGAAGCAATTTTTGAATACGCTTTATTTGAACCGGTATTCCGTTAACCTTTGTGCACCAAATTTAGAAACGAGACCTTGTTCAACTGCCCATTTTAAATCGCGACTGGCAGTAGGCGCAGATATGTTTTTAAAATGCTGCATATAGTCTTTTCTGCTGAATTTGTTTTTCCCCATTTTATCCTTCATCAGGTAAATTCTGTCTGCGGTATGAAGCGTTACGGTTTGCGATTGTAAAAGCCCCTTTAATGCTTCTAAAATAATGCCAAGCATAAATTCAATAAACGGGGTTGAATTTCCTTTTTTGTCGGATTCGGATAAGGCCTTATAATATTCGACTTGTTTTTGTTTTATAATTGATTCTACTGGCAAATATTCAAATACAGGGTATTGTTGCATCAACAATAAGGTCTGCCATAGCCTGCCCATTCTGCCGTTTCCGTCAACAAAAGGATGGATAAACTCTAATTCATAGTGAAACACACAACTTTTAATTAAGAGCAAATCCTTCTCCTTTTTAAGGTACTCAAACAAATCTTTCATTAATCCCTTTACCATTGTTCCGTTTGGCGCTACATGCGCAACTTTTGAACCTTTCACAATTCCCACATTGGTAGTTCTTAATTTACCGGCATTGGCCACCAATCCATTCATTAATACAGAATGTGCTTTCTCCAAATCTTTTAACTGAAAAGGATTAAACTCATGTAGCCTGTTATACACGGTTATTGCATTTTGTACTTCTGCAATATCTTTTGGGGGGGCAATCACTCTTTTGTTTTCCAGCAAGGCGGTTATTTGCGCTTCGGTTAGTGTATTGCCTTCAATTTCCAACGAAGACTGAATGGTTTTAATCCGGTTTTTCTTCCTTAATGCTGTAGCCGGTTTGGATAAATGAGAGGCATTGATTTCTCCTATTTTTTCTGAAACGGCAGCAACCAATGTTGCAATTTTGTTGGTTATCCGGTAAGGGGGCTTCATTTTTTGATAGTATCAAATGATACTATCAAAAATAAGAATTGTTTTCAAACAAAGTGTATTCGTTGTAAAAGGCTTTATAGAATTCAGCAGCCGTTCATTATTCCCACTATGTAAAAAAATTGGTGGGCGTTACACCAATTGAGTACAGGGCGATGTTGGAATAAATTTTCAATATTTACGGTATGCTAATCCCTAAGTTTTCGTTGATATGCAATTCTGGATTTTGAACCAGCGTTGCCACAAATGCCGCAATACTTTTTCTTGAAATAGCCGAACCAGTTTCAGGGTAACCTTTTTTCGTTAAAGCATAATCCACTTCGTTACCATTCGTAAACCAATCGGGGCGAAGAATGATATAATCCAGACCTGAATTTTCAATTTGGGATAAATTACCGAGCCATGACTTCCGCTATTTTCGTGTTTATATTCTTAGTAAGAAAGAATAAACTGTGTGATTATGCCACCTTCAATAAACTATGCCTGTCCGATAAATTTTAATTGATGGCACTCGCTTTTAACGCTAACATTTTCCATGGTTTTCCGTTACGCTCTCTTATAAAAACTTCGATATAAGACAACTGCGATATCCTTTGCCTCCCTGAAACCGTAATGTCAAATTTCCCGGCACCAATCACGATAGCGCTATTCCCCGAAATAACAGCACTTTGTTCTGATACTGTAATGGCGTTGTGGGTGAAATTTCTGGCAGATAACCTTTCTATGTAATCTTTCTTTGTAATAACACTGCCATCTGAACTTGCCGCTACAAATTGCTCCGCCAGAATATTCGCGACAGAATCGATTTTATTTTCAACTTCCCATCTGAAAATTTGCCTGGAAATTTCTAGCACTTCATTTTCCGTTGAACTTTGGCAAAAACAGTTTATGCTTAACAACAGCATTATGACTGAAAAATAGACTTTCATTGCTTATTATTTAAATGGTTATTTTTTTTCTCAACGCATAAAATCCAATTAATCCGGAAAAGATTAAAAGCACAATTCCCGTGGAAAGTATGATTTTGAAATTCAGGAAGTCTGCGAGATAACCCCAGCCACCGGCCATAATGGCTCCGCCAAGCGCCAGGGCAATAGAGATGTTAGAAAATATTTTCGAGTAGTCTTTTGTGCCAAAAACGGTTCGTACTAAGAGCGCCGTTTCTACCGTAACTCCGGCATAAGCCCATCCGAATAAAAATCCTCCAATGGTCATGAATGCCATTCCTTCTTTTCCCAGTAACAGGAATATAAAACCTGCAATTCCCAAACCTGTTGAAGTAAGTACCCCTGCCAGTGAGTTTTTATCATTGATGGAACCCAGCGCCACTTTGCCAATGGTAACCCCAAGCATAATGGCAGAAGCCACAAATGCGGATTGTTCTACGCTAAAGCCAACGCTGGTAACATAAGTGGGCAAAAACAAATTGAGCGTGGAAACAGCAATCATAAAAAGGGCAAAAACCAGTAAAGCATAAAACACCGGTGATTTAATGGCAACCGCATAATCCATTCCGGCTTTTTGAACTTCCGCTGTTTCGGCTTTTTCTCCAAAAGGCTTTATACCTTTCTCCGAAGGATGGTTTCTCAACAAGATACCGAGCAAAGGAGTAGCCACTGCAAGCATGATGATGCCGAAAATCAAATAGGTCGTTCTCCAGCCGTAGGTTTCAATCAAATATCCACCAAAGGGGTTAAACAGTATTCCACCTATACCCGAAGCAGCGCTGCAAAGCCCGATAAAAAAACCAACTCTTGTATTGAACCAGCGATTGATTAAAACAGGAAAACTCAGGTAAAGAAGAAATGCCAAAGCTATACCGATAACCGCACCGGCCACATAAAAATGCCAAACCGATGAAAACTGTGACATGGCCAAATACACTAACCCCACAACACCTGAACAAACCGTGAGCAACCATCTGGCGCTGTATCTGTCCATCAGTTTTCCGGCAACGGAAAGCATTAAAAACGAACAGGCATATACAAATGTCATATACAATCCGAAGTCGCCTTTAGAAACGCCCAGCTCAGTGCTT
>JADZFY010000278.1 GCA_020854215.1 Chitinophagaceae bacterium | reverse complement strand
TGCAGATTTTTAATGATTTTACCGACGACCAACTCAGCACAATTCAATCTCCGGTATTACTCATCAACGGCGATCGTGATGTGGGTACTTCGGAACATATAGTAGCCATGTCGAGATTGATTCCGCATTGCAGACTGGCAATTGTACCCGGCGGCCACGGAGAGTATATTGGGGAGATAACCACATTGCAACCCGGCTGCAATGAAAATGAATTTACTGTTCCTCTGATTGAAAAATTCCTGGATGAAAAGGCGAAGCTATGGTAGCGTTTTGCTGAAAGCAACTGAAACAACACACCGTATTCAGCGATCAGACTCGCACATCGTTTTTTTGTAACGCTTCAGCGTTGATTTTTACACTGTCTTTCGCTGAAAACAACAGAATATAAAATTTTGTGTAGTGTTGAAAGGGGTAATATGATCATGGGCGATACAACGGATTTTACGAAAGTGTTTACTGAACACATCTTCAAGCATCTCTTCTGAATATCTTTTTACGGACAGTCCACTGCAGCGATCGGGCCCGTTTTCTGAAAAGACGCCAATGGTTAGAAAGTGGGTAACATATTCGCTTGCTATCGCTACATAGCGGGCAATTTGTTCGGGAGCGGTCAGGAAATGAAAAGTTGCGCGGTCGTGCCAGAGTGCATATTGGGTGTCCGGATTAAATTCGGTGATGTCGCTCACAATCCATTTCACGTTTTCTGCCTTTTTTCCCAGCCGTTTTTGTGTGTTTTCAATCGCCTTTTCCGAAATATCCAGTACTGAAATATCACTATATTCATCGTTGAGTAAAAAATCTGCCAAACGGCTTTCTCCTCCGCCAATATCTATTATCGGAGCATATTTCGGCACGCCAAGTGAATGAATTAATGCAAAAGATGGATTTGGAATTTCCTGCGTCCAGCTTACCTCGCTGTGCGATTTTGTTGAGTAAACATTTTGCCAATGGGCTTTTATACCGGGGGATAGCATAGGGATAGTGTTTTATCTGGTTTTCAATCCGGCACGAAAAAACACAGAAAAGAAAGATAAAAGTGCCAGTCCTACATTATTTCATTCACAATTGCCATTGCCATTCCATCGTGTCCCTTGCTGCCAATAGTTTGAAAAACAGTTGCTGTAATACCCCGTGTTTCGGCCATGCGATTCATCAATCGCTTCACACCTATCACGTTTGAGTCTGTACTGTTTTCGTCCAGTATCTTGCCTTCACGAATTACATTGTCTGCTACGATCAGTGTGCCGGGACGGGAGAGTTGCAGCGCCCATTCAAAATATTCGGCGTAGGGTTCTTTATCCGCATCAATAAAAATAAAGTCAAACGGGCCAATGCCTTCTTGTTTTAACAGAGGCAATTGTTCAAGAGCTTTGCCTACCCGAATGGTCACCTGGTCACTTAATCCTGCGTTCACCATATTCTTCATGGCAACATCGGCATGATGTGGGTCGAACTCAAGGGAAATCAACCGGCCGCCTTTTTGCAATGCTCTTGCCAGCCAAATGGTGCTGTAACCACCTAAGGTGCCCATTTCTAAAATCTTTTGAGGTTGAACAAGTTTGGCGAGCATATGTAAAAACTTTCCCTGGTTTTCAGAAATGCTGATATGAGGTAGGTTGCCATCAATGATAGATTTTTGGGTTTGAACTAATACCTCATCTTCCTGCACGAAAAGGTTATTGATAAATTCATCTACTGCGCCAAAGACTGAATTTTCCATGATGTACCGGCTTGATTTAGTAAGTTTTGAAACGTAACAGCTTTTCGGTAAATGAAAAACACCACGTCTAAAATGATTGTAATTCGTTATTTTCTTTTCTTTCTGTATTGCTTTTCCAGATTGATAATTTCAATTTTTCTGAATTCCACGGGGTGGCTTTCGCTTTGAAGAGAAATATAGCCGCTGCTTAAAAGCTGTCCGTCTTTTTTCATTGCGGGGTCGTAATTGCTCACATTGCCGCCTCCAATCTGCGGCTTTTGATACACCAGTACGGTGTCTCCGTTTACAATGTGTTTAATCACCGAATCTCCCAGTACCAGTACCTCAGCGCGCACCCATTCTTCATTGCGAAATGTTTTTGATTTGGAGTTGATACAGTGTGGCGTAAACAGTTTTCCATCCATTTCAACATTGGTGCCCGGCGTGCACAGGTTGCAGGTGGTCCTTTCACCGGTAGAATCACCACCCAGTAGCTGATCTTCGATGGATATCGGGAAATCCTGATCTTTTAGCATGGTTGATGGCGCCTGACAGTGCAACATAATACCACTGTTTTTATAGGCCCAGCCCGGGCCGCCCTTCACCTGTTTACCAACAAAGCGATATTCAACAGCAAGTAAATAATGAGAGTAGGGCTTTTTATAAAAGATGTGACCGTATTGTTCATTGAAAGAAGTGTACTGATCGTAAGACACCACTAATTTTCCGTCTTCCACCCGAAAGGTATTACCGAAATTGTCATTAAGGTCGTGACCGGTAATCTTCACTGTCCACCCTTTCAGATTCTTTCCATTAAAGAGTTGTTTCCATTTGCGTTTGTCCTGTGCAAAGCCGGCAACACTAACGAGTGTAAAGAGGAGAACGAGTAGATTTTTCATTAGTGCAAGATAGTAAAAACCCGGCGGGGAGAAAAAATATGCAACCAATGGAACGCTACTGGTATTACAAAGTGCACAACAGGAAATCAGCATTTTCTTCGCTCAGTGGTTGTTGTTCCTATAGGTCTTTATGGTGACTTTTCACTCGCAGTGAAAAGCAGGCTAAATGATGGATCATTAAAACAATCAGAAACATTGCGTTTTCCCCATATGTGGTTTTTTCTGTGTGAAGAGAAAAACATGTCATTTGAATCATTAACCTGTCATGCTGTTTCACGTGGCATGGGGGATAGGGGGCTCAATTATTTATTAGCTTTGTTTGGCATTGAATGATATTGAAGCAAAGTGCCGGGATAAAACGAAGTTGTTTCAAAAAGTTGGAAAGATGGAAGATAATCTCAACCGATTTTTGAAGGCTCAGGAGCGGGATTATGCAACTGCACTGTCCGAAATCAAATCCGGAAGAAAACGAAGTCATTGGATGTGGTATATTTTTCCACAACTTGCCGGTCTAGGATTAAGTGAAACCTCAAAGTTTTACGCAATCAGAGATAAGAATGAAGCGATCGCGTTTTTAAATCATCCACTGCTTGGAGCACGGCTGATAGAAATTACAACAGCCTTGTTGAGCCTCCAGCAAACAAATCCAACTTCCATCTTTGGGCAACCGGATGATATGAAACTCCGCTCCTGCATGACTTTATTTGCTGCGATTGATACGGCACCCCACCCTGTTTTCCAACGTGTACTTGATAAGTATTTTGATGGAAAAAGAGACCAGGCAACATTGCAATTCCTCCGCAAAGGATAACCGCTTTTCCTTTACTGCGTTTTTTTACAAATTTTCCGGCTCATTGAAACCAACGAAGGCGGGTTTAATGGGACGGCCAATCCAGGCATAAGGAGGTACGAGGTGAAATGCAAAAGCAATGGTGGCTGCAAGATCGTAGGTGTACACCTGCTGTTGGATAGTATAACCTTTTTTGACGTCCTTTCCGTACAATATCATTGCAATCTCTGCCTCTTCCGGTGTGGGTCCGCCATGCCCTTTTCCCTTACCGCCATGGTCCGCAGTAACAATAACTAAGGTCGTTTTTTCGATACCGGCTTCTTTAATGCCTTCCAATATTTCGCCAATTAAAGAATCGGCTTTTGACACTGCTGCATAATAGGATGGAGTGCCGTGGCCGTCATGATGTCCGGCATGATCTACATGATCAAAATGGACAAATCCAAAAGTGGGCTTCTTTGTTTTAATATAGCGGATGAAATCCGTGGAGGTCGAGTCTTCTGTCGAAAAATTTTTATCGTAGTTCACCGCTGTTTTTTCAAAAAGCCTGCCGAAGCCACGCCAATGGTACACAGCACCGATTTCTACTCCTGGTTTTTGTTCGCGAATCAACTGAAAAATGGTTGGAAATATGCCTTCTTTTCCAGCTAAAATGGGAGGAAGCGTGTGATTATCCCGTTCCCAGTCGTTATCTATGATGCCGTGTTGTTCCGGGCCGGCACCCATGATCATGGAGGCCCAGTTTTGGCTGCTGGCCGTAGTTAATACGGTACGAACCTTCCATTTAATTGCGCCATCCGCTATCATCCTGTCCATTACAGGGGTTGCTGCATTTCGTATGCCATCAGGGCTCATCCCGTCTACGCCAATAACTATAACATGCTCTATCCCGGTTGGATATTTTTCGGGCAGTTGCGCGCGGTTACAGGAAATAAACACGAACATAACGCAGAAAAAAAGGAAAGACTTTTTCATACATTGATATTTAAGCGAGGATGCAGGGATAGAAAAATCGTTCGGGGGATTTCACTCCACATCCAAAAAGAGTTAATAAATACTAACTTTTAGTTAAGTAATATTAAAGATAGGAAAGAATTGGAAAACCTGCGTTACTGATTTTTCTTTTGCAGCCGGTGAATGTTGAGGATTGTTACAGGCGGCATAAATCGTTGATCGTTTTCGGGTTGTTGGTAAATTTTCATAACCGTTTCCATACCGTCTGCCACGGCGCCAAAGGCAGCGTACCCCAGCCCATCAGCATTGTTTTTACCACCGAAATCAAATCCGGGTTCGTCTTCCACACAAATAAAAAACTCGGAAGTAGCTGTTCCGGGCTCATTCCTGGCCATAGAAAGTGTTCCTCGTTTATGCAGTAGTCCTGTTTGTTGGGTGGACTCATGCGGAATAGGGGTGAATTTGCCTTTTAAATCAGGATTGGATTGCCAAATACCTCCCTGAATAAGGTACGAACGGAGCGTACCCGTTACCTGGTTATCATTACGCAGCACGCGGTAAAATGAGCTGTTATTGAAAAAACCGGAATCAATATTTCGCAAAAATGCCGACACCGTTGCCGGTGCCTGTTGGGGGAATAGTTCTACGGTGATATTACCAAATTTGGTTTCAATCACCACCACCGGGTTATCGTACGCCTTAGGTTGGGTACAACCTGCCATAGCTACATAAGCAATAACGCATGCCGTCCACAAGCACACAGCACATATTATGCTATCATGAAAATATCTGCATTTCATTCCGGCAAGTATATTGTCTTTCATTTTTACTGCAACGCTCATCATTTATTTTTTGGAGGCGTTATCATGATATGCGCTTTATAGGTTCCGGGGTCCATAAGCCATGGCATACCGGGCTGGGAGGGATTTGCAGGTAAGCCTGTGGACGCTATGGTGGCATACGGCACATAAATCACGTAACGGAGGTGTCCGTCCTTTAACTCACCCGTGGCTTTGTTATAGTTTTCGTCAGTTCCTTTTAGTACGTATAGCATGCTTTGTCCTTCAGGCATTTTTATTTTTCCCGACTCTATTTCCTGCTTCCTTATACTTTGTTTTTGTTCTTCCGTTTTTCCTTCAGCCAGCAATTCACGTCCGCGCGCCATAAAAGGTTCCAGGCGGGCAGCGTAGCAGTCCACTTCTATGCCTTTCTTTCGGGGGTCATCTGCAAGGCAAACGAGATTGCCGGAACCTTGTTTTAACGTAATGAGTTTTCCTGCACTATTGTATCCTAAAACAGTAGCATCTGTACGTTGGTCATCAGGAGCCGCAAGCAATGCTGTTTTTATCTGTATTTCTATCGGAAGTATTTCCTGAGCAGAAAGGCTGCCCGCAAATAAAAGACAACTGAGAATAAGCATGTGTTTCATATGCGTGAATTTTTTGTCGTGAAATTTTTCCCCACTTTAACGATCGTGTTTCCCCAAAGGTAAGCAGTAGAAGTTTTCTTAGGGAAAAAGCATTGGAACCAAAAAAGTTCAGTTGATCTCAATTCAAACGGAAAAGGCTGGTTTCTATAATTGTGAATTTACGTAATGACTTTCTGTGCCCGAGGTACAGGATGCCATGCTCTGAGGTCTATACACTTTGAAGTGGCTTTTATAGCTTCAGAAAAACCCGGTTAAAGCAGGTAGGTCTTGCACCGGCATTTGCCGTTTCCGTTTGCTGATTACGGACAGGGTAACAAGAAGTATAATTCATAACCGGAAATTGTAACTTTAGAGAAATAATTGGAGATGAAATCCAAGAGAGATCATCCTGGCGTATATATACCTCCTCCGCTAATATACGTTGCTGTTTTCCTGATAGCGCTAATCCTTCAGTTCAGGCTGCCCCTGTCTGAATCTTTGTTTCACTATGCAGGCACAAAGATTGTTGGTGTTATCGTAATGCTTGTTGCGATTGTATTTTTTCTTTTCAGGAGCCTGCGTCAATTTTTCCGAAGCAATAATACAGTAGTTACCATGTTGCCGGCGCATTCTTTACAAACAACAGGTATCTATTCGGTAACCCGAAATCCAATGTACGTAGGTTTGTCCCTGTTGTATCTGGGTATTGCCTGCATAATTGGTAACTGGTGGAATTTCTTCTTGTTTCCCTTGTTGCTTCTCATTGTTCAGGAATATGTGATTAAACGCGAAGAGAAATATTTGGTACGCAGGTTTGGAGAAGCGTATCTTGACTATAGGAGGAAAGTGAGGCGTTGGATTTAACTTCGCAGGGAACGAAACTCTGATGGTGAACTAAAGCCCCCATTCATTCACGTTATGAAGAGTCAGGTTCTTTCGGTGCGAAATGCTTAAATTTATCCTCATTATTCATGAGTTTAAAGTCAAATGGAATGCCGCACCGAAGGGTATTGATGCTGTTACTGTCATTTATTGGTTTGGGATTGATTTTTATACAATCCTGCAGGCAACAAGGTGATCGGAATAAGATACAACCTGTATCGAAACCGAAGCCTGCTGATTTGGGAACGGTTTCGGCACTTCCGTTACAGTTTAATTCGCCAACGGACAATCCGGTAACGGAAAACAAAATAGAACTCGGCCGTCTTCTTTTTTATGACCCGATCCTTTCCGGAAATAAAGATGTGTCCTGTGCCTCCTGTCATCATCCGGAATTTGGTTATGCTGAAAGCCTGGAGTTGCCGATTGGCGTGAATGGAAAGGGCTTTGGATCTGAGCGACATTTTGTTCATCCTAATGACATTCCCTTTTCTAAGAGAAACGCTCCGGCTGTTGTTAATACTGCGTTTAACGGAATAGACGTAAGCGGCGATTATAAGCCTGAAGAAGCACCCATGTTTTGGGATTCAAGAGTGAAGAGTCTTGAGGTGCAGGCCCTCCAGCCGATAAAGCAGCTGGAAGAAATGCGTGGCAGGCAATATGAGGAGCACGAAATATTGCAGGTAGTTGTCAAAAGATTAAGAGCCATCCCGGAGTATAAGCGACTTTTCAATGTGGCGTTTGGGGAGGATGCAGACGCGATTACGGAAGTGAACATTGCAAAGGCATTAGCGAGTTTTCAGCGTTCTTTAGTAGCCAATAATTCCAGGTTTGATGCGTATATGCGCGGTGACGTTAATGCATTAACACAATCAGAAAAAGAGGGTATGCAACTGTTTATGGAATCAGGATGTGCCCGATGTCATAGTGGTCCCATGCTCTCCGATTTTAAACCTCATGTATTGGGGGTTGCGGAAAACGAAAAGCTGAAATTGATTGATTCCGGTATGAATAAGAGCTTTGCATTTCGTACCCCTACACTGCGGAATCTGCGTTTCACCGCGCCCTATATGCATAGCGGGAAGTTAAAAACACTCGAACAGGTATTAACTTTTTATGAGGACCTCCACGGAAAACCATTACCTAATCCCAATGTAAAAAAAGAGCAATTGGATACACTGGCGATTCAAACCCGTGTGGCCTTCAAAAATATTCCCCGTATTGTAGAATTCCTTAACACGCTCAATGATGACAAGTTTGACCGAAAGGTCCCGGGAGCTGTACCCAGTGGATTGCCTGTGGGGGGAAATATCAAATAACTACTTCCTGCTTTTAAGAATAACTTGCAGCACAAATGAAAAAAATTGGTTTGATAGCTGATACCCACGGTTTTTTAGATGAAAGCGTATTGAGGCATTTTGAGCAGTGCGATGAAATATGGCACGCTGGTGATTTTGGCAGTGTGGCCGTTGCAGAAGCGCTTAAAAACTTTAAGCCATTGAAGGGTGTTTATGGTAATATAGATGCCAACGATATAAGAAGTGTTTATCCCGAAAAACTTCACTTTACAACGGAAAATGTACGTGTTTTTATACAGCATATAGGCGGGTATCCCGGAAGGTATGCACACGGGATAAAAAATGAAATTATGCGTACGGGAGCAAATCTGTTTATCAGCGGACATTCACATATCCTGAAAGTTATTTATGATGACAAGTTAAATTGTTTGCATATTAATCCAGGTGCTGCCGGCAGACAGGGTTGGCATAAGGTAAGGACTATAGTTCGCTTTACGGTTGATAGTAATAATATAAAGGACTGCGAGGTGATAGAACTGGGCAGGAGATAGGCACAGGTAAAACGGAGGTACTACAGTCGAATCATTTTCTTTATTAAGCCGGTTCTGCAGATTTGTTGCAGGTAAGTACAGGAATTTTTGACGCGTAAAACAATAGCTTGTTGGTGATCCGGTTCCAGAGGCCCGGCAGCCGAAACTCATTAACAGTTTGCCCCAGGATGAGATCAGCATTAATACGTTTTGAAAAATCAAGTGTGCTTTTGGCTATGTTTTGTCCTTCCAGTAAAAAGCATTGTACAGGAATTGTGGATACGCTTTGAACCAGTTCGAGGGTTTTTTCCAGTATATTATTTTCACCTGCATTGGCTCGGTTTCTTAAGGAAACGAGGTACACTGTTGATTTAAAGGATCGTGCCAACATCGTAGCCAGCTTAACGCTTTCAACCGGAATATCATTCCACAGCGGTAATACGATTTTTTTGAAATGGCTTACCAGGCCACTCGACCTGACGGCTAATATGGGTATATTGGTTTTACGGGCAAGCATACTGATGGAGATGGAGGAAATAATTCTTTCTAACAGATTAAATTTTGAAAGCCCTAACACTACCATGTCCATATTGTACAACTCGATATATTGTTTAAGCTGAGTTTGCGGATATCCCTGCAATAAGCTGATCTCAATTTCGCCTTCTCCGCAAAGCTGATTTTTGTAGAGGGCCTTGAGTGAGGCGAGTTTCTCCCGGCAGGCCTGCATATTAATATGGGATGCATAAGGAGTGAACCGGCTTGCATCTATGGGTATCAGCGGAAAAACAGGGTTATAAACCACATGTACCAAATGGATATTACAATTGAAATTATTGGCTAATTCTATTGCCTTCGTAATTGCCCATTTGTTTTTGGCGGTAAAGTCAACCGGAACCAGAATATTATACAATTTGTTTTGCATAGTAAAAGGTTTTAAATTTTATGGTTTTCAAAAGAGGATACAGATTAAGAAACCTCATGCAATATCCAGCAGAGGCTTAAAGGTTTTTTCCCTGATGGTAATATAAGCAATTTTTCCCAGCAATTCATCAATTGTGGAAAAAGCAACGCCTTTGCCTGCATGGGCCAAAATACACCGGTCTTCACGGTCGTAGCCAACCACAATACAGTTCTTTAGCAATACATTGTATTTATCACAAGCGTATTGTAACGCGTTGGTTTTGCAGTATGCATGCCCACAAATACTGTCGGGCGAAGCAAAGAAGTAGGAAGGTAAATTAACTTCACCGGTAGCTTTGCCTTCATACAGTCCGAGTTGGTTGGCATAGGCAAAGTCTCCACCTATCATTTGTCGTACGTAATTCGCAATCAGCAAATAACTGAAACTGATTACACCTACTATATACTCGCGTTCTTTGAGCGCCTGAACGACCGACTGAATGCCACTTACCATTTCTATTTTCGACAGCACATTCAGCAAGTCATCAATGCTCTTACCCTTGAGTAGCAGTCCAATTCTTTTGGTAAGGATAATGGGGTCTTTTTCGTTAAACCTCAGTTCTTCCAATTGCCGGGTAAATCCGAAACTCGCTGCACACTCGTCAATAAAACTTCCCTTAAAAATGATATTATCCAGATCAAATACGATGAGTTTGTGACGCCGGGACAGATCTTCTTTCAACGTGTTGTGCATTTCGCGTTGGATAGACTCAATGGATGATATCTCCTCTTCCGGCAAGTTAAGTTCGGGTTGTGGCTGGGCTTTTGCTATAATGGCACGAGACACTTCCCTGCTCATTTTTCCCAGGCTTTCCCAGGGTTTACTCTTGTTTTCGATATACCCGATATTCACTTCGGTGATCCGGGCTTTCATGAGGTACATATCAATCAGGATACCAATGTCAACACCATAATCATTAAAAAATTCAATTCGGTTAAAAAACTTTTTCCTCCCCGAAATCATACCGCTGAGGGGTTGTGAAAAAGCGGACAACCCAGGGTAATAAATATTCAGTAGGGGTTTCGCCACTAATTCGGTTACCCGCCCAGCGTTTCTGGCAAAGGTGGCTTTAACAAAATCCGCCTCGTTCCTGATGAGTGGAGTGGCCAATAACTCAATGGTGTCTGTGGGGTAGGGGTCTATATCGCCGTCAAGAAAAATAACTATATCCTGTTTTGCCTCCTGGATACCCTCCTTCATGGATATTCCTTTCCCGCGTATTTTGCTGTTGATTATTCGTGCGCCGGCAGCTTCCGCTAGAGATACCGTTTCGTCTTCTGAGTTGTCATCCACTACAATAACCTCGCTAACCAGAGGATTTTGGATACAAAATTGAACGATATTTCCTATCGTTTTTGCTTCGTTTAATGTAGGAATGATGACTGTAACCATTGATATTCTCAGTTTTGGAATAAATTAAACTAATAGCCCGCAGGGCGTGTAAGTTACGTAACAGCATTCAAATCAAATGTTGTTCCTTAAAGTAAAAAACCCTAACAATTAATTGGCTTGTGATAATTTGCAACTGCTGACATAGTAGCTGATGGTGGACAAGTGGTAATGCATAAAAATAAAAAATCCCGGAATCTCCGGGATTTTCATGCAAAAACAGTGAATAGTATGTTCTAGTATTCGTTGTTGTAATCTCTCTTGTTATAGCCGCCACGGTCGCGATCGCGATCACGATATCCACCGCCACCGCCTTTGTTGTAGCCGCCACCGCCGCCGCCAAAGCTCCTTTTCTTAAAACCGCCGCCACTGGGCTTGGCTGGTCTTTCCTGAGCTTCATTGATGACGATTTTTCTTCCCATTATTTCCTGATCATAAAGACTGCTGAGCGCGTTTTGTGCTTCAGTGTCGTTTTCCATTTCTACAAATCCAAATCCTTTGCTTCGGCCCGATTCACGGTCTTTAACAATCTTGATGGAATTAACAGTACCGTACTGTTCAAATAGATTTCTGAGTTCATCCTCTGTCATTGTCCAGGAGAGGTTGCCTACATACAGGTTCATTGTAACTAAAATTTAAAAAATTGAAAATTGAAAAATTAGTAATGGTAACTTAGTCGCTACAATGATCT
>JADZFY010000277.1 GCA_020854215.1 Chitinophagaceae bacterium | reverse complement strand
AATAGCTCCGTACAACCAACACCGCCGGTATTGGCCATGAAAAAGCAATAGTGCAATTTTTATGCGAACGATCAATCCCTGCTGTAATGGAACGCACGGCAGGGATTGATCGTTTATTTTGTAGCGTGAGTTAAATGAGGGCAGGGTGCCGGAAAAAGCCAAACACATCAAAGCATTCTTATTATGATGCTGGTTTTTTTCTGACTGCACCATTTTATAAATTAGCAAATTGAATTTTACCCATATGCGTGCAGAAGCCTTAACTATTCCCACTGCGCTTAAGTCAAACAGAATACAGTCTATTGATTTACTTCGTGGGTTGGTCATGATTATTATGGCGCTTGATCATACACGTGATTTTTTTCATGCAGATGCGTTTACCGGCGACCCGCTTGATCCGGTAAGCACAACTCCTCAACTGTACTTCACAAGATGGATTACCCATTTTTGTGCTCCATCTTTTGTTTTTTTAGCCGGACTTTCCGCATGGTTACAAGGTATTCGAAAATCGAAGAATGAACTCAGCAGGTTTTTGATTACGCGCGGACTTTGGCTTATACTGTTGGAAGTAACAGTAGTAACGTTTGGTATAACCGGAGATATTTACTTTGGTTATTTCATTTTGCAAACCATTTGGTCTATCGGCATCAGTATGTTTTTTCTTGGATTTATTATTCGGCTTCCCTATCCTGTAATTCTTTCCATCGGTTTGGTAATAGTATTTGGGCATAATCTGCTTGACTATCCCGAACGGTTAGCGCAGGGTGCAGTTCCTTTGTGGTGGAATTTCCTGCATTTGCCCAACGTAATATCCTTAGGTGACGGTCGCTCCCTGGGTATTTTTTATCCGTTTCTTCCCTGGACCGGATTGATGATACTTGGCTATTGTTTCGGGAAAATATTCACGCACTACAGTAGCGAACAACGAGATAAAGTTCTGCTAATGCTGGGCATTTGTGCCCTGATGTTGTTTCTGGTGCTGCGTTTCATAAATGCTTACGGAGATCCCGCCTCATGGAATACGCAACAGCGTATGGTTAGAACATTTTTCTCGTTTATGAATGTGCAAAAATATCCGCCGTCTCTTCTGTTTATGTGTGCAACGGTTGGTAGTGCGATACTCTTTCTCTACTTTTTTAGGAATGCTACAGGACGTTGGGCCGACATTATTAAAGTGTATGGCAGGGTTCCTTTCTTTTTTTATATCCTCCATTTTTATCTGTTGAATTTTTTATCTGTTGCAGATTATTTGCGACGGGGGCATAGCCTGGCAGAAGGGATGGAAGGCGTACCAGGACTGCCTTTCAAGTTTGTCGTACCGGGGGAGGGTTACCATTTGGGGGTAGTTTATGCGGTTTGGATTGGGGTTGTTGTATTCTTATATCCTTTATGTAAGTGGTATGATGCCTACAAGCTGAACAACAAAGAGAAATGGTGGTTGGGTTATTTGTAGAAAAAGAAAACCCGATACCTGTTGTGGTTCCAATGCAGGATGCCCCAAACTTCGAACCATCTATGTTCTTCCGGGACCGGTAAAACAATTTTGCCGATCGCCGGAGGTGATAATGAATAAATACCTTGCGCAAATGCTAAAGACAGGAATTGTCAGTTTGGAAATGAAATCCTTTAAGTGTTGAACGTAGAACCGATACTGTGTATGATCAGAAATTCACTATAGTTTTTAACTGTTTACCTTCATGCATATTGTTGGTGATGCCTCCCTCATTAGCTTTTCACGAACACCAACAATGGCAGTAATGTAAAATGCTCAACTCCCGTATTTCTGCTTTATCTTTATTGCAAAGCTCAGCCGACGGTCCGCTATGGCCGCACCATCGCATAGCCGCCGGACGTTATCAGTCAGCTAAAAAAGACACGCAACCTATGACGAAAAAAGACGTAAAAACAAATCTACTTAACCACTCAGAAGCGAAAGTTAGACTTCTTGGAGAGTATTTAAAAAGATACCTGAACATTATTTGTAATGACGGCTATACAAAGCGGATTAAAATTTACGACTTATTCTGTGGGGAAGGCCTTTACGAAAACGGGGGTGAAGGAAGCCCACTTGTAACTATGCGACGAATAAAAGACATTCATTTTGTAAACGTTGCTAAGGCTTCAAGCATACCAAAAATTGATTGCCATTTTAATGACATTGAAGAAATTAAAGTCAAGAAAGTTGAGCAGGCTCTGAAAGACAAGTCATTGTATTACCCCGAATTTGGCGACTTGCAATTTTCAACAGAAGATTATCAAGTTCAATATGAAAATCTACTTACTCAACTCCCTAAATTTAAAGCACTTAATCAAAAAGCATTTATTTTCATTGACCCCTACGAATACAAACATGTTAAAGCAAGTCAGCTAAAAAACCTGATGTCCAAAGGAAGTTCCGAAGTTCTGCTATGGCTTCCGACACAGTTTATGTATCGTTTTGCAAGTAACGGAACACCAGAAGCGTTAAAAGATTTTATTACGGAGATAATTCCAAATTTCAGAGAATGGAGACCAGGAAATGTTTGGAATTTCATATCAGAGTTGAAACAAGGGTTTCAAAATTTTTTAGGCGACAATTTTTTTGTTGACACTTTTTCAATTCAGAAAGACACAAACACCGTCTTTTGTTTGTTCTTTTTCACTTCCCACATAAAAGGATTTGAAAAAATGTTAGAAGCTAAATGGGAAATTGACACAGAGTATGGTAAAGGTTGGGATTATGCAGGGAATACACCAAGCTTATTTCACGAACACAAAACAAATCCACTTGAAACTAAACTGAAAGAATTTTTAAAATCTAAAATGCGTAATAATGGAGAAGTCTATGAGTTTACATTGAGACAAGGGTTTTTACCGAAACACACAAATGAAGTTTT
>JADZFY010000276.1 GCA_020854215.1 Chitinophagaceae bacterium | reverse complement strand
AACAAGCGTCGGGTGGCAGAATAGCACTGGTTACTATTGCCCCTGAATGGGAAGGTTCATGCGAATTTATCGCCCGGTGCAGAAAACAGCATATTATCGTATCTATTGGTCACTCTCTGGCCAACCCTGATCAAATTCATAACGCGGTAGATGCAGGGGCAAGAATGTCCACCCACCTGGGCAACGGTGTTCCACTCCTGTTGCCGCGACATACCAATATCATTTGGGAACAATTGGCGAATGATATGCTCTATGCCTGCTTAATTGGTGATGGAATTCATATTCCTGATGCGCTACTGAAAGTGGTAATGAAAACAAAAGGTAATCGTGCAATACTTGTTAGCGATGCCACTCTTTTTGCAGGTATGCCTCCGGGAGAATATCAAAATAATATTGGTGGTACTGTGGTAGTGGATGCCATGAAGCGTGTGGCGATGAAAAATTCCCCCGGTTTGCTTGCCGGTGCCGGAAAATCGCTGTTGGAAGGAATCGAATACCTGATACAAAACAAAGTAGCATCGCTGAGTGATGCCTGGAAAATGGCTTCCACAAATGTTCAAACGATGCTACAGGAAAATAATTTAACGCCTGTTTCCGATAGTACTTCTGATGACAGGGTGTTCTTTAACATACGCAACCATTCAATAGAAGCAGTTATGACCATTAAGCATGAACAAATCATTATTCATCCCTGAGCCTTGCTGCTGAACAGGCAAACAGTAGTAAAGATGATCTGCGTAGATTACGATTAATGGTATAATCCTGAAAAACGTTTAGCATAAATTTCATTTTCCAACGGACTAACTTCTTTTCAAGGCTTCAGCAACACGCTTTACTAAAGCCTTTGCGGTAAACTGCAAGCGTCACCGTTAAGTTTTGGAAGTCGAAGGGATAAACCCCTGAGCCACTTCATCCGACGTAACGGTAAAATGCCCCCAGGTTTCCAATAACAATATTGCACCGTTGGTTTGTCTCATTTCCGGCTGTGATTCTTTGGTTTCCATACCCGTGGTACAATCCCGCACCAGTACAATCCCGTATCCCCTCAATCCCATGTTTACTGTTCCATAGGTACGACTCAAAATACAACCATTGGTATTAAAGCCCGCGTACAACAAAAACACAATGCCTTTTTTCTTGCAGTACTGATGGAGTTCTTCTCCGGAGCAAACTACCGCTTCCGCTCCTACCGGTCGTACTTTAGGATGAAAATCCATAGAAGCTGCTATCGCCTTTCGTTCGTCTCCCCTCGGCTCAAACGGCTTATCAAACGATGCAAAAGCCCCTTTTCTTTCGATAAAATCTGCGGGTGGCCAACTGTCCGCTTTGAAATAATAATCAACGGGCGGAGTTAGTTTTACCCAGTTCGGACTTCTGACCGCTACCCTTCTTGCCGGCGCGTGGATGACCTGCAACCCTTCCTCCCTGCATTTTGCAACGAACGGATACAACTTCCGATTAATGATATCCTCCGTTCTTGCTTCAGTGTCTTTTAAATAATGCTGCTGCCATACATCCACTAATACTAAAGCACTTTGTGCAAGAGGAATTTTCCAGTCAAGATAAGCGGCATGTGTATTTGTTTCCAGCCATTCCACTCCCGGATCAACATCCCACCGATGGTAGCGGGGTTTGATATGTAACCGTTTCTCATTTTCTGTGGATTGGGCACGCACATCTGATGACGGACTCGCCATTGCAGGTAATACCAGTCCGGAACCTAAAACTGTTCCCATCGCTGTTAGGGAATTTTCCTTCAGAAACTTCCGCCTTGAATATTTTTCAAATGTCATATGCGTATTATTTATTGAAAATGTTTCATCATCACTGCGTAATAATCGGGTATAGCGATTTCCGGCTCTTCAATATCCGGATGCCATACTTTCTCCCATTCAAATCCATAGTATCCCTTATAACCCCCTTTGTTTAAAAGATCAATCGCTTCAAAAACCGGGCATTCTCCGCGGCCAAAAAGCACATACTGCATTTTACCATCAATCATCTTTCCGTCTTTCAAATGCGTATGCCGGATATATTCTTTAATCTCCGGATATACTTTCGACGGAGGTTCTTTAGTTACCGACCACATATTAAACACGTCCCACAGCAGCCCGGTATTGGAGTGCGCTGCTGACTTCATGATCTGCTTTAGCACCGGTGTTTCCACTACGTCGCCGTGCGTTTCCATAAGTACAGTTACATTGCTCCCTTTGGCAAATTGCCCTAAAGAAAGCAATCTTTCACTGATCCGTTCTATGGTAGCGTTTCTATCCTCGTCTTTGGGAAGCCTATTTGGAAACACGCGTACATACGGACAATTTAAGTGGTGTGAAAGTTCAATAAACCGCTTCGCACTTTCCAAATCCTTCTTCCATAGTTCAGCGTCCTGATGGTGCAGGTTGGCGGATGAACCGAGTCCCATAATCCTAACTTTCTTATCTTCTGCCTGCTTTCGCGCAGTAGTTATCTTTTCTCTGCTGCTAAACTCCGGGCATTTCACCAAATCCATCTCTCCGAGTATCCCTCGTATCTCAATCGCGGCATATCCTTTCCGACTTGCAAAATCCAAAATTTCACTCCACGTCCATTTCGGGCATCCTAAAGTGGAAAAAGAAAGCAAGGGCTTTTTGGAGGGCAATGAAAATGAAACCCCGGAAAGGGCAAGTGCCCCGACACAACCTGATCCGGCTTTAATGAATCTTCTGCGCGATGATGAATACATAAGAACAAGTATGAGTTTTGAAATGAAAAATGTTCGTATAAATATACCGTATAAGCCGTGAACCCGAACATGAAAATCAATATAAAATATTAGTCCACACTAAAAGTACGAATAAATAGTTTACGTACACGTTT
>JADZFY010000275.1 GCA_020854215.1 Chitinophagaceae bacterium | reverse complement strand
TTTTCTCACTCAGATAGCCAAATACCGGCGACCCTACGATCAGCCACAAATACTTAAACAGGGAAAAATATAGTAGAATCAGTATCAGCCAAAGCATAATGCCGCCCAGCGCAAAAAAGAACCCCAGCAAACTACTCTGCATTTTATCCACCCAGGCTTTTAAACCCGTTTCGATACTTACCAGTTCTATGAGGTGTGTAGCACTTTTTCCAAAAAAATACATGCTCACCACAAACAACACGGCATAAATAAAACCAGGAATAAGTATCCATTTCCACAGCCGGTGTTTACGTATAAACTGGTGCGCTTTGATATAGGACTGGACAGCAATGATGATCTCTTTAAGCAAATGAAATATATTTAAACTAAATTTTAATCCGGCAATCTGCAATAATCGAAGGGGCCATTTCAGATTTTCTCATTGGAGAACTTTCCGTTCAGTGGAGACACCGTCGGGCAATGGTTCTTCCAGACGGAGTTATCATCCGCCCGCGAACATCTGAAATGCAACCGGGTGTATTCCAAATTTTTGCTTCTTCATTCCGGTAGGTGAGACACCAGCCGGGAGCGGGTTCTACAGGTGGTTGTCACTACCCACCTGCGCGCATTTGGAATACGCCCAATGCAACCATGATCAAACATAATGAAAATCTTTTGCTTATTTTCAGGTGATGACAAAACTGGATTATAAATTCTACAGTCGCCGGAACGTAGTGCAGATTGCCAGAAACTTACCTGGAAAATTATTGGTAACAAATGTTGGAGGTGAATGTACCTCGGGGCGGATTGTAGAAACAGAAGCTTACGGTGGTGTTACAGACCGTGCGTCACACGCTTATGGTGGACGGCGAACCGCCCGTACAGAAGTGATGTACGCGAAGGGCGGTACGGGCTATGTGTACCTTTGCTATGGCGTTCATCATTTGTTTAATGTGGTAACGAATGCAAAAGATATCCCGCATGCTATACTGATCAGGGCCGTAGAGCCGGTACAGGGTTTGGAGATGATGCTGCAAAGAACCGGTAAAAAGCAGATGGACTATACATTAACTTCAGGTCCGGGAAACCTGTCGAAAGCACTGGGTATTGATGTACGTCATACAGGAATTGATTTAACCGGTGATACCATCTTCATTGCCGATGATGGCTTTAGCGTTCATCCCGGAGATATCGTTACCAGCAGCAGAATCGGTGTTGCCTATGCCGGAAAAGATGCTGATTTGCCTTACCGGTTTTTCCTGAAAGGCAATAAATATGTAAGTGGAAGAAAACACTAGTCCCTGGTTTACGGCTTATGGTACAATCAGAGATTAACAAAACCGCCTTCCTCTGGTTAGAGAGTTTGTGAATATGTTAATTCTACACTATCGTTCAATCCTTTACCCGCATGTTCGCTTTCGTCTGTATTATTGTTTTACTTTTGGCGCCTGAATGACAAAATTTGATCATGATAGCGTTGTTCCTTACCAGGATTCTGCTCTGGCCAAGAAGGATCAGGTAGCCGAAATGTTTAACCGGATAGCGTTTCGCTACGACTTTATGAATCGGTTCCTGTCTGCAGGTATAGACAGAGGCTGGCGCAAAAAGGCACTGAAGCGACTTTCGGCAGATAAACCTAAAATATTACTGGATGTAGCTACCGGCACCGGCGATATTGCGATCATGGCATACGAATTGCTAAAACCAGAGCGCATTATTGGTATTGATATATCGGAGAAGATGCTGGAGATTGGAAAAGCCAAAGTGTTAAAATGCGGACTGGAACAGCACATTCAGTTGCAAAGCGGTGATAGTGAGGCAATAAACTTTCCCGACGATTCGTTTGATGCGGTAACTGTTGCCTTTGGTGTACGGAATTTTGAGCATCTCGAGCAGGGACTTAAAGAAATCAAAAGAGTGCTCAGACCAGCGGGAAAATTAGTAATTCTGGAATTTTCAAAACCTAAAATAGCAGGCATAACACAACTTTACAATTGGTACGTAGGACTCGTAGCACCGCAAATGGCAGCATTTGTTTCAAAAGACAAAAAGGCATATCAATACCTGAACAAATCGGTGCAGGGGTTTCCGGAGGGAAAAGCTTTTGTGGATATTTTAAATAACGTTGGATTCCGAAACACATCATGCAAAAAATTAAGCCTGGGTATTTGCAGTATTTATTGCGGTGTAAAGTAATAGTAGTTGTTATTATTGCCTCTGTATGGGTTACGCCTTCTTTTGCACAGCTTCGCGGCAGCGGTATTAACCTGCCCAATCACGATGAAAAGCCGTATTATTTCGGTATAGTACTGGGCTACAATACTTCACATTACCAGATTTCCCACGCCCCTTCGTTTTTATATCAGGACAGCATTCAGGCAGTTAATGGTTTAAACAGTGGCCGTATTCACCTGGGCATAATGGCCAACCTGCAATTGTCGAAGCGGTGGGATCTGCGGTTTTATCCACTAAACCTGATCTTCAGTGAGAAGAAATTTAGATACGACCTTAAGTATCCGGATATGGGGGAGAACGAGCTGGAAAAGACGCAAAAAGTAGAATCTATTGTGATGAGCTGGCCTTTGCAGGTGAGACTAAAAAGCGATCGAATCGGTAATTTCCGGGTTTACACCCTGGCGGGCATCAAATTTGATTACGATCTGGCATCCAACTCCGGTACTTTTAACTCTGAAAACCTGGTAAAAGTGAAAAAAACCGACTTTGGTGTAGAGGCTGGAATCGGCTTTCAGTTTTTCAGCAAATATGTGATTGTATC
>JADZFY010000274.1 GCA_020854215.1 Chitinophagaceae bacterium | reverse complement strand
CCTAAATAATTCAACACCAGACAACTTTTCACGAAACCCCAGGAAATGTGTATGTTTTCTCTCCCGCAATGCCCGAGGTCACTATACAATGCTTCTGCCCCGGTAATACACAGAAACACCGCACCTAAAATCCAAAGTGCCCCGGGATCGGAACTTAACAACCGGATAGCATAAAGCGGGTTAAAGGCTTTTAAGATAGACAGGTCGTCAAAAAGGTGCCATATACCCAATACCGCCAGCATGGTAAACCACAACGTCATTACCGGACCGAAAAACTTGCCAATGGACGCCGTACCAAACTGCTGAAGGAAAAAGAAAGCGGAGAGAATAATAATTACGATATATACAATATATTGGCTGACATTACTAAACGCGGGCACTTTTTGTAAACCTTCTATGGCAGACGTAATAGTAATAGGTGGCGTAATCATCCCATCGGCCAGCATGGCGGACCCACCGATCATGGCCGGCAACACTAACCATTTTTTTCTCCGGCGAACCAGCGCGTACAAAGCAAATATTCCTCCCTCGCCTTTGTTATCCGCTCTTAGCACCAATATTACATACTTGATTGTAGTTTGAAGGGTTATTGTCCAAATGATACAGGACAAGGCACCAATAATCAGGTCTTTCGTAATGGCTCTGCCACTGATGATGGCGTTAAATACGTACAACGGAGAAGTTCCAATATCGCCATAAATGATTCCAAGCGCAATAATCAGTCCGGCAATGGTTGCTTTATTCTTGTTCTTATTCACCGAGAAAACAGGTTAAAATAAATTCAAACTTCAAAACAAACGCCAAAGGTATAGGCTAAATTACAATTGCCACACAGAAAATTAAGGGGCTATCTTGCTGTAACACTTTGATTTCCGGCGGAATATTATTATAAGTTTGGTTAAAAAAGCAGGAGGAAAGTGAGCCTTCTCCAAAAACCGTATAATTTGCAACCGGAAGTGTATATTTAAACACAAAATTGATACCTCATGGGGCATAATAGATTTTTGCTGCTCGTGTTGTTATGGCTTGCCCTGCCTGTTTGGGTCATAGGTCAGCGAATTCATTATTCGGAGCCGGGGCGTGACGATTACCGCCAGGTGAATTTCGAAATCATTGGCAGAGTGAGTAACAACATCGTTATCTATAAGAACTACCGGTCAAAAAACGATCTGTCCATATTTGATAGCGAAATGAAGCTAAAAAATAAGATTGATCTTGATTTCCTTCCCGACAAGCTGATCAACGTGGACTTTGTTTCCTATACTGATTTTTTTTACATGATCTACCAGTATCAGAAAAGAAATACCGTTTATTGCAACGTAGTGAAGATGGATGGATCAGGGCAAAAACTAATTGGGCCGGTTGAAATAGATACTACCCAGATTGGCGGTGCGAGCAACAATAAAATCTATTCCACCATTTACAGTGAAGACAAGCAGCACATAATGATATTCAAGATCAATAAGCGTAACGAAAGAAACTACTTTTTTACCACGCTGCTGTACAACGACAAAATGGAGTTCAAAAACAAAAGTAGGTTAAGCGTTTCAATGCCCAGGAAAGACGCTGTTTTCAGCGATTTTGTTATTGATAATGATGGTGATTTTGTTTTTACCCGCTGCAGCAGAAACGGAAGCCGGGATAACATTTCTCAAATGGACCTGCTGATTAAACCGGCAACAACGGATAGTTTTAGAATCAGCAATATCCCGCTAAACAACAACTTTTTGGATGAGGTAAAAATCAAAGCCGACAATATCAATAAAAATTATCTGATCAGCTCCCTTTATTACAAACAACGGAGAGGAAACGTGGAGGGAATTTATATAGCTATCTGGGATAAACTGGGGGAAAAAATCAAAGCCGAAAACTATAATATTTTCTCCGATGAATTGAAAGAAGACGCCAAATCGGAGAATACCTCGGCTAAGAACGCCTTTAATGATTATTTTATCCGCCAGGTTTTACCCAAAAAAGACGGTGGATTTTTGATTGCTGCTGAATTGTTCTTTACTTCCTCCCGGGGAAACAGCTGGAACCGCTACGATTACCTTTATAGTCCCTATAGCCTGTATCCTTATTCGTCGTTTAACAGCTATTGGAGTCCGTACGGCATGTACGGCAATCCCTGGAACAGATGGAATTATGGCTCCAGTACGCGGTACTACAGTGAAAATATAGCACTCTTCTCATTTGACCCCAGTGCCAGCATGGAATGGAGCAATATTCTGCATAAAAGCCAGTTCGACGACAATTCCTCTGATGCACTGTCGTACATGATTTACAATAGTGGCAGTGAAATCAGTTTCCTGTATAACCAGCTTGAGCGAAGAGTAAGGTTGTTGTCCGAGCAGAGTGTTTCACCCAACGGAACTGTAAACCGGGCGCCAACACTTAAAAATTTGGATAAGGATTTTGAATTTTTACCCAAATATGGAAAACAGGTGGGCGCCAGGCAGGTGGTGATGCCTTGTATGTACAGGAACTATATTTGCTTTGCAAAAATTGATTTTTAAATTCGCATCCTGTGACAGGCACTTTTAAAACCAATAACCCGGTCAATATTGTTTTTTTGTTGGGATATGCTTTTGTATTAAAATGGCATTCCTTCCTGTACCCCCATATTCCGGTTGCTCAGGCAACTGACGGCTTTCTGTATTTAAAGTTTTTGAATTTCATTGCACCTGCAGGACAGGCACTGCCGGTAATTTACCCCTTCATTGTACTGGTGCTGACTTTAAGCCAGGCTATAGCTTTCAATAACATCATCAATAATGAAAAGCTCCTTCCTAAACCCAACTACCTGCCCGCAATGGCGTATATGCTTATCATTTCACTATTCCCCGAGTGGTGGCAGTTATCTTCGGCGTTAGTCATCAACAGCCTGCTGGTTTGGGTGTGGGGTATTTTGAGCAGGTTGTTCAATCATCCCAGCCCTAAAACTCAAATCTTCAATGCCGGCTTAGTGGTAGGTTTGGCGTCATTCTTTTATTTTCCGGCTATCGGCTTTGCTGTGCTCGTTTTTTTTGCCATCGTTACCATACGGCCTTTCCATTTGAGCGAATGGCTGGTCGGCATCCTTGGGCTGCTAACACCCTATTATTTTTTGTTTGCACTCCTGTACCTCAGTAATGCAGAGAATCCGCTGACCTATCTGCCCTCCATATCTGTTAGTCTTCCAAAATTTCAGCAGGATCTTTGGGCATGGGGTGCCATTATTCTACTGGTTGTTCCTTTTTTAATCAGCGGCTTTTATATACAGGGTAATATTTTGCGCATGTTGATTCAGGCGCGTAAATGTTGGAACCTTTTACTATTTTATCTCCTTATAACCCTGCTTATCCCGTTTATAAATTTTACTTCCACTTTTGAATACTGGATTTTGTGCGCACTCCCCTTTGCTGCTTTTCACAGTTACACCTATTTTTTTGCTACAAAAAAAAGACTGGCAGACATTGTTCATTGGATACTGGTATTATTCATCATTGCTTTAAATATTTGGGTAAGCGTATCCCATGCCTGAAAAAATCGAACTGAGTTGAGTATAATACGCTGAAGAAGCACTCTCTTTTCCGGACAATACGCGATGTCACCTATTGTGCAGGTCGTTTACCATTGTTAAATCCGGAAAAACAATATCATGAACGGAAAAAGAAAAATCATCAACAATTCGTCCAGAAGAAAGTTCATCAGAAACAGTTCTTTGGCGGCGGCAGGTTTCTTTATTGTACCTCGTCATGTGTTGGGAAAAGGACAGGTAGCTCCCAGTGATAAATTAAATATTGCAGGTATTGGTGTGGGCGGCAAAGGAAAAAGCGACCTTTCCTCATTTGCCAAAAGCCCCAATGTGAACATTGTGGCACTGGCTGATGTGGACGACCGGCAGGCGGTAGAGTCCAGAAAAAATTTCCCAAAGGCCAAGTATTATAAAGACTTCAGGGAAATGTTGAACAAAGAAAAAAACACTATTGACGCCTGTTCCATTTCCACACCCGACCATACCCATGCGGTAGCTACCCTGGCGGCGATGCACCTGGGCAAGCATGTGTACACACAGAAACCACTAACTCATGACATTTACGAGGCCCGTGTACTGGCACAGGCTGCTAAAAAATATAAGGTAATTACGCAAATGGGTAATCAGGGTGGTTCCGGAAATGGTGTTCGCCGGATGCAGGAGATTTACGATACCGGTATCATAGGACATGTAGATAAAGTGCTGGCGTGGACTAACCGGCCCGTGTGGCCGCAGGCCGTGCCCGACCCCGGCACCTATAAGGTACCCAAGGAACTGGATTTTGATTTGTGGTTGGGTACAGCACCAAAGGTGGACTATAAGCCTAATTATTTGCCATGGAACTGGAGAGGCTGGTGGCCTTATGGTACCGGTGCACTGGGAGATATGGCCTGCCACATACTGGACCCCGTTTTTCGAATACTTCCGATTGACTTCCCTACCTCAGTAGAATGTAGCGTGGCAGGAACCTGGACGTTTATTCTGAAAGAAAATGATCATAACCCGGATTGGACACCCTTTTCAACGAATATTCATCTCAACTACCCGCGCAAAGATGGCAAAGGCAATATTAAATTGAGTTGGTACGATGGTGGCGTGATGCCCGAAATTCCGGACGAGTTGCTGCCTGGCGAGGCTTTTGGCAACTCGGATGGTGGCGTAATGTTTATTGGCAGCAAGGGCAAGCTGCTGGCCGATTGCTATGGTGCTAATCCCCGCCTGCTGCCGTTAAAAGAAAATGCTTTGCTAAATATTCCGGAAACGATAGTCAGAGTACCTGATGAAGACCACTACCTGCAATGGGTAAACGCGTGTATTGCCGGTTATGGTAATGCGCAAACCAGTTCACCCTTTGAATATGCAGGACCATTTACTGAAAGTATTTTAATTGGCAATTTGGCCATCAGAAGCTGGATGCTCCGGGATAACCCATCAGGACGCCGGACCGCAGACAGGTACAACGGACGTAAGAAACTGACCTGGGATGCAGCCAATATGCGAATAACCAATTATGAACCAGCCAACCAGTTTGTGAAAAGACAATACCGTGAAGGTTGGGATCTCACTTTATAAAAACCCGATGACCCAATTGTAATTTTAAGCCTGAATGCACGAGTGTTCAGGCTTTGTTTTTTCGCTATCCAACGACTAATGATCCCGGTTAGGCTCACTTCACACCGGTTGTACCTCCTTTGCTCATACTAATATCTACAGGCATATTTTTGCTCCAGTTTCCACGTGTAAAATCGGGAACGGTGATGGAATTGGACCTGTTGGCAACAGACCAAACAGAGAGTGGGGAAACAGACGACCATAATGCTGCATCATATACATCCTGGTCGAGAGGAAGCCCGTTCCTTAAACAATCAATCGTACGCCAATCCATTATAAAATCCATTCCTCCATGGCCGCCAACTTCTTTTGCTGCTTCGCCAATCTTTTTTACAATTTCCGGTTTATACTTCTCCTGCAACGTCTTTACGGCATCGTCGG
>JADZFY010000273.1 GCA_020854215.1 Chitinophagaceae bacterium | reverse complement strand
GCTTAGGAGCAATAAACTTACGTTTGGTGGTGTAACCAATATGGAAGGGTACAGTACCGTAAGTTTAGGCGGGATAACCTACATGGTAGTTCCCACAGATAAACAGGGATGGTTTAGTATTGATAGTGTAGACCTGGCGGGAGTAAATGGTGCAGAACTGGAGGCGCGCTGGCAAAGCGACGATGATGCACCAAAGAACGGCTATGTTTTTGAATTAAGAACGGGCGCTCCTGACGGACAGAAAATTTCAGAGGCTGTTATGGACAAATCCATAGTGAAAGATAAGCAGCATGTGGCGTACCTGAGATTTAGTTTTCCTGCAATTTCCAATGCGAAAAAACAAAATTTGTATGTGATAAGTGTTCCCAAAGATAAATCCGAAAGCAGCACTATTGGACTGTCAACATTTGCGTTACTGGCAAATTAGAGAAACGCGACAAAGATATCGGTAGTGGAAAGCATGTTTGGATGAATTTGTAAAAGAAAGCAGGATCACAGGTCCTGCTTTCTGTGTAAAGAAAGGAAATTGGGGACGCGTTGCAAACTGAGGAACAGATATAGTACTTTTGAAATATGGAAATGGAATCCTATTTTTCTGCATACCGAAAGAATATTGTTGGTATTGATCAAACTTTCCTTTCGCCTTACGGAGAACAAAAAATGCTGTATGCCGACTGGACGGCCAGTGGGAGGTTATATGGCCCGATTGAGGAAAAAATGCGGGACATGTTTGGCCCGTTTGTAGGAAATACCCATTCCGAATCTACCATTACCGGTGGATTGATGACTCATGCTTACCATCATGCGCATGCTATTATCAAAAAGCATGTGCATGCCGGAGCAGATGACGTGTTGTTGTTTGTTGGCACGGGAATGACGGCCGCAATTAATAAGTTTCAGCGCATTCTGGGGCTTAAACTTCCTGATCGTTTTAAGCGCGATATTTTAGTTTCTGAAAAGGATCGTCCTATCGTGTTTACCACGCATATGGAACATCATTCCAATCAAACTACCTGGTATGAAACTATCGCAGACGTGTATGTTATTCAACCCACTGCAGACGGAAAAGTAGATTGCAACGATCTTCGCAAAGCCTTGCAACGAAATGAAGAACGTGTTTTCAAGATTGGTTCATTTTCAGCTTGCTCAAACGTTACCGGTATTGAAACACCGTACCATGATTTGGCTGCTATTATGCATGAACACAATGGCATAGCTATAGTAGATTTTGCGGCCAGTGCTCCCTATGTTGGCATTGATATGCATCCGGCTGACAAAAGCCGGCAATTGGACGCCATTCTGTTTTCTCCGCATAAGTTTTTGGGAGGACCTGGTACACCGGGTGTACTGATCTTCGATAAACGACTTTATCAGCTGGAGTCTCCCGATCAGCCCGGAGGAGGCACCGTGCTTTGGACAAACCCCTGGGGTAGGCATCGCTTTTCGCCGGATATTGAGATTCGGGAAGACGGTGGTACTCCTGGATTTCTGCAGGCAATGAAAGCATCGCTTGCCATTAAGTTGAAAGAAGAGATGGGAGTTGAAATGATTCGAAAACGTGAAGAAGAATTGCTCGACCGGATATTTAACCGCATGCGGGCGATTCCTCACTTGCACTTGCTCGCCGATGGTATATCCAAACGACTTACCGTACTCTCTTTTTACTTCGATCATATACACTATAACCTTGCAGTAAAAATTTTAAATGACCGTTTTGGTATTCAATCCCGGGGAGGGTGTTCCTGTGCTGGAACCTACGGTCATTACTTATTGCATGTTGACGAACAACATTCCCGTTCTATCACCGACAAGATAGACTCTGGCGATCTTTCTGAAAAACCGGGATGGATTCGCATTTCGTTGCATCCTACAACAACCAACGCAGAGGTGGACTTTATTTTAGATGCACTTCAGCAAATTTCAATCCATATTGAAACATGGAAGAATGACTATTGCTACAATCAACACAGTAACGAATATCATCATCACAATGAGGGGAGCTATTTAGCGGACACGGCCGCAGAATGGTTTGAGTTAAAATCATGATTTGCTCACCAACAAATACGGTATGTAGCAACCGTTTGTCAATTTGCCCGCAAAGTTGAATGTTGCCGATCGTTTTTTCTTTTTGCGTAAAGGTAATTGACGAGCAATACAACAATAAGAATCACCAACCCGAAAAATTCCCGGGTGTCTTCTATCCAAGGTGTTTCCGCCTTCATGGTTGCAGCAATATTTGCTGCATCATGTTTGGTAAGCCAATCCCACGCGCCGTCTCTCTCTAATAATTTGTATAGCGCATAAATGCCGTACCCCAACATGCCGGCAAGGTAGGCAACGGGGTAATAGCGGTTGCGGAATGCCTGCCAGCAACATGCGGCACCGAAAAGATATAGCGGTATCCAAACCCAGGGATCCGGATCATTGTACTGTAGCGCTGCAGAAACAACAAACAACAAACAGAAAGTGATATTGAATATTCTCATAAATATAATATTTGAAAATAAAACCTGCTAAAGCCGCAACCCAGGAAACGGGAAAATACGAAATCTGGACAATTGAATACCGTTCGCCACATGACCACCAATGTGCACTTCTTCTTCCGTCTTAGAAATTATATCCCATTGAAAAAAATACTTTATTTCCATAGGGTGTACGCGATTCCTGCAGTACATCGTACTGAAGCATGAGTAAAAGTGCGCCATTTCCACCCGTTGGGATGGCTGCACCGGCGCCCAGCAGCAGGGAAGGTACCAGCATTCCTTTTAACTTTTCAGTAGGTCTGTTGTCTGCATACTTGCGCGACCCCCAACTATAGTTGAGTTCTGGTTGTGCTTGCACCAGTAAGTACGGGATCGGATACACTCGTCCAAAAATATTGATCCCGCCGTAACCAAACCGATCCTTAGCCTCTCCGTTATAAAATGTTTTGTAGCTGTAATAATTAAAATTAACGCCCGCCCCGGCTGCAAAATAGGTATTGAAACGATAACCAACCTGCGGTGAAACAATAATGGAAGAACTGTTACTTCCGAATCCCAGCCCAAAGTTCCCGCCAAAAAATAGTTTAGATTTATCGAAACCTTTGGTTGGTGCGGCCTCCGGTTCATCTTGCGCGCAGATGGTTTGGAATAACATAGCGGTAATAGCTATCAATAGTGCGAGTGATTTTTTCATTAGTCAAAAATTTTTCCTGCGTTTAATATATTGTTCGGGTCGAATACTTTTTTTATTTCCCGCATCAACCGCAATTGCGTTTCATTCATCACAATATCCATATAACGTTTTTGCACCAGGCCAATGCCGTGTTCCGCACTTATGGTGCCTCCCAGGTTGCTTACCAGTTCAAACAAAGCACGCAATCCTTCCTGTATTGCCGGTTCCAAAAAGCTTCCCGAAGCACCGGAAGTTTTGATGCGAATATGCAGATTTCCATCGCCCGCATGTCCGTAACATACTGCATCAAAGTTATACTGTTGTCCCAATGCCTTTACGCCCCGGATTAGTGCAGGTAAGGCTGCGCGGGGAACAACGGTATCTTCCTCAATAAGGTAACCATTCATTTTGACGGCCTCGGCCACTTGCCTGCGAAGTAATTATGTAAGAAAAGCATAGTGCAGTTGTTGCGGTCATGCAGCACCAAAATGCTGCGCCGCCGATCCTGCCCGCGAAAGGCAGGTTAGTTTTATAGTGCGATAACAATAAGTTTCGCAATTTGTAACAACTAAAAACATGCACTATGCCTACAACAAATTTATCAGAAACAATTGACTTTAATG
>JADZFY010000272.1 GCA_020854215.1 Chitinophagaceae bacterium | reverse complement strand
CCCAACGGCGAGCCGGTTTATCTAAAAGATATTTGGCCTACCCAGCAGGAAATAAACGACACTATTCAATCGTGCATGCGGGTAGAAGATTTTGAACAGACCTACAGCGTAATATTTGAAGGAGATGATGATTGGAAAAACCTGCTGGCACCCGAGGGCACAAAATATGTGTGGGACGATCATTCTACCTATATCCAGGAAGCGCCTTTTTTCCAGAACCTGAGTGTGGCTCCTGAAAAGCTTTCCGACATTACCGGGGCAAGGGTATTGTTATACCTCGGTGATTCTGTTACTACAGATCATATCTCTCCGGCGGGGTCCTTTGGTGAACAGACTGCGGCAGGTCAATACCTCCTGAGTAAAGGCGTTGAGAGGAAGGACTTTAATTCGTATGGCTCCCGACGCGGAAATCACGAAGTGATGATGCGGGGCACTTTTGCCAATGTGCGGATTAAGAATAAGATAACGGACAAAGTAGGCGGCTTTTCTACTTATTTGCCCACCAATGAAACCCTTACGGTTTTTGACACCGCCATGAAGTACGCGGCAGACAAAACGCCCCTCGTTGTATTAGCGGGTAAAGAATATGGCAGTGGTTCATCGAGAGACTGGGCGGCCAAAGGTCCAAGTTTGTTGGGAGTTAAAGTGGTGATCGCCGAAAGTTTTGAACGCATTCACCGGAGTAATTTAGTGGGGATGGGTATTCTACCGCTTGAGTTTCCGGAAGGAGCAACAGCAGAATCCTCAGGATTGACAGGAAAAGAAACATTTGATATTTCGGGTATTTCCGAAAATTTATATCCCTTTAAGAAAATAAAAGTTACGGCGAAAAAAGATTCAGGTGAGGTGATAACCTTTGAAGGAAAAGCCAGATTGGATTCTGCCATTGACGTGGCGTATTTTGAAAATGGCGGCATCCTGCAATATGTGTTGAGGAGTTTTTTGAAATCATAGTATCACCAAAATTGCGTGGTTATTTTTTACCGCAGTGTCCGAGAAGCTATACAATGCGAAGGCCGTGAAGACACCAGGGCACAAAGAAATGAGAGGTTGTATTTTTCACTTTGCGTTTTCGTGCCTTTGTGGTGGGAAGAATACAAGGATTGCCACAAAGACACAAAGGCACAAAGAAATGAGGAGTTGCATATCCGATCCGAACTTCGGCTTTTGGATTTAATGCTCTGCTTATTTCACCCAGGCCATGCCGTCCGGAGCATTACCGGTTTTAATATCGCCGATAAATCTCCATTGTTCAAGATCAAAAGCGCTGACGATACCTGAGCCGCTGCGGGCTATATACGCCATTTTTCCGTTGGGTTGTATAAGTATCCCCACCGGAGATGCTGCTGCGTTAACCCGTTTGATGATCTCCCGGGAGGAAGCGTTAATCACTATCAGTTCTCCTGCACCGTTGTCCGATACCAACACTGTTTTTCCATCGGGCGTAAACTTAATGCGTATAGGAACTTTTCCAACCCCAAAAGTATAGGTGACGCTATTAGATGCCACATCAATAATACTGATGGTTCCATCACCTGTATTACCCACCCATACTTCTCTTCCGTCGGGTGAAACATCTATCCCTTCCGGTTTACTCCCGGTTGCAATTTGCAGTATTTTTCCCGGGGAAGAAGCAGTTCCGATATCAATGGAAGTAACGGTGTGGGATACCCTGTTAGCGGTATAGATGCGCTTACCATCCGGCGTCAATACCAGCATGTGTCCGCCATCCTGCCCGGTGCCCGTTAGCCATTCAATTTTATCGGTGCTGAAATCGTAACAGGCAACCGTTCGGGTAAGCTCAGAAATAAAATATATTTTTCCGTTTTTTGCTTCAATACCGTGGGGACGAAGCAAAGGACCCAGTTCTACCCTGCGGATTTCTTTTTGGGCGGCAATATCTATTACAGAGAGAGAATGCCCGTGTTGTTGTGCACCGTAATTCGCTACAAATGCCAGTTGGTGATCATCCGAAAATGCTATTTCGTGCGGGCCTTCACCAGTAGGGATGTTAGCCGTAACCGTTAGGTTTACCGGATTCACCACTACGAGGGCATTGTCGGCCTTATTCAAAACCAGCAGGGAGCCGGCAGCTGATTGCTGGGCTTTTACATTACCGCAACTGATTAAACCTACGGCAACAGCAATTGTAATTTTTGAAAACATAATACAACGATTGAGAACGTTTAGGTGATAAAATAAAGATACAAAACCGCTAAGCGCTGTACGAATTTACAAGGATGGGAAATGCGATATGCCGGTTACCCCAACATAGAAAACTATACAAGAATCCGCCATTCGGGGAGTTTTGCGTCACCTTTTCGGGGAATTTGATTTTGGTGGCAAGTGGAACGCCGTCGGCGCAGGAGTTCCAATGGCTAATTTATAGGCGATGGTGATGACCATTTAGAATAAGGTGATGACAAATCGTATGATCAGCAATCTGGCATTATAATGCTCAAACACCTCTACAAACAGGGGCACCAATTGCAGGTTCGTCGTTTTAAGAAACCCACTGCATTTTTAGCGGTTTTGTATGGCGGGTGTAGGTTATTTTATCAACGGTAGCCGGTGATGCGTAATCTTGTTTTATCTTGCCGTTCAAAATATTCAGCGTTATGCAAAAAGCACATGATATTGATTATAGAATTTATGGTGAGGAAATGCAGTATGTGGACATTGAGTTGGATCCGGGTGAAACAGCAATGGCTGAAAGCGGCGCCTTTATGATGATGGATGAAGGTGTACAGATGCAAACCATCTTCGGCGATGGCAGCCAGCAACAGGGAGGTGGATTTATGAATAAATTATTTAATGCCGGCAAGCGGTTACTCACCGGTGAGAGTCTGTTCATGACTGCCTTTACCAATGCCGGACAGGGTAAGAAAAGAGTGGCGTTTGCCTCCCCCTATCCGGGAAAAATTATCCCGCTGGATTTGTACGAACTTGAGGGAAAAGTGGTTTGTCAGAAGGACGCCTTTTTATGCGCGGCGCGGGGCGTAAGTATCGGAATTGAATTCCAGCGCAGGCTGGGTACGGGTTTGTTTGGAGGAGAAGGATTTATCATGCAGAAATTGGAAGGTGATGGAATGGCATTTGTTCACGCTGGTGGTCACGTATTTCAACGCGTACTGCACGAGGGGGAAACGCTGAAGATAGATACCGGCTGCCTGGTGGCCTATTCCAGAACGGTGTCGTACGACATCCAGTTTGTAGGAGGTATTCGTAACAGCATATTTGGTGGGGAAGGATTATTTTTCGCCACACTGCGTGGTCCGGGTAAAGTGTGGATACAAACGCTGCCTGTGAGTCGTCTTGCCAGCCGGATTTTAGCCTATGGTACTGTTAACCGAAAGGAAGAAGGCAGCCTGCTCGGCGGACTAGGTAATTTGCTCGATGGAGACGGCAGGTAACTTTCCTAAAATAGAAATGTGGAAAGACAAGGTTAGTCAGATATATTGAATATTAAGTGTCACAACTTTAGGTGCCTGTCACCATTAACCGCAAAGGATACACAAAGAGTGCAAAGACTTTGGCATACTTTGCGGTTATTCATTTTGTGTACTGCTTCTTATTGTCAATGTAACGCCCCATTTTTTATCTGTGAAAGATCACGAGTTCTCATTTCACGCATACCGATTAACGCCTGGCTGGTTCAGAAGATGCGAAGAACGTGATGACGATGTACCCTCTTTGAAGCATCCAACCTGCCGCTGAAATGGTTGTAAATACTGATATTGCAAAGAATGTTTGAAAGTCAGCTATGCCACAAAGGTCTTTTCTGATTTTATTTTACCGGGATCGGGAGTGCTGAATTTTTGAATCCCTTTTCCGTTCCGGTGATTCTAATTTCCTGTCTTTTCCCAATGCATCTCCTATACTTCCGTTCCTTTATGTATCTCACTGGTAAAATGAAACTGAATAGCGGGGTTATTAGTTATTTCCGTATTAAGAAACCACTCGCTCTGGGCCAGATACACGAGGTGGTCATCTTTGTCCAATACCACATTACCGGTTTTAAAACGAATGAAATCCTCTAATTTTTTCTGATCATTGGAAGTGATCCAGCAGGCTTTATAAAATGGAAGAGCATTGAACTGAACAGATGCACCGTACTCGTTAAGTAACCGGTACTGGATTACTTCGAATTGCAGGTCGCCTACGCATCCAATAATTTTACGGTTGCCACCATGCTGGGTAAACAACTGGGCAACTCCTTCATCGGTTAACTGTAACAATCCTTTTTCCAATTGCTTGGTTTTCATAGGATCTTTGTTCACTACTTCGCGGAAAAGTTCAGGCGAAAAGCTCGGAATCCCGGTGTAGTAAAAATCGGCTCCTTCGGTGAGGGTATCCCCTATTTTAAAATTGCCGGTGTCGAATAATCCCACCACATCTCCGGGAAAAGCTTCCTCAATTACATCTTTTTGGCGGGCCAGGAAAGAATACGGATTGCTAAACCGGATATCCTTATCCAAGCGGACATGATGGTAATACTTATTGCGTTCAAATTTTCCGGAGCATACTCTCAAAAATGCAATTCGGTCGCGATGGCGCGGATCGAGATTGGCATGTATTTTAAATACAAATCCACTGAATTTTTCCTCTTCCGGGCAAACCTCCCGTTCAGATGTTACCCTGCATAAGGGTGAGGGCGCAATCCGGATGAAGGTATCCAGCATTTCTTTAACCCCAAAGTTGTTAACGGCACTACCGAAAAAAACGGGAGCTGTTTTAGCCTGAAGATAATCCTGTGTATTCATTTCGCCGTAAACGCCGTCTATCAGTTCCACATCTTCCCGTAACTGCGCAGCATTCCGGTCCCCTACTTTAGATGCCAATATATTAGATGAGAGATCGGTAATATGTGCTATATCCTCATCATCCGCTTTCGTATTGGGAGCAAATAACAACAGATTTTTTTCAAACAGATTGTATACGCCCTTGAATTCCTTGCCGCTGTTAATGGGCCAGGTCATGGGGTGCAACTGGATGTGGAGTTCTTTTTCGATTTCTTCCAGCAAATCGAAGGGCTGCTTTCCATCCCTGTCCATTTTATTAATAAACACAATAACGGGCGTATCGCGCATCCGGCAAACTTCCATTAAACGTCGCGTTTGCTCTTCCACTCCATTTACACTGTCAATAACAAGTATAACACTGTCAACCGCAGTTAGGGTTCGGTAAGTGTCTTCAGCAAAATCCTTGTGACCCGGTGTGTCCAGCAGGTTAATCAGGTTAT
>JADZFY010000271.1 GCA_020854215.1 Chitinophagaceae bacterium | reverse complement strand
TGCAAGTTTCATTTCTGTTAATTTGAACATTTGTCCCGCAAAAGACGGGATGAAAATTTAAATAGTTTTCTTAGGCCTCTGCTGCAACTTCTTCGTCAGAAAATATTTTTGCTGCATTTTCCGTCAGAACCAGCACATCACTGTTTACAATATCATACGTATTGATATCTGCCAGTAAAACACCCAGTACGGTAGGCATATTACGGAAGCTCAACTGTACATTCTCATTGTAAGCGGGCAATACAAACAGTGTCCTTTTCTTATTCAGGTTCAGATTATTAATTACTCCTGCAGCTTCCTTTGTTTTAGGCGTTTCCAGGGCAAAATCTTCCACTACCACAATAGCATTTTCTTTTGCCTTGTAAGAAAGTGCTGATATTTTAGCGAGGTCTTTTACCTTACGGTTCAGTTTAATATCGTAACCATGAGGCTTAGGTCCGAAAATCGTACCCCCACCTTTGTACAAAGGGTTACGGATATTTCCCTTACGGGCGCCACCGGTACCTTTTTGGCGATGCAGTTTGCGGCTGGCACCTTTCACTTCAGCACGGGTTTTCACCTTATGTGTTCCCTGGCGCTGTGCCGCCAGAAACTGTTTTACTGCGAGGTAAATCACATGATCATTGGGCTCAATTCCAAATATTTCATCAGGCAGTTCTGCTGTACGACCCGTTTTTTCACCTGCTTTATTTAAAACATCTACTTGCATTGTATAAAATATTTTGCCGGTACAAGTTATCCGTGTACCGGCAGTGATCTTACTTTTGAATTAATACAATTGAACCGTTATACCCTGGTACCGCTCCGCTCACCAACAGGTAATTCTTCTCCGGGAACAATTTCACCACTTTCAATCCTTTCACCTTCACTCTGTCGCCCCCCATTCTGCCTGCCATGCGCATTCCTTTAAATACACGCGATGCATCGGAAGAGTTACCGATAGAACCCGGCGCTCTCTGGCGGTCGTGCTGACCGTGTGATTGTTCACCCACACCATGAAATCCATGGCGTTTTACCACACCCTGAAAACCACGGCCTTTGGTGGTACCTACTACCTCCACACTATCGCCTTCAGCAAAAATGTCGAGCGTAATGGTTTCACCAATTGCTTTTTCGAGGGAAAAATCACGAAATTCTTTTACAAATTGTTTGGCAGGAGTATTTGCCTTGGCGTAGTGACCAGCTTCAGCTTTTGTAGTATGTTTTTCTGTTTTGTCGCCGAAACCTAACTGAACCGAGCTGTAACCGTCGGTTTCTTTTGTTTTAACTTGTGTAACTACACAGGGACCAGCTTCAATAATTGTAACGGCAGTTTGCTTGCCGTCGGCAGGATTGAAGATGCTGGTCATCCCGATTTTTTTACCAATAATACCTTTCATTGTGTTGTTTTTATACCCTTTTGGTTGAAGAGACAGACTGGACTATTATACATGTCCAATACTTCAATCCCCGTTTGCCGCCGACCTTTTCCTGTTTTTTCCACTTGTGAAAGGGGAAGTACCAGCGGTAAACTAACCTCGAAGGGCTAGTTCATATTTAATTCTCCAAATCCGGAAGTCGTAAACCGATTGTTCAACTTGCGACCAAAGAACTTTTTTCTCTGTTTCCGGTAATCCAGCGCTGCTTTCTTTTGGTTTCCCGCTATTGGCAGATGGAATATTTATAGTAAGAACTAAGTTGCTTTTTTATATCCCGATATTTTCGGGAACCGTCAAAGCTTATGCTTTGATCTCTACATCCACACCGCTGGGCAGGTCTAACTTGCTCAGCGCATCTACAGTACGGGAAGACGAAGTGTAAATATCCAGCAACCGCTTGTGCGTAGAAAGCTGGAACTGCTCACGACTCTTCTTGTTTACATGGGGTGAACGCAATACCGTAAATATTTTTTTATGCGTAGGTAACGGAATAGGCCCGGTTACCACAGCGCCGGTGCTGCGTACAGTCTTCACAATCTTTTCAGCAGATTTATCTACCAAATTGTGATCGTAGCTCTGTAATTTTATCCTGATTCTTTGAGACATACCGTAAACTGCCCTTTTGATTTTGGGAGTGCAAAGGTATATGGCTTATTCTTTATTGCCAAATAGTTGAGTAAGAAAATTAAAAAATGTTTTGGGATATCGGAGTAATAACGCGCCGTTTAGGGTTCAGGCAACAACATCCCTTGCAGCCCCCTGACTAAAAAAGATACCAAACATTGCACAAATATCCCATAACTCATCTCCCGGTTCGCCCGGCACATCTACCCGTTTTGCTTCGTTTTTGCAGGATATACCGCTCCGGAAAAGCACCCGATTATGCAGCAAACTTCCATCCCGGAAGACTCCCCTGTCAAAAAAAGCCCCCGATCTCTCGCAAATAGCGACCGGCGAAATACTTTTTTGTTATCTTATTCCTTTCTCTTTTGCCAACTTGTCGGCGGCTTCTTTTTCCTGACTAATGGCATTTGTTTCTTCCAGTTTTACACCTTTTACCGTTTCAACTGTTGCGGAGTCATCAGCCAGAATAGCAGAATCTCTTTGAACAAGCGTTGGATTTTGATTTACAACAGTATCCGCCCGGCCGGATGAAGTATCGTGTTTTTGCTGCCCGGTACCGCAGGCCACGAAAACGATACTGGTGATACCAAAAAGGATTACGAATGAACGTTTCATGTCAATGGATTTTCAATAACGAAATGTCGTTTACATCACAAGATTAAAATCCAATTCTGTACAAATACTGAATGACAGGTGTGGTGTACGTTCAAACACAATGCCGTCGTCCGGAATTTAATGGGGTAGTTTATGCCTGAAGCGCCCATAAACCCAGGTACCGACTATAGCGCTGAACAGGGTTACTATGATCACGGTAGCACCCGTTCCAATAAGCGCATATAAAGGCCCGGGGCATGCACCGGTAATCGCCCAGCCCAAACCAAATATTAACCCGCCAAAAACTTGCCCTTTGTGAAACGGTTTGGCTTCGAGGTGGATATCTTCTTTTTCGATAGACTTTGCCTTCAACTTTTTAATCAGTGCTACACTAATCATACCCACCAAAACGGCCGAGCCAATTACGCCGTACATGTGAAAACTCTGGAGCTTAAACATTTCCTGAATCCTAAACCAGGAAACCACTTCAGCTTTTACTAACAGCACACCAAAAAAAACACCCATCAGTGCATACTTAAAATTAACACGAAGCGGTTTATCCAGCGTGCTTTCGTTAACACACATGGCATTTTGGGAACGCACTTCGTAGTCGGTGTTTCCCAAATCTATTTTTATAACGGGGATTTCAGCTTTTTTCTCTTTAACCAACATATCTGAATTTGTAGTTTATAGTTTATAGTTTGTCGTTGATTACAATCGCAGTATATAAGGAAGTATCAGCCAGGTCATCACAAAGCCACCCACCATAAAACAACAGGTAGCGATCAATGAGGGCAACTGCAAATTACTGAGCCCCATGATAGAATGGCCACTGGTACAGCCTCCGGCATACCGGGTACCAAAACCTACTAAAAAGCCGCCCACCACCATCATCAAAAAACCGCGAAGGGTAAATAATGCAGGCCAGGAAAAAAGGTCTGCGGGCACCATGTTGCTGTAATCGGTAATACCATATCCTGCCAACTCTTCCTGTAACTGAGGATTTACCTGCACAGGCGTTGCATTGCTGAGCAGGGTTGCAGCAATAATCCCTCCAATCAAAACGCCTCCCACAAAAAAGAGATTCCATGCTTCCTTTTTCCAATCGTACCGGAAATAGGAAATTTTAGCAGGAACGCTAATCGCACAGATATGCCGCAATGAAGACGATATACCAAAAGTTTTGTTACCAAGCAGCAATAATGCCGGTACTGTTAACCCAAATAATGGTCCGGCAATATACCAGGGCCAGGGTTGTTTAAGCCATTCAAGCATTTGAAATACGAATTTAGGGGTGCAATTTACGAAATAACCGCCATGCAGAAGGAGAGACTGAACGCACAATTAAGTTTCAAGTTTGATCCGGCGTATCAAATATCCACCCGGAGTTATCAGGAGGTGTTTTG
>JADZFY010000270.1 GCA_020854215.1 Chitinophagaceae bacterium | reverse complement strand
CGTAAGCTCCGTACAGGCGTGTTTATCTTTCCTATTCCAATACTAATACGAACATCATACTGTTCCGAAAGCCGCCGTGCAACAGCCCGGATACGGAAAGCCAGCTTCAATGCAGCCAAAGGATCCTTAATATATACCTGAAAGCTGTCACCCCTGTAAAACTCATGGATGTGATTTTTTAAAACGATGCCCAATTGTGCGAGCAGTTTCTTCCCCATCGCGGTTCCCAAAACCGTGGAGTTTACAATATCAGCAGTGATAACAGCACCAACAGGCATGTGAACGGGTTTGTTGCTCAAATATAGCCTAAAAAGGTGATAATTTAAAAATATAGCCTAAAAAGGCGATAATTTTGAAATATAGCTTAAAAAGGCGATGGTTAGATACAACTGCCCAATTTATAGCAGCCCATTGTAAGGATTTTAAACGAGCGCCATTATTTGTCCAATCCCCATACTTTACCTTTCATGGAGGCCGGCACCCCTGTACTCAGCCACTGTGCAGGGCGTTGCCCTTTTAACAGCCAGTCGAAAAACTGTTGTTCCCTGATTTGGATATCTTTTCTGTTTTTTCTTTCAACCAAATTGTGTTCCTCTCCATTATAATTCAGCAACCATACGGGTTTACCCAAACGCCTAAGTCCGGTAAACAACTCAATTCCCTGATACCAGGGTACTGCCCCGTCATTGTCATTGTGCATAATTACAAGCGGGGTACGAACCTTCGGCAGATGAAACAAGGGTGAATTTTCGATATAGAGCTGTGGCTTTTCCCAAATAGTAGCTCCTATCCTGCTCTGTGTTTTTTCGTACTGAAACTCCCGGCTCATACCTGTTCCCCAACGGATACCGCCATACGCACTCGTCATATTACTCACCGGGGCTCCTGCCCAGGCAGCCTTAAATAAAGAAGTTTGTGTTATCAAATACGCAGCCTGGTAGCCACCCCAGCTTTGCCCCTGCAATCCTATACGGGTACTGTCAATCCAACCTTTTTTTACCAATGCCCTTGCGCCACTTACAATATAATTATACGCGCTTCTGCCCGGATGTCCGATAGTATAAGCAATATCAGGTACAAAAACGACATATCCACGGCTCACAAAAAAAGAAATATTCAACCGGCTTGGGGTTGGAGTTGGAGGAATGTACTGAAACAATCCATCGCTCAGTTTTTCATAGAAATAGCATATTGCCGGGTACTTATTGCGGGAATCAAAATTTTCAGGTTTATATACGATACCGGTAGCCTGTTTTCCATTGTATGTTTTCCAGTAAAACAACTCTGCAGTGCCCCAGTTGTACTTATGCTGCTGAGGATTAATAGCACTCAGTTTGGTTTCCTTCTGCCAACCGGCATTAACATACAAATCCGGCGACAACACATAGCTTTCTTTGGTATAGATAAAAGCAGAGGTATCCTTCGCTTTGTTTACCCGGGCATTAATCGCAAAGGCGCCAAATACTACCGTAACCGGTTGCGAATTACGAATCAGTTTGCATGTAGCCAAACCGGCTTGCTTGTTTTTCTCTCCAAACATGTGCAGCAGTAACTCCTGTGAAGGTGCTATGAATTTCTCCCCGGGATCTGTTTGTATATACCTGTAGGTTATTTTATTCTTTCGCCCCTCTCCTGCTGTAACATTAACCGGGCCAACTACCACATCCGGATCGAGCTGCCAGATATCGAACTTATCATATACCAGTACAGCCAGATCGCTCTGTGTCCATCCCACAATGCCATACGAAGGAGGCGTTGTGGGCATGTCAAACTCTTCATCATAAAGTTTCGTTTTCACCCCTGAAGAAATATTCCTGGTCTTCCCGTTTCTCCAGGTAAAATACTGCCGAACGCCGGCGTCATACCATAATACATATTTTCCATCCGGCGACGCAGTGGCATATCCCAACAGGTTGTCCTTGATACGTTTCCTGGATCCGTCCGCAGGATCAATAACATAAATATCTTTTAATGTTCTCCCTTCCCACTGTAAAGCAATTCGTTTACCCTCATCCGTTATACCCACAAAAAAGTCGGCGTCGCCTTCCCTTCCCATCACAACCTCCGGCACCTGTTCGTCACCCAGTTGGATAAAATTTTTCGTATCCAAACTAATCATTGCAGCATAGCTTTTCTTTAAATCGGCATCCAGCCTCTTCAATTGCATAGGCTGAAGATAATCATCCTTATAATTCCAGATATCCACGTTCACCAGGTCTATATCAATCAATGTGGTGTCTTTTGGCGGCTGCGCCGGTGCCGTTCCTAAAAAAATCCGCCTGCCGGATTTGCTGAAATGCAGATTTGCGTTTGCACTTACACTCCAGCCAATGGGCATTCCTACACTATTTCTATCCACAATCACCATGGCGCTGTCGTACCCGTTTTTCCAGTACCACAATTTGTAAAACCGCTGCAACGCGTTGGCACTACTGTCTCTTTCTGCAACAAAGGCCACCTGGTAGCCCTCTTCATCAATCGCAAAATGGCGGAAGTCGTTTCCACCCTTCATGATCGTATCGAAACTGTTTTCTGTTGTTCTGTATATACAGATTGCAGGTTTGCGCAGACTATCCTTTTTAGTAGCGGTGATTTCCGTTAACAGTATATTTCCCGTTTTACTCCAAACGTATTCGTTTACCCCTTCCATCATACGTTTCACGTTACTGCCCAAATCGTAGATAACCAGCAGCGTTCCCTGGGCTGCGCTGCCTCCCGTGGCGCCGTTTACGTAAGGCGCATCGTTAGGATTTTCACCAACACCGTTATCGTTTTTAATAATCTGAGGATTGGTTATTTTGCGTCTCTTTTTAATCTGCTCGGCGGAAGGTTCCTGAATAACCTTCCTGGATGAATCCACCTTTAATGCCAGGGAATCGGAACCAGTATTCTTCTTTTCGGTAGTATCTTTTAAAGGTTTTTCAAATTGCCACGCTATCCATTGCGCATTTTTCTCCGGCATCATGTACGATTTCACCCGCGCTTCTTTAACCACAAATCCCTTTCCCAATTCTACTATAGCCAGGGAATCCTTTGGAGAATCATCGGACGATTTCTTTTTAATGCGGGCATTCCGTATCTCCGCATAGGGAGGTTTAATTTTAAAAACCGCAAACCGGCTGTCCTCTGTGATAGTTGCCTGGTAACCGCGGGGTATCTTTTCTTTGTATTGATTGTCTGAGGAACAAATCACCAGCGTATCATCACCCTCCTGAACGTCCACGGTATAAACAATCCATTTGCCGTCATTGCTTATCCTGCGTTCACCAACAGATTGCCAGCTGTCATAAACAGAATGATCCAAAGGTTGTTTATGTTGTGCATATACGCTACCTGCCAGCAATACGGCGACAAGAAAAAATATCTTTCTCATAATCTATAACTATTTTCCGAATCAGTTTGCAAGATAAGATTAAACTTCTTTTATCGCCTCCTCTTGTATAACCGGATGGTTTGCAAAACCACGGTTAGTAAAATGAGTGCCACTCCAACAAAAAAACCACTGCTCAGATATTGGTTTTCCTGATAAACAATAAACGCGAGCAGAATACCATATATAGGCTCAAGATTATAACTGAGATTGATCGCGAAAGGAGATATTTTTCTTAATGCCTGAAGAGAAAGATTAAATGCAAGCACTGTACATAACCAGCTTAACACCAGCAACCACAAAAGATCGGACGTAGTTGGCAAAAAATGATCGCCGGGGAAATGACTGAGATAAAAAGGCATGCCCAGGGTTAATACCAGCAGCGCACCCGTTATTTCATAAAACGTGAGACTTTGGGGAGAAAGCCTGTCAATGAATTTTTTGTTAAGAACCGGAAATAATGCACCGAACAATGCAGAAATAACGCCCAGAAGTATCCCCAGTTTATACTGCCGGTCAAAATGAAAAATCAACCAGATACCCACGATGGCCAAAGCACCGAACAGCACTTCCAGCCCATCTAACTTTTTGCGTAGAATCCAGGGTTCAAAAAAAGCGGAGAAGAAGCCGATAGACGAAAAACATACCAGCGCTACAGATACGTTGGCATATTTAATGCTGCCGTAAAAGAACACCCAGTGCAGGGCAACAATCGCTCCTGTGCCTAAAATATTCAAATGCAGGGAAAGGGAAGCCTTTTGCAAACGACCGCTAAACAGAAAAATAACACCCATGGTGGCCGAAGTGATAAAGAGACGCCACCACACCAGCAGCCCTTCATTGAGGGTTATCAGTCTGCCCAAAATACCTGTAAAACCAGCGAGAAAAATAGCGATGTGTAAAGACAAGAAAGCCTTCTTCATCAAAATTGTGGTTAGTGAAATACTTCTTGAAAGAAAATTTGGAAAAGAATATCTGAAAAAGCAGGGAACGGGGTGATGATCTCAGTCTTGTTAACCCAATACTTCAGCAGGTAACGGCGAGGCAGCAACGTAATTGTTGCGAACTTTTTTGCGATAATTTTTAAACATGCTTTGCCATTGTATCTTCAAAACGCCCAAAATACCTTCCTTAACAATATTCTTATTCATTTTTGAGGTGCCGTACTTTCGGTCAACAAAAGTAATTGGAATTTCCACCACCCTAAACCCCAGTTTCCAGGCGGCAAATTTCATTTCAATTTGAAATGCATACCCCACAAAATTGATTTGATCGAAATTAATGGTTTCCAACACTTCTTTTCTATAACAAATAAAACCGGCGGTTGGATCTTTTACCGGCATCCACGTAAGTACCCTTGTGTACAGTGCTCCTCCTTTTGAAAGTCCTATTCTGTACCGGCTCCAGTTCACCGTTTCTCCTCCCTTAACGTAGCGCGAACCCACCACTACATCGGCATTACGAACGCAGGTTTGGTATAGCCTTTCCAGATCATTAGGATTATGGGAAAAGTCGGCATCCATTTCAAAAATATATCTGTAATCGCGGTCTATGGCCCATTTAAACCCAAATATATAGGCGGTGCCCAGCCCCAATTTTCCCTGCCGAACTTCAAGAAAAAGTTGACCGGGATAGTCTTTTTGCATATCACGAACCAGTGATGCCGTACCGTCCGGGGAGTTGTCGTCCACTACCAGAATATGAAAGTTCAATTGCATGCCCAAAATGGCATGAAGAATTGCTTTGATATTTTCACTCTCGTTATACGTAGGTATGATTACCAGCTTTTCCAACCGCTATTCTTATTTCTTTGGCTATAAAATTAGTTTATGCTCCAGTCAACATTAGTGACTTTACGCTTTCTTTAACAAGGTTCGGTTTAATATTTCGGTGAGTTTTTGTTTAGTATGCATGGGAAAGTCACCCTTCATCATCCAGTCGTAATACTGCGGTTCAATCCTAAGTACCTCAGTTACCGTTTTTCCTTTGTGCTTGCCGAAATTAAATATTTCTACTCCGTTTTCCATAATAAATCGACGGGCGAAATCCACAATTTGTTCCTGACCGGTAAATTTAATAACAGATTCTACCGTATTTCCCACCTGAGGATACCGCTGAAGCTGTGATTCCAAAATTTCAAAGGTAGCCAGGGCATCTGCTTCTGCACTATGGGCATTATCAAGACTTTTATCGCAATAGAATTTATAGGCAGCGCCGAGCGTTCGTGGCTCCATCATGTGATACAACTTTTGCACGTCGAGCAGATGACGGCTGGTTACATCAAATTCCAGTCCTGCACGTAAGAACTCCTCCACCAGCAAGGGAAGATCGAACCGGTTGGAGTTGTAACCCGCCAGGTCGCAATGATCCAAAAACTGACGAATTTCATTAGCAATCTGCTTAAAGGAAGGCGCGTCTTTAACCATTTCATCCGTAATGCCATGTATATCGGACGAAGCCTGCGGTATGGGCATCTGCGGATTCACCAGTTTTCGCTTAACCAACCTGCTTCCATCCGGCTGAACCTTCACGATAGCTAATTCAACAATGCGATCAACAGCAAGGTTTACGCCGGTTGTCTCCAAATCAATAAAAGCTAATGGACGGGTTAATTGTAGCGGCATATCATTAAAAGCAATTATTTAATGCGGCAAAATACCTAAAAATATGATACTATTGGCGTTCTGTTAACATAAGTCAAACAAATGACCGGCGGCCGGGAAAAATTGGAATAAAGTTTGTTTGATACCCTGTATATCCGTTTATTTGCATTTACAGGATATTTCTTATCTCCAATTCCCCCCTGAAGAATAACATTAATTCCTACTCCTACGGGCGCCATGCTTGTAAATGTTATTGTTTTATCAAAAAAAATCACAATGAAAAAAATTTTTGTTAT